>CABXDI010000017.1 GCA_902510815.1 uncultured Verrucomicrobiota bacterium | reverse complement strand
ATAATAGTCAGGTAAACCGTCTTCATCGTCATCTTCATTGTCTCGACCACTTGGGCTTAAGCCTCCTGCCAGTGCTTGAATTTGGTCTTCATCTAATGCGACTTGCCACATGGCTAAATCATCAATGAGTCCGTGGTAAGGGTGCTCACCATTGTTACGAGCACCGATGAGTACTGGGCCTCCTCCGTTAGGTCCATTTTGATCTGTTTTTTCAGAGTCGAATTCTCCATTAACATAGATAGCACCCCTGCCTAATTCAGAGTCATAGGTGAAGGTTAAGTGAGCCCATTCGTCTGGGTTTAGGGGAAGTGATCCACTAAAGTCTGATCCCCAGTGAGCATGGTAGGTATTACCACCTCTAAATCCGTTGTGTATTCCTTGGCTGCCTTGACCAAAGATGAAAGCGTCTCCACTGAAAGATTGTTGATCAGGTTTAATCCAACAAGACATGGTGTAGCTCATCGCTACTCCTTGATCTCTGTTTCCAAAATCAGTTGGAGCATCAGACCCTTCAACGGTGATGTAACCGCTTCCGCCTATTGAAAATGCAGCTCCGGCGCTAGGGGTTGACCCTTGAGGGGCTCCTTCTTCCCCAAATTGAACGTCTCCAGTGACTGCGCCTTCTCGATCATTACCGCTCGAGTCAATGGCAGAGGTTGATCCTGATGCATCCTCAAAATCATAGTAAAGATAAGGGGCTGGTATCTGCGCGTTTGAGACTCCAATGGTCAACGCCAAACTTAAACATAGTGGGAGGTGTTTTTTTAGTTTCATTAGATTATTAATATAGATCACAAAGTTGTTAATTTTCCATTAAGGATTATTCACGTTTCTTTCGGTTAGGAAATAGTAAAAATGTTAGTTCCAAGGATAAATAAATTGGTATCTTACTAAATATGAGATAGTTGTGAGATAATTTAGTAACTTTTACTGACAATTTGGAAAGTTTTGTATTTTAATCCATGCTAAATTTCCTGTAAAATTACGATAAACCAAGATTCTTATTTAAATTCAATGCTCGCCAAAATCATTTCTCTATTAGCTGCTCCTCCTAAAATCATCCTAGACGTTGTTGGCAATGTTATAGGTGCAGTAAAGTCACTCATTCCAGGGATGTGACATAATAGACTTTAATTTATAAAGTGAACTTTGCTCCATTATTTTAGAAATGCTTGGAGCTTTACATAACTTTCTCAGGGCACTCATCGCCTTGGTTCTTTGCTCGTCTATTTGTTATGCAGACAGGCTTCCTCATGCCGAACCTGAGGAAGTAGGAATGTCGGCTGAAAAGCTTCAAAAGGTTGATCATGTAATTGAAGACTTTATTGAGAATAAAGAGTTGGCTGGTGCCGTCACTATTATAGCGAGGAAGGGCAAGCTTGTTCATTTTTCTGCCAAAGGGATGCAGGACATCGCATCAGGAAAAGTCATGGAGAAGGATTCAATATTTAGAATATACTCAATGACCAAGGCCGTAGTTAGCGCCGCTGCTATGGTTCTTGTAGAGAGAGGAAAGCTCAATCTAGATATTCCTGTTTCAAATTATATCCCGCCAATTGGGAAAATGAAGTATAAAGGAGTAGTTCCTGAAAGAGCTATGACATTGAGAGATCTTTTAAGGCACAGTGCAGGATTGCCTAATAATGTTAGTACTGATCGGGCACTTAGAAAAGCTGGGCACCCCTCATTGGCAGATAGCAGCCTTGAAGAAATGATGAGTCGATTAGATTCTGTTCCTTTAATTTACGAACCTGGAAAGGGTTGGTATTATAGTTTTGCTGCAGATGTCGTCGGAAGATTGGTTGAAATTGGTTCTGGTTTACAACTGGACAAGGCTCTAAGAGATTTAATTTTTGACCCTCTTGGAATGAAGGATACAGGGTTTTATGTTCCTAAAGAAAAATGGGACCGGTTTGTTACCCCTTATGGAAATGGATTAAAGAAAATTACTGCGCCGCAGCCAGGAACGAGTGGGCCATTTACTTTTGAAAAGTCTCCAAAGTTTTTATCAGGAGGAGGTGGTTTAGTATCTACGGCATCAGATTATATGCGATTCTGTCTTATGCTGACAGGTAAGGGTAAGTTTCAGGGTGATCGATTGCTTGCTGCAAAAACAGTTAGTGAAATGTTCAGCGATCAGCTGCCTGAGGGTGTAGGGGAGATTGCTAGGGCACCTAAGGGAAGAGGTTTTGGCTTGGGTTTTGCTGTGCGAATCAGAAAAATAGATTCATCTCCTATCGGTGAATGTGAGTGGCTTGGAGGGCTGGGAACTGAATTTTTTATATCTCCAAAAGATGAGCTCGCAGTCATCACTCTTTCTAATCAGTCGCCGATGAAGCAAATTAAAAGCAAAGTTCGACCTCTTGTTTATTCGTCGATTGTTAGAAATAAAGAGCAGGCAAATGAACCACCTAAAGAACGAGAAAAATACCTCGTCTTGGATTCGAGAATTATTGAGTCCACAAAGAATGCCAAACTTACTCTTGGTCAAATCACTAAACATGAATCAAATCCACTATTCGTGGAGGACCGCCCTTGGGAGCCGAGATATGATAATATGTACCCTAATGTCATTTATGATGAAGAGGAAAATCTTTATAAGTGTTGGTACTGTCCTTTTGTCGTTGATCAGAGAACTACAAAAACTGTACAGGAAAAGAGAAACCCCTCAGACACTCCATACATGAATGCTAGGCCTGCTGGCCGAGAAGAAGCAATGCTCTACGCAACTTCGGTTGACGGTATTAATTGGACTAAACCTAATCTTGGAATTGTAATTTTTAACGGAAATTCAAATAATAATATTGTCTCTCGAGGGCTTTCTGGTGCAGGTGTCATTAAAGATGAACTAGAAAATCTTCCAGGTCGTCGTTATAAAGCATTTTATTGTTCTAATTCAGGGTACAAGATGAGGTATTCTTCTGACGGTTTAAATTGGGGTGACGAAGTGGCTTTGCCTGGAGTGGGGGAGAGTGATTGTCATGCCAATATGATTTGGTCGCCTGAATTAAAAAAGTATGTGGGTATTCTTCGTCATTACGATCCAATTCCAGTGACCGGTAATAGGAAGATCGCCCGTACTGAAAGTCTTGATTCAGTGACTTGGACAAAATCAGAAACTATCATTGAAGGAACTCCTCAAGATCAGCTTCATGACATGGTCATATTTAGAGATGGAGGTGTGTATCTGGGGCTCTTGGGTTGTATGAATTACCCTTCAAAAAAAACAAGAAACGGAGTCAGGCAACATATAGAATTGGCATGGAGTCCTGATTCCTACAAATGGCATCGTATAAATCCTGGAACTCCATTCATTTCGAATTCCAAATCAAATAATAATGAGTATGGGAAAATGCCTTATGACTGGGGGTGTGTTTTTCCTTCAGTTCCAGTTTTTCGGGATGATGAGGTTCGTATTTATTACGGCGCCTCGGATTGGTATTTCTTTGACTGGAGGAAAGGTGGCTTAGCTTTAGCAACTTTAAATAAAAATAGATGGGCAGGATATGAACAAGATAATGATTTTCAATCAGCGGTCGTTACAACTGTTCCCATAAATCTTTCCAATAAGATTTATATTAGTGCTGACGTTCAATTTCAGGGTTCAGTTTATGTTGGTATTCTTGATGAGAGTGGAAATGAAGTGAAGGGATCTAGGGCTATAACAAAATCTTGTACTGATTTAGAAATATCCCTAAAAGAGATTATTGAAGAGTCTAGCAATAATAAACTAAGGGTTCAGTTCACTCTTAGTAAGTCTAAAATTTATTCCTTTAGTATTAGAAAAAGATAAGGAGTTAAAAACTGAATTCTAGAGATGCGCCTAAAAAGTGTATGGAAAAATCTTCTCCCTTTGATTGATTGAATTCTGGATCAGTGAGCCATGAATAACGGTAGCTTAGTCCAGTTTTAATATTCTTTGTAAGCTTATAGTCAAGTTCTAGCTTGGTTTGTATTTCCCAAACATGGGAATCATCTTCTTCAAAAAAAAGAGCAAAGTCTCTTTCTGGTCGAGTTATAATTGCGGTGTAGCCTCCAGCAATTCCAAGGTTAAGGCTGAGTTTATCAGAGAGAGATATTTCTTTACCAACGAAAGCCAAGATTGGCATAGTAAAAAAGTTTCCATCAATGCTGAAACTTTCATCTAAGTTCCATAGGTCAAGATTCGCTAGGCTTAAATCGAGTGGTGATCCAGAAATTGAAACCTCATTAATTGCCATTTTTTTGTAAGCACTCTGAAAGCCAACTGAGAGTCCTGAGTCATCTCGAATTCCGAGTTCGATTTCAAACGATTCACCGCTACTAAGATGAAAAGTGCCATCTTTAGCAGTATCTCCTAAATTGTTGAAAACGCCTTCAAAGTTATCTGAGTAAGTCTTACCAAAAATAAAATCTATAAAGGGTTCGTAGGCTGAAGCATTTGAAATGAGTGCTGAAGCAATGAGAGTTTTTAGAAAGTTTTTCATAATGAGGTTAGGGAAAATCTCACAGCTAAATTTATTAGCAATTAAAACAATAAAAAAAGACCGCCATTTCTGACGGTCTTTTTTGTAAGAAATTAAAAGTTATTAGAAATTAAGTCCGATAGAAGCTCCAATAAAATGGTGTCCTAAGTCATCTCCAGTGGCTTGACCGAATTCTGGTCCAGTCAGCCATGAGTAACTATAGTCAAGGCCAAGAGAGTATTTTTCACACACTTGATAGTCTAGTCCTATCTTTGCCTGCAACTCCCAGCTATTTCCATTACCTTGTCCAAATACTCCTGCTAAATCACCTCCAGGACGAGCTTCAACTGTTGTGTATCCAGCTGCGAGTCCGAGGTCAATGCTCAAAAGATCTGAAATCGGAAACTCTTTACCGACAAAAGCGAGTACTGGAATAGTGTAGACTTCTCCAGAAGCGTCAAATGATACTGCAGGATTCCAAGCTCCAAGGCTTGCTAGGGCAAGGCCGATTGGGTTACCAAGAATGCTGACATCTTCGATGTCCATTTGGTTGTATGCGGTTTGAATACCCACTGAAAGGCCAGAGTCATCT
The DNA here is from genome assembly GCA_902510815.1 of uncultured Verrucomicrobiota bacterium. Lineage (GTDB taxonomy): Bacteria > Verrucomicrobiota > Verrucomicrobiia > Verrucomicrobiales > DEV007 > EC70. The sequence continues at coordinate 24,464 of CABXDI010000017.1, read as the reverse complement.
TTGATTCCGATTTCTAATTTGATGGATTCTTTTCCATCTAGTTCAAAGGTTCCAGGAACTGCTGCAGCTCCAAATCCGGATACGCTGGCATCCAAATCATCAGGGCTTACATTTCCAACGGAGATATTTGCAAATGGTTCGAAGGCATGCGCATTCATTAGAGAAAAGCATGCTATTGTTAGTGCTGTGAAGTATTTCATAATTAGCAGGTTATATATTTTTCATATTACATCAATAAAATTAGGCAAAGATTTATTTTGCAATACAATCACGAACGAATCCAACCCGAGTTGTTTTGAAGTATTTGAATGGAATTCCAGCTTCATTCCATGCATCCGTAAGAAAATTAAAGGTTTCTTCAGATAGGGTCCCGTAGATTTCAACTTCTAAGCTTTCTGCAATTTCCATGTGCTTCTGTACATACTCTTGTACCGGTGGATTATTGAGGTGATTGAGAAGAGCTGCGTCGTTTCTGTATAACTCAGTCCAAGTGAACTTGTGTGAGTCTGAGGGATCAGCATCAAAGTTATGAAATAGCATATCAGGCTCGGTATCCTCAACGACTTTGTCGGTGGTTGCGGCTAAATCTAGGTACTCCTCAATCTTACCTGGATTTACTGTCACTCTAGCAATTAGCACGAAGGGTTTTTCTTCTGGGTTCATAATTGATTGGTTTGTTATTAATTTAATCTTTTGATAAAGTTTGATATCGTTTTATTTATCAATCAATGGGATTATTTAATTTTAGAAGCCAATCTTTCGCGGTTTTTTTAACGATTGTTTTAGGTTTGGGGATTGCCTGGGGGACTTTATTTCCTCTTGAAGAATTACCTCCTGGCTCTGATAAATCACATCACCTTCTGGCTTTTGGGATCTTTGTATTGCCAATAAGTGTTTTAAATCCTAAGCGGACTTGGTTGATTTTTTTAGTAGGAGTCTTTTATGGAGGGATGATTGAGATTATTCAGCCTTATGTGAATAGGTACCGTGAAATAGGTGACTTTTGGGCGAATACCACTGGAGCAGTATTAGGTGTGTTGTTAGCAAGATTGATCATCTTATTAAGAGCCAGAAAAGATCATTCTTCTCAATAGTATTTAATTCATTTTATCGAAGTAATCCGCTTTGATCTCCCTAGATTTTCTCTGTTTATATGGTTTTGCAGCAAAAATTTATTGCCCTATTTTAGGGGTTACTAAATTCTTATAGTATTATAATTCATTAATGATTAGTTCATTAGAATGAATTATAATTATGAAAATCAACTTCATGATAATTAATAAAATTAACGGTATTCAGTTGTTAGTCATTGGTCTTCTTGGTGTTTTCGAATTTTTACAATTTGAGGCGCGGGCAGACGACGGTCTTACCATTGATGTTATTGATGATTCAGAGTTTCTTGGATTAAAAGTTACTGGAGATTCCCAAAAATCTCAGAGGATTGAATTTAATGGTGGTTATGGTCCTTGGGCAATATTGGCATCAGAGACTGGTAAAGAAGAGTGGTCTTTTCCTATAACAACTTCGGAAGGGAGAAGAATCTATCGAGTCACTGAATCAGTCCGTCCTAGGATTTTCAATCATAGCTCGTGGAAGCCAACTATAGAGTTTCCAGATGAGCCTTTCTTGTCTAAAAATTTAGGGGAATCCTTTGAAGTTGTTAAGTGGGTAAAGTTTGCCATTTTAACTGACGACGCGAATCGAGTCTATTTTCAAGACTCTAATAAGTATTTATTTCATTATGATTTTGCTAAGATTCGGTTGTCACCTTTCAGGGGTATGAGTGCTGAAGAATTTAATGACGTTACTCAATACTTTGGTAGTCAGAAGGCTATCCTGGGGGCTGTCTTAGTTGCTCCATATTCTAAAGAGTATGCAATACAGTTTATTGGTCAGGATCCGTACCCTAAAGAAATGATGAAGTTTCTTTATGACACGGTAAATGATTCAATTGGAGGTGTTGATGAATGGGATTCATACCTTATGCCAGTCGCTTCGCATTCGGCTTCCGTTCAATCTGATTCTGATTACTATCAAGAAAATAATATTACTCTAGCCAACCCGGATCGTTGGTCAGGTCAGAACGGCTGTTATGTCCCAGGTTGGGCTATTGGCCGACTAAAGTACATCGAGTCCGATGAGATTAACAATGCCTATTTGAGTGGAGAGTTGAAACCAACTGATATTCTTCTGACTGATTTTGTTCCTTCGGAGATTCCTTACGTTGCAGGGATCCTTTCACTTACACCAACAACTCCTAATTCTCACGTTTCTATTCTAGCCCAATCTTATGGGATTCCTTTTGCTTACATTAAAGATCCTATTGGCCGAGCGAAGGCGATGAGTTTAGTCGATTCATTGACTCTTCTAAGAACTTCAAGTGGTTATTGGGGTAGTTGCACCATAGAGACTTTGGATGCTTCGAGTGTGTCTACTCAGTATCTTGGTGAGATTCTTGAACTTAAGATGGCGCCCAAAATTGAAGTGAACGAGAAGTTGTCTAAAGGATCTATTGTCATCAGAGATTTAACTCAAGTGTGGCCATCTGATAGTCGCTACATAGGTGGTAAAGCGGCAAATTTTGGATTCTTGAGAAGAACTGTTCCTAATAATTCTCCCGAAGCCATTGCTTTTACTTTTGACCTTTGGGATGATTTTATGAATCAACCAATGGGTGATAAAACTCTCAGGGAGGAAATTAACTCTCGAATTGAACCTTTTAATACTTGGCCAACGGATATAGCAAGCCTTGATAAAGAACTCAGGGACATCAGAAATATAATTCGTAAGGCGGCTGATTTTTCTGAGGAAAAAAAGTCGGCTATTTTAAATGAACTTTCTGATTTTTCACCTAATGAAAAACTTAGGTTCCGTAGTAGTACGAATGTTGAAGATACGAGGTATTTTGTAGGGGCTGGTCTTTATGATAGTTACAGTGGCTGCGTTCTTGATGATACGGATAATAATGACACTGGGCCCTCTCATTGCGATCCGGAGGAACCCGAGGAGAGGGGAGTCTTTCGAGCTATGCGCAAAGTCTATGCAAGTTTTTATAATTTGAATGCTTACCTTGAGCGCCTCAGACATGGAGTGAATGAATCTGAAGTTGGCATGGCGCTTTTAGTTCACCATTCATATCCAGATGATATTGAATTGGCCAATGGGGTTGCGACTCTTGTTCGACAGCCTAGTGGAAGAAGTACTAGGATAGACATTAATATGGTCACACAATTAGGGGCCGTCTCAGTTGCTAATCCTGAAGGAGGTGCCATACCTGAAGTTGTTAGTGGTTATATGTATAGAGGTGCTTCTAATTATGAAGGAGTGAATTTGCAGCAGAGATCATCACTTGTTCTCTTGGGCAAAGAAGCGGTAATGGATTGGGAAGAGGATTACCTTTGGTTGGTTGAAAACTTTTATCAAATTAGTCAGGCCTATATAAAACATTTTCCTGAAAATCAGGAGCCTCATCTTGAATTTGAGTATAAGAAGGTCCGTGATGGGGAGATTGTAATAAAACAAATTCGAGAAGTTCCAACAAACTCAAGTAGTGGCTCCGAGAATTTAGCCGTCATTGGGGCGCCATCTCAATTTAAGATTTTTCAGGGTGAATATGGAACAGTGATGGGTAATCATAGGCTCAAGTCGCTGTGGCAAATGGAAGGTGAAAATCGGTGGATAAACCCGCAAGCCGAGAGACGATCATTCATCGCGAATGCACAAGTTGATATTACTCTTGACCGTGAAACGATCAGTATGATTGGGAGTCCTTTAGAGTGGTCTAATCATCGGTTTAAAATTCGTCAATCAGGTAACCAAGGATATGCTCGTGATTCTTGGAATTGGAATGGTGAGCATGGATTAACAAGTTATTGGATCGAGGGACAGATGCCTAATGCTACAGCGTATGAAAAAGATCCTGTGCGTGGATTATCTCAGATTACCTACTTCTTAGGGGCTGATTACAGGAAATCAGTTCCGGTCTATAATTCCGGATTTGGTGGAGTGAATGAGGGTACAACTAGAAATGATGCGGTTAGGCTTGTTGTTGGTCAGCCATCTGACCCAGCCCAAGAGGGAAGTTTATTACAGAATCGATCATTTTCTGCAGGGGGTGTTTCAATTGAGACTCAATTTTACTGGCCCCCTTTTCCAAAAGGGCCGACTGCTGGATATACTTCACCGCTCGAGAAGTGGGTTCAGACTAAGATCATCGGGTTGACTTCTGATCCGATTATACTGAGAGGATATTTTTCGCAAACTTACCGTCCAGGGCATCATAATTTCTGGGAGGATTTTGTCTTTGAGCCGAAATTAGATGAGGAATTAAGTGAGGCTCAAGCTAGTGAGTTAGAGGAAGAGAATGTTAGGCAGATTTTACTATTTACGGACCCATGGGGACAAGGCGGATCAATGAGTTTTATAGGTCTCAATGGTGAGTCTAGGAGTCCAGGGAAATAATTATGTTGTTACTAGGGGTTGAATATTATTCAACTAATCGATAGTGATGATGATATGCAAGTAATTGTCACACTGGTGTTAAGCCTTTTTATAACCTTCTTTGAAACAGCGAAAGCTCAAAAGGGTGTAGATACTTCAAGTCAAAAAGGTAATGGCAATTTTAAGATAGGCCCTGAATATAAGTTAGATGATGATCTTAAGGATCAAGGAAATCCGAAGGGTAAGAGCTTTCAATTCTCGATGCTATTAAAAGAGAGTAAAATTTTCCAAGGAAATGATAAAACTCTCGATTTAAAGAATAAAAAAGTGCGTAAGGAGCGCAAAATATTTGTTTATATTCCCAATTCTTACAACGATGGAGATAAGGCTCCTATCATGGTTATGCATGATGGGCCGAGTAGGTTTGATCTTGTAAAAAACGCTCTAGATAATCTAACGATATCAGAAAATAAAGAGCGAAAGTTACCACCGTTCATTGCAATTTCTGTTCAGAATGGAGGCGATGATAGTAAAGGAAGTCAGAGGGGACTTGAGTATGATACCATGTCAGAGAGGCTTGCTACTTTTATTGAGAGTGAAGTTTTACCTGCCGTCCTCTCAAATAAATTAATTCGAAAATCTTATCCAAATTTAGCTTTTACAAAGAATCCCTGGGGAAGAGCAGTGATGGGCTGCAGTTCCGGAGGTGCAGCTGCACTAACTATGGGTTGGTTTAGACCTGATCTTTTTCGTCGTATCGTCACCTATTCAGGAACTTTTGTGGACCAGCAGGATGATGATGCTCCAGAAGAAAAAATCTATCCTTTAGGTGCATGGGAATATCATTCCGGACTTAAACTTATTGAAAACTCGGAAAGGAAACCTTTGAGGATTTTCACTCATGTCTCTGAGAGTGATAACGGTTATAATAATCCTGAGAGTTCGCATCATAATTGGGTAATGGCTAACGAAAGGATGGCTGCAGCTCTCAAATCTAAAGGTTATGATTATCGATATTTGTTTTCACTGAATTCTAAGCATTGTGATCGAGGGGTTTATGGTCACACTCTTGCTGACACTTTGGTTTGGATATGGAGAGGATATAATAAAAGTTAAGTATAAAAATTAATGAAAATATTTTCTTTATTTCAATGTTTGTTAGTTCTTGTTATTTCAATTGGAACGAATTATTCAGAGGAGCGTAAAAGATCATTGCCTCGCCAATCAAAAATAAAGCCAACGTTTCATGTGACGAAGGGTTTGAATAAGGACGGTTCTCTTCTTAAGTATTATAAGAGAGGCCTTGATTATGCGATTGACTACTTTGGTAATTATGGCCCTTACCACATTTATCTTTTTGGGCCCGAGGACGAAAAGAGTGTCCGTTCAGTTTTTAGGGATAGAGCAAAGAGCCGGGTGAACCCTAATGCTAAGGAATCAGCTGAGGAGCAGATTGAAGAATTCTTGAGTCGCTCTAATGTCGTTAAAGAAATTAAATCAATTCTAGCTGGAGAATCGGCTGGGGGACTGACGTGGACACTGGGACAGGTGCGCCTTTATGAGGACGTCTCGACTAATGCCACTGGTCGTGCAAAGAGTCCCATTGAAAATACTTGGGGAGCGATGCATGAGTACCATCATGTTTTTCAGATCGCTCATTCAGCGGCAGAGGAGGAAAGAACCTCAGATAAGAATTCATGTTCTTGGATGAGGGAAGGTATGGCGACTTACAGTTCGGCCAAGTTTATGGAGAATTTGAAGTTCATTAATTTTAAGGATTACATGTTAGAACTTAGAAAGTTCGGAGCCAATATTAGTCGTCCGGGGATCAATGAGTTCATTTCCAAGAATCCGGACTACCATTTAAAAAATGAAAATTATTGGGATGAGGGAGGGGCGCCGCAGGTCTACTACATGATCGGCGCTTGGGCCACGGCCTATCTCATTCATGCGAAGGGGATTGATGAGACAATTGTTTTGAGGGACTGGTGGTATGATATTGTTCCGATGGGTAAGGCTGCTGCTTTCAAGAAGCACATGAAAATATCACTGAAAGATTTTTACGAGGAGTTTGATTCTTTTATAAGAAAGTCAGACGATGAGGTAATGAAGATTTTTGAATAGGATAATTAAAATAGGTTCTCAATAATTTTAGTCGATTTCTGAAGTGGGCAAATTAGGCCGCTTTTCAATTTGATTTATTTCAGGTAGCGTCTCGGTTGATGCGCTTTCCAGTGACTCGAATTTGCGAGCAGTTACCATGAGTCGACTGTCAACGGAGTTCATCGCTTTATTATAATTACCTACTGACTGGTCAATGCTTTTACCTAATTTTACGAAGTGCCCAATGACTACAGACAAACGGTCATAAATTTCTCTACCAAGAGCAGCGATTTCTTTTGCTTCTCGTGTTATTGCCTCTTGCTGCCAACCATAGGCAACAGCCTTGAGTAAAGCAATTAAAGTGGTTGGTGTAGCGAGAATGACTTTGTTCTCCACTCCAAGCTCTATGAGGCTAGGATCTTCCTCGAGAGCGGCGCTGAAGATTGCCTCATTGGGAATAAATAATACTACAAACTCTGGAGCGTTATCGAACTGACTCCAGTAGGCTTTAGTTGAAAGATCTTTAATGTGGGTTCTTAAGTGCCTTGCATGAGCCTGCATTCTTTCACTTTGAGATTCTGGGCTATCGGTTTCAAGTGCGTCAAGGTATGCGGCAATTGGTACTTTAGAATCGACCACGACTCTACGTTCATTAGGAAGTCTAATGAGCATGTCCGGGCGCTGACGTTGTCCCTCATCCGTTTCAACAGAACTTTGTTCTTCAAAATCGCAGTAATTAATCATTCCTGCCATTTCAACTGTTCTTCTTAAATGCATTTCACCCCATTGGCCTCGGACTTGTGGAGCGCGTAGTGCTTTAACAAGACTGCTCGTTGATTGATCTAATCTGAGATGCATTTCAGATAATTTTTCGAGCTCCTTTTTAATTCCTCCTTCGCTCTCTATGCGTCTCTCCTCGATTTTGTTAACTCTTTCTGAAAATGTTTTAAGTGTCTGGCTTACAGGTTCAACCGTTTTGCTTATGGCTTGCTGACGTTTTTCAAGATCATCCTTTGCACTCTGTTGATACTTCTTGAGATTTTCTTCTGCTAATTTGATAAAGGATTCGTTATTTTTTGAAAGTGCGTCAGCGGACAGCGCTTTGAAACTGTCTTTTAAATTATCCCTGGCTTCTTCCAGGAGTTTTAATTTTTCATCTGCAGCCTTGAGTTCCGCTTCATATTTAGCTTCGACTCGAGCAAGTTGTTGCTTTGTTTTTCCATGTGCGCTTGAAAGTAGAAAATAAGCAATTCCGAACCCACTAAGAATTCCGATTATCAAGCCGATGAAAAGGTCCATAATGACTGTATGTTTATTTTTTAATAGATTTCAATGATGAATTAACCCTGTATATAATTATCAGAGCCTTCAAGCATGAAAAGATTCTACATTCTCATCTTCGTAATAGCTACTTTTCATAATTCTTTCTCCCAAGAAAAGAAAGCCAGTAAAAAAGTAGATTATCAATTTGATGGAAAGATTTCTCGTGAGGTGCTTGAGAACTACTTGGCACGCAGTTCAACTTTTGGTTCACTTTTGCACCTGACCTTGGAGGATGATTTGCGAATGATTAAAAATACTGGGGTCAAATTTGCAGGGCGTGCGATCTGGATGTGGGGAGGAGAGTCAAAAATTGATGAGTTGGTCAGAAAAGGAGAGCCTTTTGCTAAAAAGATACACGACATTGATCCGGACATTATTCTTCAGGGAGCCATTTTTGAAGTGGTGACCAAAGATATCAATAATGTGGCGATACCAGAGTCCGTCTTTGAGGAATTTGGAGTGCCGAAAAAAACAAGAAACTTTAGTTATAAGGCCATGCTTTATCCATTTGGTCACCGGCATAATCATTGGTCCAAGGACTCCTCGGTTCCAGACATGAGTCGAATGGAGACGAGGATGTGGTTCTTTTATGTGGCCAAGAGATGGATAGACATGGGGATTGAGGCGATCCATTTTGGTCAGGTCGAGATCATGGATGATTGGGATCGAAGTCACCGTCACTGGAGGGATCTTATGAAGAGGATTCGTGACTATGCGAAGAAGAATGCTCGACGGCATATTGTTCTTTCTGATGCTCATGTGCCAAGTGGAGGAATTGTTCATAGTGGGAATCTTATGTTTGATTTGCATTCGTTTCCGTCACGGCCAAAGTCAGTTAAAGGTAAACCCTACAAAGCCATTCTTGAGAAAGGTTTTAGTGATTCTATTTATGGACGCAGTAAAGGAGGTGTGACTCCGAGTGGGTGGAAATGCGAAGCGCTCCCTTATATCGTTGAGATTGATAATTTTGGGGTATCTGATCATCCAGGTCAGTATCGGGAAAGTAACAAGATTCATGTTTGGGGTTGGGATGAAATAAACTGGTTTATTAAACAGCCTGAGGATTACCGAAACGAGTGGCTTGAGTATGCTTATAATTGGGTCAGAAAAACGGATATTAATGGTTATTTTCAATTGCCTCTTCGTAGATTTGAGCATTATTCGGCCAGCATGAATGCTCCGAAAGGAATGCGACAAGAGGAGACTATTAAGAAGATTTGGGGTAATATTGATATGCGTTAAGTTTTAAAGGTCTGGTTTTTTTTTCTAGTGAGTTCATAATTATTGAACCGCTATGAGAATTTCCTCTTTTATATTATTTTCCATTATTGTTCTGAGTTCATTAATCTTTGCGGAATGGATCCGTGCCGCAGTTCCGGAAAACATGAAGCCAGATAGAGTCGCTGCCTGGTGCATTGTTCCGTTCGATGCCAAGAAGAGAGGGCCTGAGGCACGAGCCAAGATGCTTGCTCGTTTTGGAATTAAAAGGTGCGCTTATGATTGGCGTGGCGAGCACGTGAAAGAGTTTGAGGAAGAAATCATTCAATACAAAAAACATGGCATTGAGCTCTTCGCATTTTGGGCTGGGCATGAAGAGGCTTACAAACTTTTCCAAAAATATGACATTCACCCTCAGGTTTGGCGTACACTCGGTTCACCGACTGAGGGATCGTATGAGGAAATGGTCTCGGCTGCAGCGGACTCAGTTTCGGAGCTTGCCAAGCATCTTGATCAGATAGGCTGTGAACTTGGACTTTATAACCATGGGGGATGGGGCGGTGAGCCTAAGAATTTGGTGGCAGTTTGTGAGGAGCTTCATGAGAGAGGATACAAGAATGTCGGCATCGTCTACAATTGGCATCATGGTCATGGACACATAGGAGACTGGAAGCAATCATTACAGCTTATGAAGCCTCATCTCCTTTGCCTTAATTTGAACGGTATGAATGATGGAGCTAATCCTAAGATTCTTGATTTGTCCCATGGTCAGCATGATCAGGCTATGCTGAAAGTTGTTATCGAGAGTGGCTATGATGGGCCGATAGGGATTCTAGACCACAGGACAGATCTTGATACAGAAGTCGCTTTGAGGGCTAATCTTGAGGGGCTCGACTGGCTCATTCGTGATTATAATGAGCCTGGATCAGCTGGTTTGAGACCGATTAAGGCTCCAGACAAACCGAAGGTAGAGGCGATGGCTCCTCGGAACATAAATGCTAAGCCGTTGGATCCTGAATCGAACCCGTATTGGGAAGCGAACGTGAACCGTGACCGTGTCTATGATTTTTATGCGAAGCAGGCCCTTGCTAAGGATCAGGAACCTGCTGCTTTTCCAGGACTCGACGGCGCTCATACTGGGCATTGGGGAAATCAGAACGATCAGGAGACTTGGAAAGATGGGAGAGTCAAGGAGATGGACATTGGGTCCATGGTCAGTGGAGTGTTCCGTGGTCAGGGACTAACCATTCCCCGAGCCGTAAGCGTTCGCCTTCCATCTGTTCCTGGTGAGAAAGAATCTCTGAACGTGGTCTTTGATACGGATAAGATGCGCTTCGTCGCTGCTTGGTCAGGTGACCTTGTGGCCTGGACTGATGTGAGGCGTGGTTTCGTACATGGAATTCCTATGGGAGGAAAACCAGTTGAACTGGTTAATATTAAAGCTGAGTTTGAGGGAGCGAAGTTCCTTGGCCTATACCGTGACGCTGACCGAGTTGTTTTCTCTTGGTCTATACCCGGTATCGGCAAGGTTAATCACAGGACGGCTGTCGTCATTGACGGGAAAGTACATGAGGTCGAAGCGAAGATTTCCAAGGATTCGGTGCCTCAGTGGACAAAGAAGATTATAACAAAAGGAAAACTTGGAAACCAGGATCCCTACGCGATTGATACACTTACTCTTCCATACAATAACCCATGGAAAGCTCTCATGTATCTGGGAGGTCATGACTTTGTATCGGAGCGAAGGATAGCCATTTGCACAATGCATGGTGATGTTTGGGTCTGTGATGTTTCTGGGCCCGGTCTCCAAGAGCTTACTTGGAAGAGATACGCCGCCGGCCTACATCAACCACTAGGACTTAAAGTTGTTAATGGAGTTATTCACGTCATGTGCCGTGATCAAATAGTTGGACTTCATGACCGTAACAATGATGATGAGGCTGATTATTATGAATCAGTTTCAAGAGTTCATCAGACCTCGGCGGGTGGACATGATTTTATTACTGGTCTTGAACGTGACCTTTCGGGAAGGTGGTTCTTTGCTTCAGGTAATCAAGGGCTTTGCAGAGTCGATAAAGATAAGATTGAAGTCCTCGCGACTGGACTTCGTAACCCTAACGGGCTCGGTATTTCACCAGACGGTAGTACTGTACTTACTAGTGTTCAGGAAGGAACTTGGACCCCAGCTAGTGCAATCTGTGACGTGAGCTTCGGTGGTCACTTTGGGTCAGGTGGGCCACGAGGAGGAAATCGGGGTTATGTTCCTCCAATGCTTTATCTTCCAAGAGGTGTTGATAATTCATGCGGAGGTCAGGTCTTCATTGACAGTGATAAGTGGGGACCTTTGAGCGGGCAGTGGGTTCATTTTTCTTCAGGTTTTGCCAAGCACTTTATTCTGCTTAGGGAACCTTTGAGAGAATCTTCACAGGGAGCCGCAGTGGTTCTTCCGGGATCCTTTCTTGCCGGTGCGCACCGTGGCAGGTTTTCTCCACATGATGGTCAACTCTATGTTGCCAGTTCTCAGGGATGGGGTAATTATGGCATCTCTGACGGGGCTCTACAGAGAGTCAGATACAACAATCAAACCAAACACTTTCCTTATCCCATTGCTTTTGAGGTTCGAGAAAATGGTATCTTACTGACTTTTGCCAATGAAGAATCAGTTCCCAAGGCAGACCATAAAAAATGGTACGCTCAGCATTGGAATTACAGGTACGGGCCCAGCTATGGGTCCAAAGAATATTCGGTCTCAGACCCGAATAGGGTTGGCCATGATAGGCTTGAAATTCTTTCCGTTCAGAGGGTTGTAGACGCCCCAAAGATTTTCATCGAGATTCCTCAGATTGAGCCGGTCCATCAGCTTCACCTTCATCTTGATAATGAGAAGATGACCGAGATTTTTGCCACGGTTCATGAGTTAGGAGAACCTTTTACCGATTACAAAAGCTATAGAAAAATTGAGAAGATTTTTGGCGTAGATCCTGTCATTGTGAGGTCTGATCTTAATGATCCTGAAGTTCTAATAAGTGCATGCAGGGCCTGTCATCAGCCGAAGGATCAGACTGTGGGGCCTTCACTTGAATTTATACGTGGTCGTTATGCTGGGAACCCGGAAGGCATTGTTGAGTGGGCCATGGACCCTAAAAAAAATAATCCTCAGTTAGCGCCTATGCCGTCCTTTAAGTTCCTAGGAAAAGAAAGGCTTCGCATTATTGCAGAGAAAATACTTGAGTGACCTGATTTTTTTTCAGGCCACTCAATTGAATTTTTAGATAGCCTATTCTATGCGCAGGCCTTGACACCAAGGTCAGCAGCTATTTTAGCTGCCTTAGTTGGGCCGATTTTTAGCACAGTAGAGTAGATAGCTTTTGCTTCGGATTTTTTCCCGTGATTAAGCATGTTCTCAGCGCATTGGAACATGGCGTCGCAGACAGCAATTTTATTTTCATCAGTTGCTTTGGCACCGGCTAAAGCCTTGACCGCTTCACTAGAACCGATTGCTCCAAGAGCGAGTGCCCCGGCATTTGAGATTTCAGGATCCTTGTCCTCAAGAGCTTTTGCTAAAGGGGCAATGGGGACATCTGTGCCTCGAGCGCCGAGTGAAGAGATGATACCTATTTTGATTTTTTTAGGAGCTTTTTCAATGGCTCCAACTAGGGCTTTTACAGCTTCTGGAGCATTGTTGGTTTGAAGAGCATGACGAGCCATGTGTGAGAGCTCTGCGTCGTGTAATAACTTGGCCAGAGCTTCTACAGAGTGTGCCGTCCCGATTGTTTTAAGGAATCGACAAACACTATCTTTGGCGGCTCTTGGGACGTCTGTAGCAAGTACAGCGGCAAGTTTTGATTCAAGTTCTTTGCGGGACGCAGTATCTCCATGGGTTGCGACTACAGCGTCTTGAATGGCTTTGATTGCTTTGGGATCAACTCCCCATTTATATGTTTTTAGGGCTTCGAATGCTTGGTCTAACATAATTTTTTTCTAAGAAAGGTTTTAATAATTTTAGTCAATTGCACTAATTAAATTTGCCATGGTTCGCGGCGTGCACGGTTACGAAGACGGTCGGCTTCAGCGTCATTTACAAATTGTTGTTTAGCAGAATCCCACTCCAATGAACGATTCAGTTTATATGCAATCGTTGCCAAGTGAGGTACGGCCATTGAGTTAATAGCGTAATCGATGTGACGGAATGGTTTATTTCTAGTCTTAACGCAATCAATAAAGTCACCTGATATACCACCACTACCTGCATACTTTGGAACTTCTTTTCCTTCTCGTTGAACATTGTCTCTGCCGACATGCATTTGTCCAACTCCAGGTTTATTGTGAGTGATCTCAATACCGTTAGAGTACTTAAGGCTAACAAATTTTTTACCGTCTTTTTCGTCTAGAACCACTTTATTGGGTTGGAGTTCACGGACGTCGACTGCAAACGTTGCTCCACCAAAGTGGTGTGCACCCCAATCAGTCATTCCTCCGCCAGAATAATCGATGTATGATCTCCAGCTATTACCACTGGTTGAATAACTGCCCGAACATCTCTTAGAATTGTAAGGAGCCCAAGGCGCAGGTCCAAGCCACATTTCCCAATCAATATCATCAGGTTGGTTTTCAGGTGGTAAATTACATGGCTGGGACATCGGTCCGACATTCACATTGATGGAGTTAATCTTTCCAAAGCTTCCGTTCCAGCATCTAAGTACGGTTCCACGATAATCTTGTAAAACTCTTTGACTGCCTCCTGAAACGACTCGCCCATAACGCTTAGCCGTCTCAACCATTAGTGAGCCTTCTCCTAGAGTTAGAGATTCGGGCTTTTGACAAAAAACATCCTTTCCATGCCTGCAAGAATCAATGATCATCTGAGCATGCCAGTGATCAGGCGTTGCAATATGCACGGCATCAATGTCATCACGAGAAAGAATATCCCTGTAATCGGCGTAAGTTTTACAATCTTTATTTCCATACTTGGCATCAGTTTTAGCCTTTGCTTGATTCATTGCACCTTTTCTTGCATCGCAAACAGCAACATACTGAACGTCGTTTTTACCAAGGAATGCTCCATGGTCTCCTCTTCCCATGTTACCTATACCTATACCGCCCATGACGATACGGTTACTTGGAGCTGGTTTATCAGCATTGCCTAATGCTGAAGATGGAATTATTGAAGGAAATCCGACTGCAGCTGTGGCTGCACCTGATGACGATAAAAATTTACGACGAGTAGTTTTCATATCTTTTAATTATATCAAATCTTGAGTTTTAGACGCAAGACCTAAATAATTGGTAAAATGAGAGGATTGAACCTAGGTGAACCAGCACAGGTACCAGTGATCACTGAGCTTTTCTACCTTATATAGCACGCCCCCAAAGATCATTCTTATCTTACTGAGCTCCTCATCATCCATTGGGCCTTGGTCAGGGAATCTGGGGTCGGACTCATTACAGCGCATTATTTTTCCGCTAGGATCGTAAACGATTCCATACCAATTATCTATCATTCCACCCCAAGAAAAAGAGACTCTGAAAACAGGATCGGTTTCTGACTTGTAGTTTATTTCGCGATATCTTCGTTCATGAGGCATCTTTCCTGAATTTAATTTATCTACAATTTCGGAGTATGTAGGTTTGAATCGGTAAAACCTTAGCTTGAGCCCTAGATCTTTCACCAAGTCCGTTCCATAGGAGATGCTGCTAGTTCCTATTAACGTACAGAGAAAAATAGCTGCTAACCTATTGCGTTTTTTTCTTATATTAATCATCAGTTGAATGATGCTGACGATGCTGAGAACGATAATGAGCGCATCAATTCCCCAAACTAATATCCATAAACTTATAATGAGGTCGTGATGGAATAGGAATCTAAGTAAAATAAAGAGGATGCAGGACGAAGGAAGGATAAAAAGGTTCATTAATTGTAGTTACCTTAATAAAACGACATGCTTTTATAGATTCTTTCAATTTTACTCAAATAAACTAACTCCTGTTTCGGGTTAGCATGATCTGGTTGCCTTCCGTATCCTCGCACATGGCAAGGTGAGGAGGTTCACCATCTTCAGGCTCGGGTTCACGACATAATTTTCCACCAGAAGTAATCAATTCCTTGGCGCCTTCGACTACGTCAGGGACTTGAAAACTAATTCCAGTCCATGTCTTCTTTCCTTCGCCTCCGCTATGAATACCAATAAGAGAATTACTTATTTCGAGTTCTGCAATGTGTTCGTTTTTCTTTATTAAATTGGCATTAAATAGAGTGGTATAAAAATTGATGCACCTTTCAATGTCTTTTGCCCATATGATATACTTTACTTTTTCTACTTTCATTAAATCTAATGCTTCAGGATTATATTTCGAGGATGCGGAGTATCAATTTAGATGATGTTTAAAAAAAATTAATCGATTATCTATAATTCTATTTTCTAAGGTACACTGTAAGCATAAACATTATAATGTTATCTGTAATTAGGTGAGTACGTTGAGAGATATCGTTGGCAGTGATGAGCCAACAACTGTAGAGAATATGCCAGCGGATAGACCGCTAGTGGATCTTCTTTACACTCGAGGCGTTATTAATAAGCAAGCTAAACAGAGGGCTTTTAATACTCTTTACCCCAGAACGGCTACTAGAAAGCTTGTATTAAATTCTATTGTTGCTGTGGCGGCTGCATTTTTTGCCTTTGGTTTCATTATGGTTATGGCTGCTAATTGGCAGGATTTGGGTAACTTAATGCGGTTATTAATACCTCAATTCGTGATGGTTTTATGTCTCGTCGGAATTTGGTGGAAGGGGATTTCAAGTCTTGCCGGAAAGTTATTTGCTGGTGGTGTTGTCTTAGGAATTGAGGGTGTTTTTGTTGTCTTAACTCAGAATTATCAATTAGACGCAGACTCAGCGTGGTTCTTTAGGCGGCTTATATTTTTGCCTCTACCGATAATTATCGTGGCGAGGTTTCTGCCTTTGTGGGCAATTTGGATTTTATTATTTCCGTTTTATCTAATTGCAGAAAGTTCTTACTCAGCAATTCCTTTTCGTCGTTATATCGAAGAGCCTGAATTGTTTTTTAGTGTCGTCTCTTTCATTGCGTTTATTTTTCTATTTGAGTTTGTTGGTCAAATTTCAAAGGATAACTCTTCCTGGGATTGGATAAGATCTCGGTGGTTTCGTTTTCTTTTGGCCCTTTATGCGCTTTACCCAACCATTGGGTATATTGTGATGACTTACGCATCATTAATTGATGATGGCTTTGACCGAATTCACGTTTTAGATCTTCTTTTAATGGGTCTTGGTTTTCTCTTTTTAATAGGGGGTATTTTCTATTTTTCGAAAGTAAAGACTGATCTTTGGTCATTGGCTCTCTTTGTTCTTGGTATTGATTTCATTGTTCTTATCAATGCAATGATTACATTTGAAGAGATTGATGTCCCTGATGAAGCGTTGCCGGTTATTGGGTTAATCTTTAGTGTTCTTATTTTTTGGGGAAGTTATGTTCTACTCAATAGATTCAGGATTAGTCTTAGAAATAATAATTCTAAAGAGGGAGAGGGGGTAGAGAATTCGTTATGAATAAAAGCTCTAAAGAAATAACAGCCTCAGAGCTGATAGGTTCTCTTTCTAATGATTTTGCAATCGATGAAGAGCGGGCACGTGAGGTCGCGCTTGAGCGTATTCAAAAAAACCAAATGCCAATTTACCTAAGAGCTTTAATTGGTGTCGGTTCTTTTGTTACGGCTGGTTTTCTTATGACTGTTATTGGGGTGACTTTAGAGATTGATGGAGATTCCCTTCTTGGGGTTGGTCTTTTTCATGTCATTTGCGCGATCGCTCTTTACTTATACGGACGCAAAATAGAACAGCACACGCCTCTTGAGGCTTTTCTGACGCTTTTTTCTTTTGCACTCATTCTCTCAGGAAAGATTATGTGTGTCATTGGGTTTAATGAGGCATTTGACCCTGATGATGAACTAGGTGCATCTCTCTTGGTTACTATTATTTTTACCTGTGTCACATACCCTATTTATAGCTTGTACATGGATAGGTATATTTCCTTCACTTCATGCCTTGTGATGGCTTTATTCTGGATGATGGAGCAAATGTCATGGTCTGAGGAAATAACCACAATGGCCTTCTTTTCCTTGGTTGCTCCCTTAGCATTCTTGATGATGATTCACCCCCAAGTGACTCGGGCATTTAGACCGATAAGCACGGCACTACTTTCAACCTCCATTGGGCTTGCTGTCGCTATTACCGCTATTTCTCCTGGAATTCTTCAAATAGGTGATTTGTTGAAAGAATCAAAGATTTCGATTGAGGATCTTATAATGATATTTTCAGCTCCTGTCGTGATGTTCTTTGTTTCTGTTTTTGTTATAATTTGGTCATGCGGGGGAAAAATTGGGGAGAAGAAAAGAGTCTTAGTCGTTTCAATATTGGCTTTGTTTTTGTTGAGCTCTACGTTAATGACTGGTCCTGTTCTTGCGATTGCTATCATTGTTTTAGGATACGCTCAACATGACCGTATTATTTCTCTATTAGGTATTCTTCTTTTACCGGTAGCTCTTTTTCAAATTACTCGCCGCCTTGATCTTGGGCTGATGGATACAGGTATAATAATGATGATAAAGTCGGGTCTAGTGTTGATCGTTTATTTTGTCTATAAGACTTGGGCTTTTGCATCTTCTGACAAGGACCAAACTCTCAAACAGGAAGCATGAAAAGAATATCAGAATATATAATATCAATCCTTGTTATCGGAGTCATAATTTATGCATTTCAGGTAAAAGCTGATCGAGACCAATTGATTTTAACTGGAAAGGAAATATTACT
Organism: uncultured Verrucomicrobiota bacterium; assembly: GCA_902510815.1. Classification (GTDB taxonomy): domain Bacteria; phylum Verrucomicrobiota; class Verrucomicrobiia; order Verrucomicrobiales; family DEV007; genus EC70. The sequence continues at coordinate 6,556 of CABXDI010000017.1, read as the reverse complement.
TGAATTGGCTCCGGTTGATCCGCTTTCACTATTGCAGGGGCAGTATATGATAATTAATTTTGCGCTGGAAAGAGAGGAGATTGAAATGAAAGAGGAAGATGTTAATTCTGGTAGAATTGATCTTAGTCCTAATGGGTCTGCCAGAATTGTTCTTCGCCATAACGGATCAGGAGTTGCCAGTTTCAATAGATTTAAGGATGATCAACTGCTTGCTTCTAATGAAATACTGTTCAAAATCAAAGCAAGAAGAAGGCGTGAAAACGGGTCTGAATATTTTTACCGTATTGATGTAGAGCAAGAGAGTTTTCTTTTTAAAGAGAATACCGAAAAAAAATATGAAACAGCAAAGTACGGTGTTTTTAAGGTAAACCAAGATGGGGATTATGTTCTTGTGGATTTAGCTGATAAAGATCTTAACCGGCTCACTGTAATAGAAACTGAAGGTTAGTAGGATAAATAATTCATAAAAAGTGTTGGTTCTTTTTATGTGGATAGGTTCAATTGAGATAACAAAAGCTCAATTGAATGTTCATTAGAATTCTTATAATCAATCTTTCGTTTTTAATTATTAATGGATCTGATCTCCTGTTTTCTAAAGAGAATAAGGATACTAGCCAATTAACCATTGATCGAATCTTTAAAGATAAAGAATTTTACTCAAAAGGATTTTCTGCGCGTTGGTCTGATGATGGGACAGAGTACTTTTATCTAAAGGACGCTGAAGGTGAGGATAAAGGTAAAGAGATATGGGCTTACAATTTAACCGATGGTAAAGATTACCCCCTCGTCAAGGTTGCAAGTTTAGTTCCGTCAGGTTCTAATAAGCCGATTTCTATAGAGGGGTATTCTTTTTCAAAAGATAAAGCCTATGTGCTTATTTATACTAATTCCAAACGTGTCTGGAGAAGTAAAACAAGAGGCGATTACTGGGTACTAGACAGAGGGTCTAGTGAGATTCGAAAGCTTGGTGGTGATGCCCGTGCTTCAACTCTTCAATTTGCTAAGTTTTCTCCAGATTCAAATAAAGTGGCCTATGTAAGAGAGCGTAACATTTATATTGAAGATCTCCTCGATCACTCAATAAGATCAATAACTTCTGATCGTTCAAAAGGGATTATTAACGGCACCTCTGATTGGGTTTATGAGGAAGAGCTTGGCTTAAGAGATGGGTTTAGGTGGAGTCCCGATAGCAAGGCCATAGCTTATTGGCAATTTGATGAGAGATCTGTGCGAAAGCATACCATGGTTGATAATGTTTCGGGGCTGTATCCCAAATTAAATATTTTTGCTTATCCAAAGGTTGGTCAACGCAATGCTGTCTGTAGAGTGGGTGTTAGATATTTAAACTCAAAGGAAACGGTCTGGGTGAAATCGTCTGATGATTTACGAAACAATTATATAGCAAAAATGGAATGGGTACAGGGAGCTGGAGGGCTTGTTATTCAGCAACTAAATCGGGCTCAGGACAAGAATACTCTACTTCGAGTTGATCCTAGTAGTGGTAAAGTGGACTCGATTTTGATAGAGCAGGATGAGGCATGGGTTTATGCAAGTAACGAGATCTACTGGAAAGACAATTATAATAAATTCACATGGATGAGTGATCGTGATGGGTGGAGGCATGCCTATTCTTATTCATCTGATGGTAAGAATGTTAAATCCGTAACTTCTGGTAAATTTGATGTCATTAAACTTCTACGAACGGCTAAGAATGATGATTATTTTTATTATATAGCTTCACCCGAGAATCCATCTCAGCGTTATCTTTATCGAGTAGCTAAAGATGGTTCTGGGAATGAGAAAATAACGCCTGATTCAGAAATTAAAGGGACTCATAATTATAATATTTCACCGGATGGCAGCCATGCGATAGTAAGTTCTTCTAATGCAGAGAATCCACCTGTGACTAAGCTGGTTACTCTCCCGGATTATAAAGTGATTAAAGTCTTTGAGAGTAACGAAAAATTAAAAAAGAAATTCAATGACCTAAAGAGAAGCCCCGTTGAATATTTTTATGTCGATATCGGTGATGGGCATCGACTACACTCAAAGTGTATTAAGCCACCTGATTTTGATCCCACTAAGAAATATCCACTACTTGTTTATGTTTATGGTGAGCCGGTGGGGCAGGTTGTTCGAGACAGCTGGGGCGGTTCAAGTCATCTTTGGCACCTGATGCTTGCTCAGCAAGGCTATATCGTAATGAGTTTTGATAATAGAGGGTCTGCTTCTCCTCGGGGTCGTGATTGGAGGAAGGCATCAAATGGTAAGATTGGTATCTTACCGCCTAAGGATCAAGCTACAGCTGTCAGTAAAGTTCTAGATGAGCGTCCCTATATTGATGCGAAAAGAGTAGGCTCTTGGGGTTGGAGTGGAGGCGGGTCAATGAGCTTAAATGCAATATTCAAATATCCTGGTTTGTATAAGACGGCAATTGCTGTGGCTTCGGTTCCTAATCAAAGGCACTATGACACCATCTATCAGGAAAGATACATGGGGCTGCCTGGAGAAAATCAAAAGGCCTACAGAGAGGGTTCACCAATTAATTTTGCACACCAACTGAAAGGGAACTTACTTATTGTGCATGGTGCATTGGATGATAATTGCCATTATCAAACATTTGAAAAATTGGTTGATCGGCTAATTAGTCACAATAAAAAGTTTTCCATGATGACTTATCCGCGAGGAACGCACTCTATTAGGGAAGGAAAAAACACAACGGTCCACCTATACAATTTAATGACAGATTTCATAAAGAGTTCCCTTTGAGTTAATTTCTTATTTTATCAATATCTTCAAGATAGATATATATAATATGTGTTGCTTTGTTAATGAAGAAAAAGCTTAAATTTCTGATTATTATTGTATCAGTTGTCCTTTTGATTGGGGTGTCTATGAGGTATTTTTATACCATTAGCAGCTCAAAGAATTGGAGTTCTACAAAATCTGATCTTGAAGGAAAAGGTTTCAATTTTAATTTTAGAGATATTATCCCTTCAACTGTTCCAGATGAAAAAAACTTCGCTCTTGCGAATATTTTAAAGGAAAAAGAATTAAAAATTTTAAACAAACCTAAGTCTCGAATCAGTGCGCCCGTTATCACGTTTTCGTATGAAGAGAATCAGGAATTTATTAATTTTTTAGACTTCCAAGAATGTTTTCGTAGCGATGGTGTCGAGAATTGGAATCAACCGGAAGAAGCAGGTGATCCTATTGATGATGTATTAATTGTAATTAATGACGTTGAAAAAGATCTAAAGCTGTTGGAAGTCGCTATTAATGAAAGGCCCTTATATAACTCCAATTTAGATTATAAAATTCAAGGAGCTTTTATTGAGGCATGGAATCAGTCTGCAAGCTCACAGTTGGTTCACATGAATGCCCAATGGTGGTTCCTTTTAAGAAGTCATGTTCTACTTAAAAAGGGTGACTCAATAAATGCATTCAAGGATGTTGGAAGGGCTCTTTTTCTTACTGAATGTTTTAAAAATGATCCAAGGCTAGTTGTTCAGACCTTAAGATTAAGTATGCTGAAGAGCTTATTAAGTCCAATATGGGAAGGTCTAGCTAAAGGGAAATGGAACATTGAACAGTTAGAGGAGATACAGAAAAAATTAAGTTCCATCAATATTATTGAAGGTATTTCAAAAGGTTTGAATTTCGATCGGCATAATTTAAATCAGGTGCACTCTTATTTTCGAGAATTAGCGAAACAGGATACTGGAGCCTATCGCTCGGGCCTAATTTCATATGGTGTTCCGATACAATCGATAAAATCAATGAGATGGTTTTATATTTCGCCTCTTACTTTTGTCAATAATAGTCAATCTCAATCAAATAAAATTTACTTCAAATATATTAGGGAGGGCTTTGATAAGTTGGAGAGGAGAATTTACCCCGAAAAATTAAAAGAGTTAGATCAATACTTAGAGGAGAATAAGTTTCATCCATTCAATCTAATTAGCAGTTTAATGATGCCTTCAACCTCAATAATGATTAGAGCTGGGACTGTTCAAGTGATGCTTGATCATGCTTATATTGCTAGTGCTATTGAAGCTTATAAGCTTAGAAAAGGAGAGTATCCTAAAGATTTGGCCAGTTTGGCTATACAACTGCCAAAGGACGTTTTTAGTGGTCAATCTTATCGTTATGAGAATGATGGAAATGGTTTATATTTTATTAGTAGCGAAGGATGTGATCAAAATAGCGATAAAAAAGAAATCATCGACTTGCAACATTCTGGTAAAAAAATAAAAACCAAAAAATCAAATCTTGTATGGCATTATCCAACGTCTCCTTAAAGATGAAGAAAATATCAATTTTTCACATATTCACATTTTTCCTGTTTTCGTTAAAGGCTATCGCACAAATAGGCGCTGATGGAACAGGTGTGGTTAATGGTTATTATGTAGGGCCTGATGCAAATTTGAGTGGATCTCCACCCAAAACTTTAATTTCTGGATACTATCATAATATGGTGATCACCGAGCAAGGAGATTGCTTAGCATGGGGTTGGGGGAAATACGGACAGACGTTAGTCAATGAGAATCTATCTAAAGTGATTTCTGTTGATGGTGGTTATTCCCATTCTGTCGCAGTTGATCAAGATGGCGTAGTTTATGCGTGGGGAAGAAATAATTATTCTCAGACAACAATCCCTGAAATGGATGCTCCTGCAGTCCAGGTAGCAGCTGGTTACACTCATTCACTTGTACTAACTCAAGATGGTCAAGTTATAGGTTTTGGAAGAGATAATAAAGGGCAGTCTTCTGTGCCTGAAGGTCTTAATAATGTTAAATCTATCGCGGCAGGCCGTGAACATAATCTTGCGCTTACAGAATCTGGTAGTGTAATCGCATGGGGTAGGAACGATTTTGGACAATGTAGTGTGCCTGAGGGTTTGACTGATGTGATTTTAGTTTCAGCAGGATACTTTCATTCATTGGCTTTAAAGGAAGATGGAACAGTCATTGCATGGGGTGATTCTACTTATGGACAGGTGACTCTTCCGGAAGGTTTGGAAGATGTTACTTATATTGATGCTGGTGGATACCATAACATGGCACTCAAGGCCGACGGTTCAGTCGTGGCCTGGGGTAGAAATAATTATGGTCAAGCAGAGGTTCCTGAAGGTCTTGATCAAGTAAAATCCATAACTGCGGGTACGGTCCATAATATAGTTATAAAAAATGATGGAACCATGGTTGGATGGGGTAGAAATAATTATGGTCAAGCAGAAGTCTTAACAGGTTTAAATCCAGCAAATTTTACAGGAGTTAATCTTAGAGGTGCGGATCTTAGGGGGACTAACATTTCAGGAGTTCGACTTGATGAAGCTGATCTCAGAGATGTGCGTTCTGGAAATATTACAGGTAAGCCTTTGAGTTTACCAAAGGATTGGGTTTTAGTGAATGGATACCTTATCGGTCCTGAAGCGAATTTGGCTGCAGCCGATTTAACTGAGTTGGATATGGAGTCTCTAAAGATTGATGGAGTCAGTTCAGGTGGATTAATTGGGGTTCCTCAGAGTTTACCAGAGGGATGGTCGTTGATTAATGGTTATCTAGTTGGTCCAAGTGCTGATCTTAAGTCCGCTGATTTTTCAGGTTTAAATCTTGCGGGGACTGATTTTACGGAAGCTGACTTAGAAAATGTTCTCTTCGAGGACGCTAATCTCGAGAATGCCATTTTCACCAATAGTGATCTTGAGAATGTAGATTTTTCAGGGGCTAATATTAATGGTGTGATTTCTGGGGGTGTCTCTGGTAATCCTGAATCAATTCCAGAAGGGTGGAAATTAATTAAAGGTCATTTATCAGGGCCGACTGCCGTATTAACAGGAGCTGATTTTTCAGGGGTGGATTTGGAAGGTATAGATCTTTCTGAGGCCAATTTGAGTGGCGTTAGCTCTGGAAACGTTAAGGGTTCACCTTTAGCGTTACCTGATGGATGGACAATTATTAATGGTTACCTTATTGGCCCTAAGGCTAACCTTAGTGGTATTAATCTTAAAGATTTAGATTTATCAGAAGCAAATTTAACTGGAATTAGTTCTGGTTCTGTTTCGGGAGAGCCTACTGCTCTTCCTGAGAAATGGTCTATTGTGAAAGGATACCTTGTGGGTCCGACTGCTGACTTAAGAGAGGCTAATTTTTCCGAAGTTGATTTTACTGGTGCTGATTTGTCCGGTACTAATTTAGAGAGCGTTAATTTTACCAAGGCTAACCTAAGCGAGGCCAATTTGTTTGGTTCCACTGGTCTTGATGAAGTTGAATTTGAGGAGGCTGTTCTCGATGGAATAATATTACCAGATGGATATGAATATATTAACGGTTACATAGCCGGAGGGGAAAGAGTTGTTCCGTGGTCAGTGGCAATGACGAAAATTACCATTCTGCAAAAGAGAATCGAAGAGCTTTCTCAAGGAGTGGATCCGGGCCAAGTAGTAGACGGAAGAGTCAAAAATGTTTTACTTGAAGCGGATCCTTTAACAGGAGATTTAACCCTAACTCTTTGCTTAGAGGAGAGTGAAGATCTGGTGGCTTGGGATCTAGTA
>CABXDI010000016.1 GCA_902510815.1 uncultured Verrucomicrobiota bacterium | reverse complement strand
CCATGATGGTTGGAAAGTGGCACCTTGATAAGGAGCCTACTGATAAGGGATTTGAAAAATATTTTGGTCATTTGAGTGGTGCTACAAACTTCTTCACTGGAGACGATACGTTCCGGCTTAACGGGGAAAGTTTTGAGGTTCCTCAGAAAGGATTTTATACCACTGATGCTAAAACAGATTATGCAATACGCTTTATCAATGAAACTTTGAAAGAGGATAAGAAGAAACCGTTCTTTCTTTACTTGGCTTATAATGCACCTCATTACCCCTTGCATGCTCCTAAAGAAGATGTCATGAAGTACAAGGGAAAATATAGGGGAGGCTGGACCAAACTTCGAGAAGAGCGTTATGCTAGACAGATTAAGATGGGTCTTATTAAAAAAGAATGGGCATTGAGCCCCGCTCCTGAAAATGTTCGTAAGTGGGATAATCTAAGTGATGAAGAAAAGGTTTGGGAAGATTTTAGAATGGCGGCTTACGCAGGAATGGTTGATAGGTTGGATCAAGGTATTGGTAGATTGGTTAGGACTCTCAAAGCGAAGGGTATTTTTGATAATACGGTCTTAATGTTTTGCTCTGATAACGGAGCTTGCCCTTTTGAGAGAACTCGAGGAGCAGATAAAATGCCTTGGGATCCTGAAAGCTATTGGACTTACGACACGGGGTGGGCTCACGCAGGCAATACTCCTTTCAGGTGGTATAAACAAAATCAACACGAAGGAGGAATCAGTAGTCCATTGATAGTTCATTGGCCTGATGGCATTAAACTTGAGAAAGGTTCAATTTCGGATCGTATAGGTCATCTTGTTGACTTTATGCCGACTTGTTTAGAACTAGCGGGTGCAGATTATACTGGCACAGGAAAGGCTAAAATGATGGGAAAATCCTTAGTGCCTTCCTTAAAGAATGAACCGTTAGATAATCATGATTTCCTCTATTTTCATTATGGTAATAATAGAGCAATTCGCAAAGGAAAGTGGAAAGTAGTATCCGCTAGAGGAGGTCCATGGGAGCTCTATGATATGGAGAAAGATAGGACTGAGTTAAATAATCTTTCTCAATCCAGACCTTCCCTGACGAAACAATTAAGTTCTCTTTGGAATCAATTTGCTAAGGAAAGTGACAACTTATCACAAAAGCAGAGACGGCCAGTTTCTAATAAATCTCAGCCTTGGAGAAAGCGTGGCTAATAATTAGCGCATTTCGACTTCGGCACCTGGCCTAACTAATTTGGAAAGTCTGACGACATCCCAATTGGCTAGTCTTACACAACCTGCACTTCGAGATCGCCCGATAGTGTGAGGGCTAGCCGTCCCATGAAGACCAATGCCTCCTTTGCTGAGTCCTGCCCAAAAAATTCCGATTGGGCTATTGGGTCCTGGCGGTAACATATAAGCTTTATTGCTTCTTTTACCTGTATCAAGCATACTTTGATCCCAACGAAAAGTGGGTGTTGTGATCATGTTTTGAATTATCCAATTACCTCTATGAATGAATTTTTCTTGGCCAGGCGTAATAGGGAAAGTGGCTACAATTTTCTTTTTATCCCATATGGCTACGAGTTTCTGACTTGTATCAATTATGACCATTCTACTACTCAGTTTGCGATCTCTTCTAAATGATTTATCGACTCCCAAGTCCTCGATTTGGAAAGGGGTTATATTTGGTACTTTGACTTCTGTGTTAGTTTTTGCAGTTTCCCATTCTATATCTGGGTTGATTTTTCTAATAAACTTTTCATCAGAGTGAAATCGTTCAGCCACAAATTCTAAAACTGAACGATAGTACATGTATTCGATTTTTGATTGTTCCTCAGGTTCTAATGATACCTCTCCAATGTAGGTTAAATCCTGTTCCTTAATTGAGTATGTTACGTACAGATCTTTAATCTGATTTTTTGATTCATTGATTACTTTGTAATAATTATTATAATCAATTCCCTTTGAATAATTATAGTGAGCTACAGCTTTCTTCGTAAATTGACCCATCTGCCCATCAATTTTACCTGGACCAAAGTTACTCTCATCCAGGAAAATTTGTAATCTCAAGATGGTTTCAGTATCTTTTTTAGAAGGTTCGGCTAGGTAGAATTCTTTTTTCTTGGCGTAACCTAGGGTGGAAAAACTAATCAGTGCTAAACTGATCAGTCCTCGAATTGTTGGATTAGTTATCAATGATCGCTTTCTATTATTATTATTAGATTAGGGGAATTCTCTTAAAGATTGAACGCTTCATGTACAATGTTCGCTGCCTCTTCAAGGCTGCCTTCCTCAATGATTACCGCTGTCTTTATCTCCGAAGTAGAAATCATTTGAATGTTTATACCGCCCTTTGCTAAAGCAGAAAACATTTGTGCAGCAACCCCTGAATGAGAACGCATGCCAATTCCCACTACGCTAAGCTTTCCGATGCCATCGGTCGTTTCCATTTCAACGTTCCCTCCAAGATTCTCTAGGATAGGCTCAATTGTTTGTTTAGCCTTTTTAAGGTCAGATCTGTGAAGAGTGAAGGATATGTCTGTATGGTTAGTTTTAGAGACATTTTGGACAATCATATCAATAATCACACCTGACTCGGAGATTGCATGAAAAATTTTGGAAGCAACGCCAGGTTCGTCAGAGACATTCTCAATGGTTACCTTTGCTTGTTCTTTTTCGATGCTGATGCCTCGAACGACGACTGATTCCATGTTTGGATGTTCTTCTGTCACAATAGTTCCTGGGTTATTGTTTAAACTGCTTTTCACTTCAAATTTAACGCCAAACTTTTTGGCAAATTCAACTGATCTTGATTGCATGACTTTTGATCCTGAAGATGCCATCTCTAACATTTCATCATAAGATATTTCATCAATTTTCTTGGCAGTACTAACGACCCGCGGGTCGCATGTGTATACACCGTCAACGTCCGTAAGAATTTGGCAAAGGTCAGCATTAATTGCAGCAGCCATAGCAATGGCTGTCAAATCAGAGCCTCCCCTACCTAGAGTAGTTATTCTACCATCTGGGCTGCTACCTTGAAAACCTGCCAAGATCACAATGTACTCTTCATCGAGAAGCCTTTGGACTTCATCAGGAGAAATGTTTGATATTCTTGCTCGAGTATGTTCGCCATCAGTAAATATTCCTGCCTGAGCCCCTGTGAGAGAAATTGCCTTGCCTCCAAGAGCATTGATGGCCATTGAGGTAAGTGCAATTGTTGTTTGCTCGCCAGTTGATAATAGAACGTCCATCTCGCGTTCAGTTGGCTCATTTTCTGGGGAGACCTCGTTAGCCATCTCGATCAACCGGTTTGTTACGCCTGCCATTGCGGATACTACCGCAACGACTTGATTCCCTGCCCTTTGAGTTTCAAGGATTCTTTTTGCGACATTGTGGATTCTTTCAGTGCTCCCAACTGAGGTTCCTCCATATTTCTGTACTATGACTGACAATTGATAAATTTTATTAAGAACTCATGGAGACTATTTAGAATACTTCAAGGATTTAAGCTCTAAAAATGATCTCAGGTGAGTATGTTTGATTCTAAATATTGCCTTATTATATCTGTCTCAGCAGTTAAATTGACTTTTTTAGGCATTATAGCCTTTAATTTTTCGAGGTTTTCATGTTTTGGACTCTCGTTAATTGATTGTTGGATTGTTTCTGGAAACTTTGCAGGATGGGCTGTTGCAAGTATCACTGACGTTTCTTCAGGATTTATATGGTTAAAGCTGCAAGCAGTATGAGGATCGGGGATATACCCGTATTCTTCTTTTGCCTTTCGAATATTTTCCATTATTCCTTCATCATCCGTTCGAGTGGCTGAGAATAGGTCAGGGTCAAAATTAGGAACGGCTACTTCCTGCCCCTCCTTAATATTTTTCATAATGAGTGAAGTTCTTTCTCCGTCACCTTTAAGATGATAATATAGAAATCTTTCAAAATTCGATGCTATCTGAATATCCATTGAAGGTGCCAATGAGGGTCTTACTTGCCTTGGTTTATAAGTTCCATCATTAAAAAGACGAAAAAGTAGATCGTTTTGGTTTGTTGCCACTGTTAAACCTTTGACCGGCAATCCCATTCGGCTTGCAATCCAACCTGCGAGCACATTGCCGAAGTTGCCTGTTGGAACAATGAATCTTACGTCGCCTTGTTGTGAGGAACTTAATTGGTTGAAGGCATGTATATAATATACTGACTGGGCTAAAATTCTTGCTAAGTTAATGGAATTAACTGCAGAGAGTCTGGCTTTCTTTTTAAAATCAAGATCTTCAAAAAGATCTTTTACAATTCTTTGAGCATCATCAAAAGATCCATCAATGGCTATCGGGAAAATGTTATCAGCACCTGTGCAAGTCATTTGACGTTCTTGGATGTTTGATATTTTCCCTTCGGGATAAAGTATAAACACTTTTGCTCCTTCTTTATTGGCGAGTCCATTGATTGCTGCAGATCCTGTGTCCCCTGAGGTGGCTCCAAGGACATTTATAGATTTGCCCGTCCGATTGATTTGCTCTTCAAACATATTCCCTACCAACTGCAGTCCAAAGTCCTTAAAAGCAAAAGTTGGGCCATGGAAAAGTTCTAATACGTGAGTATTATCTGCAATGGGGATGAGGGGGGCCGCGTTAGCAGGATTCTCAAATGTTGAATAAGATTGATGAACTAATTGATCGATTTTTTCGTCAGTATGATCATGGTCGAATAATTTAAAGAAAGCGGCTGCAAGTTCGGGGTACTCTAAATCGCTAGCACTTAATAGTGAATCTATTGATGGTAGGCTTTCGGGAACATAAAGACCACCGTCCGGTGCTAATCCTGCTGCAAAAGCGTCAGCAAATTCAAGTGGCTCGGCACGGCCTCTAGTCGATAAGAATCGCAAGTTTTCAACTTTTGAGTGTTTCTACGCGCAATAGCGTGTGCTTAGCTTCTACGCTTTCTAGGCCAAGAATAGAGCTTAGAGCATTTTGGACTGTTCCATAGCTAGCATCATGTAGAAGCAATACCAATGGGATGTGCTTAGATGAAGAATCAGGCTCTGGCTGTATAACTGAGAGGATGCCGACATTGTTTTTTCCAGTAATATCAGCTATTTCGGCTAATACTCCTGGTCGGTCTGCTACACTAAGCCTGAGATAGTATTGAGAGAGGGTTTCATTAAGAGGTAGAGCAGTGCCAAAGTCACCTTTCGGGATGAATCCAGTACACCCAACATCATTATGGATGTTTTCCGCGGCGTCAGCCAAATCGCTTATGACTGCACTTGATGTGGCATCTTGTCCTGCGCCGCTACCATAGAAAAGCGTCTCTCCAACGACGTCTCCGTGAACTGCGACGGCATTGAAAACTCCATCAACAGAAGAAAGTATATGCCCATTCGGAATTAAGGTGGGTGAGACTCTAACTTCAATTCTTGGGTCTTCCTCAGCTTGTCTAATGACCCCTAATAATTTTATTTCATATCCCAGCTCCTTAGCGAAAGAAACATCCTCTAAAGAAATATCTTCTATTCCAATAACAGAGACCTCTTCAGGTCTAAGCCAATGCCCATATGATAGCCAACCGAGAATAATTGCTTTATGGCCTGCGTCCCAACCGTTAATGTCTAGTGAAGGATCAGCTTCAGCGAACCCTTTTTGAGTTGCTTCTTTCAGCGCCTCTTCAAATGTGATTCCTGCCGTTGTCATTCTCGTCAGAATGTAATTTGATGTTCCGTTAATAATACCAAATATGGAAGTAATTCGGTTTCCTATTAGAGCTTCTTTAACAGCTTTGATGATTGGAATTCCTCCAGCTACCGCAGCCTCACAGTAAAGTGGTGAGTTTTGTTTTTCAGATAGCTCTATGAGTTCTTTCCCTTTTTCGGCTAGGACTGCTTTATTGCCTGTGACGACTGCTTTATTAGCGTTAAGTGCTGCTACAATTAATTCGTGCGCTTCATCTACGCCCCCAATCAACTCTACAATAATATCAATTTCGGGATCATCGATTAACTCCTTCCAGTCCGTAGTGAGTTTGTCAGAAGGGACAGCAACGTCTCTCTTACGGCTGAGGTCTCGGACAGCAACTTTCTTTACTACGAGTTCAGTTCCTATTCTCTCACAAAGTAGAGATTGGTTCTTTTCTAAATTTTTGTATACTCCAGCACCGACATTACCTAGTCCGGCAAGCCCTATTCGAAGTTTTTTTTCTTTATTGTCCACGTTCTTTATAACGAATTGTACTATCCGTTTTAAGGTAGCTTTTCGCAAGTATTACTATACTAACTATTAATGATTCTAGCCTGATTGCCTGTTTTAATTTAATATAGCCCTATGTCAAGCACAGCACTTTTGTTGGATTCGGTATTTGAGCGTCATGACCCTGGTCCTGGTCATCCTGAATCGGTTTCAAGATACAAGGCGATTACTAGAGTTCTTGAAGAGAGTAATTTACCAAAAAAATGCAAAACTGTAAAACTTAGAAAAGCGACAGATTCGGAGATTTTGGGATGCCATACTGCTAAGTATTTAGACATCGTTAAGTCCGATATTTTTGATAAGAAGACCGAATTGAGCACGGGGGACACGAGCCTAAGTGAGAAATCTTTGGAAGTCGCCTCATTCGCTACTGGTTCTGTTTTAGAATCGATTGACCTTGTTTTAAAAGGGGACTCTAAGAATGCTTTTTGTGCTCTGCGGCCTCCAGGCCATCATGCTACAGCTGATCGGGGAATGGGTTTTTGTATCTTTAATAATGTTGCTGTTGCAGCACGTTATGCTCAATCAAAATATGGCTTGGACCGGGTCGCAATCATTGACTGGGATGTGCATCATGGGAACGGGACGCAAGATATTTTCTACAATGATGGTTCAGTGTTTTATTTTAGTACGCACCAATCGCCTTGGTATCCGGGTACGGGTGCTGCTAACGAGAGAGGGGATGGGAAAGGCGAGGGTACAACAATGAATAGGCCATTGCCATCAGGTTCGGGATTTAAAGAAATTGGACCTTGCTTTCGTGAGGGCTTTACGGAAAAAATGAAAAAATTTAAACCGGATATTATACTCATCTCAGCTGGTTTTGATTCAAGGATTGATGATCCTTTGGGGCACTTTACTTTGACAGATAAACAGTTTATCGAGTTAACCAAAATATTGCTCGATATTGCCGATAAATATTGTGAGGGTCGGCTCATATCTATGCTTGAAGGAGGATACAATGTGGAAGGTTTGGCTAGTGCAGTTAAGGGTCACCTTGGTCAGTTGATTGGGGTTTAGGGTTATATAAATAAAGTTGTACCTAATTTGGGGTCAGACATGTTTCGTTATCGAAATATATATCTTGTTTTGTCAGTTTTTATAGATAAACTGTTTATTTATACTGACTTAAAGCATGGGTTTTTATTTAAATAATTGCCGCAAATGTGGTAATCTTTTCGATCAAAAGTGGAAAAGGTGTCGTCATTGTGGATCAAATAAAGCCATAAATTATGAGTTCATTGTTATCATTCTCTTGTTATTAATTGTTGCGATTTTAGGCTTCCTTATATGGAAATCTTAATTGGTCGATTGATTCTAATACAGCTGCAAGATCAAACGTTAATAATAACATGAGTGTTATTAAGGCGGTCGTGATTATCATTATTTCTATTGATTTAGTTGGATGTAACACTAAAAAGAAACCAATTTTGGATTCTTCTAAGATGTTGATTGAAGAGAGGGTCGAAGTAATGAAAAAAATTATTGAGCCATTAGCGAAAATACCAACAGACATTTTGGATGCTCATTATACGGAGAGCAAGATAGGTGACGGTAGATTAGGTCCATCTGATTATTTCTTTTATGCTTCTATCAAAGTTTCTAAAGGAGATGAAAAAAAATGGTCCCATGATTTAAAGGAACCTTATAATGGAGTTACGCAATTTGCTTCTCCTGAGAGCTCCAAAATATGGTGGTTAACAAAAGAAAAATTTATGAAACTTAAATTGTACGAAACCAAAACTTATTTTGGGCGCTATAATGGGTGGATGGCTATTGATGATGCAAACGGTTTGATCTATGTTTACACCTATAGCCAATAAGAATTTAAATGATGAGAATGTATTCCACTGTCTTTTTAATAGTTATTTCAATATGCCTAACGAGTTGCCTAGATGAAAGGCCTAGAGCATTCTTTGCTGAAGATGGGATTATTGTAGGAGATGTAAAAAAAATTGGGAAAGAAGATGTATTTGTTCCCATTTCATTCAAGACGGCGATTGTGCACTCTGCCCAAATCTTCCATGATGTGAAGTGGTCTGAGGAGAACGGGGTCATTTATATAACTGCGATTTATAATGAGCCTCCGTTTTCAAAAAAAATAGATTATTCCGGGGGTATCATTCTCAAAAAACCAAAGCTACAAACATATGATCTTAAATACAGGAATCCTAATCCTGATCATGCTTCTCATGATATTGGAAAAATTAATATACCCAGAGGTAATAAAAGTGATCAAAAATGAAAAAAGGGCTCGTTGGAATAATAGCATTGAAAACATTAATATTTTTATTTTTGTTTCCAGGGCTTCCTCTTTTTTGGCTTTGGTATACTTTTGTGGGACCAGGGTACTGGGCGGAATTAAATGACGTTAAGACCGAGTTGGCAAGTATCCCTGGTGTTGAAATAAAGGATTTAGGCTTTAATGAGGATATAACTTTAGAGGACATCTCGGCAAAGATTTATCTAAAGGATAAAGGGATTTTATATCTTTTTGGTCTTACTAGAGAATCCTTTAAAGAACCAAAGAGTTTAGGGTTAGGTCAAATAGGAGATTTTGATATTCGATTTACTGGTAAACAGTTCATCGAGGTGACCAATGAAGAAGGGGAACGTGAATCTATTAAAAGTGACGTAGCGGGGTACGGAATAAATATTATTGGTAGTGGAGTGTTCTCTGGAATGTTTCCATTTGAAATTAAAAACGTGCAGGATTTAGTTAAACGCTACGATGGGGTATTAGATGTCATTTCGCAGTGGCCAGATGTAGACCACAAGAAGAAGATAAAAGACGATAAAGGTAATGAATATAATTATTACACCTTAAGGATAGAGAATTAGTTAATCTAATTAAATCTATGAAAGCCTCTTTAGAATTTTTTTTATTACTGATACTAAAATTTTTTTTGTTTTATAATACTATTGAAGAGAAAGTGCCGATTCGAAGCGAAAAATTTCCGAAATGAAAAGTTTTCATAAAGTAATGTGCTTACTGATCAATGTGGATAGCGCAACAGATCGACTTCAAGAGGCTAAATCTCAACTAGACAAGCAGGATCTTCATTGGGAAAGATTGGAGGCGGTGACGCCGAAAAGTGAAGAGTTTGTTTTACCTGAAGCAGGATCAAAGTGGTATCGAGAGCTGACAAATGGGGAAGTCGCCTGTTACTTGAGTCACAGGAAAGCTTGGCGCAAAGCAATAGATGCTGAAGTTGACTATTTAATTGTGCTAGAAGATGACCTAGTGATTGACGGTCCTTTAAAAAAAATTACCGATGAGATTATCGAAGCTGATATGTCTTGGGATATGGTAAAGTTATTTGAAACCCGTAAGAGTCGTCGTGAGCTGCGCTCTCTGAACAGTGGAGTAAAAATTGTGGATACTCCGACCATGCCGATTGCTACGACTGGCTACATCGTAAAAGTTTCTTCTTTACCACGGTTGCTGGAGTCGACTAAGCAGTTCAGTAGACCCATCGATGTTGAATTTAAGTCTTACTGGGAAATGAATGTGCGGATCTATTCAATTTATCCGCCACCAATTAAGATTTCTGAAGATAATGATAGTACTATTGGTGTGCGGCAAGGTGATCTTTCCACCGTGCAAAGACTAGGAAAAATAAAATACAATTTTTTATCGTCAATCCGCGCTCGTCTTGGATATTTTTTCCGATGCTTTTCTAAACCTTAGTGTCTATCATTAATTTAATTCTTATAAGTTTTCCAGTGATCATTAGATTCCCTTAAATAATAACCATTATGATTAATCGTGCTGCATTTGAATCACTGGTGATGCACCTCAAGACTCTGGGGCCATTTCTTTTTCGACCAAATTCTGGTAATGGTGGAGATGCCATCATTGCATTGGCATGCATGGAAATGTTTGATGAAATAGGCTTGGATTGGGAGGTCTATACATCTAAGGGTTATGAAAATTGTAAGTCAGTAGTATATAGTGGAGGTGCTACATTCCCTCAGTATTTTGCCCTTAAAAAATTTATTGCCGCTCATGAAGTTGATATTGAGTCATTTACTTTGATGCCCCATTCATTCGAAGGACACGAGCAAGTACTCGCGAACATGGATGAACGTTATCATCTTTTTGCTCGTGAAAAGACAACTTATAGCTACCTAGAAAAGGTAACCACAGAAGCAAAGATACACTTATCTCATGACGTTGCATTTTCACTAGATGTTGATTCTCTCAACTTATCTGAATCATTACCTTTATTTCTCCCGGGCCAACCGATTAACTTTGATCTGCAGTGGTTTCTCAAGCGGTTCAAGTTACGCTGTTATCTGGCGAGTAATCCAAAAGAGCGACTCTTCTTTAGGACTGACTCCGAAGCTAGTGGTGAGTATGATGATTTAAAGAGAAGCGTTGACTTGTCTCGATTGATTAAGGGGAAAATGATGACGCGTAAGCAAGTGACAGGAATTGCGTTGGCATTTTTATCAGTTATTAAGACGTGCAATCATATAATGACAGACCGATTGCATGTTGGTATAGCAGCTGGACTCTGCGATGTGTCATGCCAGCTTTATCCTGGCGTGAACTTTAAAATTAGTTCAATTTATGAGCATTCTGGTAAAGATCTTATTCCTGAAGTCGAGATGATGGAGCATCAGAAACTGATAAATTAGATGCTATCGATCATTAAACAGGGGTTTTATGTGTTTTTTCTAGTTGAAAAAATCAAAAGTAATAGCAAATTCTCTGCCCATCTCAATGTAGATGCCGGCTTAGCTCAGTTGGTAGAGCAACTGATTTGTAATCAGTAGGTCTCCGGTTCGAATCCGGAAGCCGGCTCCATTTTCAAAGACTGTATATACAGTTCAAAACAAGGCAGTTGTTTTAATTTACCTTTTCATGTTAGCACGATTTGCCCTTAGTGACTACTCAAAGTGACTACTATTTTGAACCTTTTTTGCACCCTGAACCTCCAGCACGAATCGTGTAAAACCTCTCATGACTCATCTGCTCATGAATCATTGTTCAATTCTTTTCGTGATATGTTTTCTCCAATACTTGCTGCGGAGAAAATATATTCCAACTCCTAAACTTTAGTGAGATGCCACCCCTACCTACAGCTCTTTTTTCGCAGAGTTGATGTATTAATATATGGGGCTAAGAAAAAAATTCTAAAAATTTTAGCCCATAGATCACCCCTCACAATCCACGAACAAGGGACCATGGATCAGGGGTCGTTGTTTCTCACTAGTTAATTTCACATGAGTGAGCTTAAGGTTTTGTTACAAAAAACATGAAGAAGGAAAGCACAACGATCCCGAGCAGGAACAAGGAAGCACATCCCTTGAGGTCAGACCTGTATTCCTTTTTCTTACCACTGAGAATTGGAAAAAAAATCATTAGCCATATCAACAGGAAAAACGAGCCTAATCCAAAGTATGCCACGGAATCACCCCAGTGAAACGGGTCGGTCAGCACAAAGACAATCATGCCAATGAAAAAGCACAGCCACCCTAATAGGAGAGCCTTTACTATGGGGTGATTTCTCATCTAACGCTACTCATAGCCACAGGTTTTTAGCTCTGCATTACACCCCCAAGAAGCAGGGGTAGTGTTACAAGGATCAGCAATAAGGGTACGGGGTTCATGGGTTATTTTCTATTAAATCAGAACCTGTTTTTGCTCCTTTTTCGCGAAGCATGCCCGCCACTTCAGGTTTCTTGTAATTCAAAGCAAGATCCAAAGGAGTTACGCCTCTATTGTTCTTAATGTTTACCTTTGCGCCTTTAGATAAAAGAAACTTTACAATTTCTTTATAACCATTTGCTGAAGCTACATGAAGAAGTGTGCCGCCAAATTGATTTCTTTGATTTATTTTTCCACCATTAGACAGGTATCGATTGACCATTTTAAGATTATCTTTATTGCTGCTATTTTTCTTTCGAAGTGATGAAAAAACTTCAGAGTATTTTATTTCTTTTGATAAATTTACGGGTGAGACATTATCTATATTTGTGGATGTTTTAATTAATTTTCGGAGCAGCTTTGCTTCCTTTGCTGTAAGAACTTTTACTGGAGCGCCTTCGAATGTCGATCCCCATCCCTTTGCCTCAGGTGTAATGAAGATAGTGGGAGTAGGATTATGGGATTCTCCGAACAGGGGATTAGGTCTCACAAATGGATCTACTTTTGGAGCATCACCAAGAAACGCAACACTTTTTATGGATTTGGAATAAAAGAAAACTGAAAGTCCCATACTGGTTAACCCATCCCCGATAAGAAGGCTCCTCAAATGTGAAGAGTGTTGGAAAGCCCTTCTTTCGATACGGACAACACTATTTGGAATTGTAACGTGACTGGCTCCCGCGCCATCAAGATCAAACGAATCTGCTCCAATGACAGTAACAGGATGTCCATCTATCTTTTCAGGGATCGCCCATCGAACAGCGCCTTCTGTAAGAAAATCGTAATAAAAGAAATCTGTTAGTGTGGCTTTGCCGTCTTCAATCTCGTAACTTATGTTATCCGCGAGAAGTTTTTTGGTGGGGCCAGTAAGCAGCTCAAAATAACGATTACTGGCCCTTTTCTTTTCTCTTTCCAGTTCACGTATGGCATCCTTCGGATCCCCACACCCCCCAAGAAGCATGGGCAGTGATATGGCGAGCAGGAATAAGGGTACGGGGTTCATGGCTTATTCTGCTTTAACTCTTAATTTTTCTTTAGGAACTATCGTAAGTCCAATAGGTTCGCCTTTGTTGTTGTAACGCCTCTCGATCAAGTCCTCGCCATCCCACTCACGCTCGATTTTTTTCTTTCCATTTTCATACCATTCATTTACTAGAAATGACTTAAGCCTTTCAACCCAATAACGTTCGGATTTTTTTTTCCCATCTTCATACCATCTGACATAGTCCATATATTTGTCGTTGATGACATTTACTTCGATTTTCTTATTCCCATTTTTATACCACTGAGTTTCTAGCCCGTCCTTCTGGTCGTTCTTGTACATGATTTCTTCCATTTTCTGACCGTTTTCATACCACATTACGGACGAACCATCTCTCTTACCATCTTTGTAGTTCTTTTCTGATTTCTTTTTACCATTTTCATACCACCCTTTAAAGAGTCCATCCATTTTCCCATTTTTAAAGTTCACCTGACCCTCCATTTCCCCGTTATCATACCAATTGGTTTTTAGTCCATTATTTTCATGGTGATGTTGTACAAAAAAAAGAAAAGGTAACGCCAAAAGAAGCAATAAAGATATTATATTGAGTAGGTACTTTTTACTGTTTGTATAACTTTCCCACCTATAGTTGATAGATCTACCAATCAAGATAGCTAATGCGGGTCCTAATAAAAATAAGAGAGCAATGAAAACGATAGCACCAATATCGTTTTCTAAAATTCCAATACCTAAAACCTGTGCGGAAAAAACACCAATCATAATCGAAACCAAGGATATTAAAGCCCATGCCCCAAGACCTGATAACAGTCCAGAAAGTTTAGCTGCCCTTGTTGTCTTTTTCTTTTCTTTACTCATAAGTTAACAGGCGTAAGGAGTTTCATCAGTCAAAACCCTAACATCCCACACAAATATAACCAATTACAAAATCCACCGAAGATTATAACGGGAACAGGGAAACCCCTAAAAATCCCCAAGCAACGGACCATGGATCAGGAGGCGTTGATTGGCGTGCTGTGTTCATGGGTTTTTTTCTGCCTCTTGCGCATCCTTTTAAGAAAACCCACTACAGGAATAATTCCAAGTATTGGTAGTGGTGCAGGCACCGCCACTGCACTTACAGCATAATTAATATTATCACTAACATCTGCGTTAGAACTAGTGCTTCCACCGCTTCCATCAGACTTGTAATAGTATACAGCGTTTAAACCAAAGCCAGCGAAGTTTTCATAACCATAATAAACGTTGTTAATACTCGTTGCGTTAGCAAAAGATTGAGCTGTAGCTGAAGAACCCCACCACGGCATATCAGAATCATTAAATTCAGACTCATTGCCATCGTAAGTAATACTGTTATACGTCACTGTATAAACTTTTTCTCCCACATTGACTGTAGTTGTAGAAGCTGACAATATTGTAAAAGAAATCAAGAAGATAAGCAGTGGAACAAAACATTTCACACCAAACTGTAATGAGAAACTATCCCATTTCAATAACTGGTCGAAAGAAGTTCTACCGATTTTCTTTGGTTAAGTGATCACTAACCAACGCTAATGGTCTATGGCAAGTGGACAACGCTCCGAACGGTATCTTTAATCATTTGAAGACTTAGTTTGGCTGAGCCCTCCAGCTGTTTTTTGAGCTTCAGCAAGCAATCTTTCCATTTTTCCAAGTTGTGTTTTAAATCTCTCCTTTCCGGCAAGGTTAGTGTATTCCTGAGGGTCATCATTCAGATTGTATAGTTCAGGAATAGCTGATTCTCCCCATTCAGCATAGCGCCAGTCATTCGTGCGAATTGAACGACCGATTTTTGTGCCTCGACTGACGACTGTATAGGCATATTTTTTTCCTGAAGAATCAGGGTCACGCAAAAGTGGTACAAAGCTTTTTCCCTGTATGAAGCTTTTTCCCTGCAGTCCGCATAGTTCAAGCAAGGTCGGGTGGAAGTCGACAAGTTCAACTAGGGCTTCGGTCTCTGTTCCTTTACGAGTCACTCCTGGAACACGAATAATTAAAGGCACTCTGGCGCATTCCTCAAAGAGAGTGACCTTTCCCCACATGAAATGCTCGCCAAGGTGGTATCCATGATCTGAGGTGAATATCACTATAGTATTTTCCCAAAGATTGTGTTCACGTAGGGATTTAAAAAGTATTCCAAGTTGTGCATCAATATAAGAGATACATGCATGGTAGGCCTGAGTGTATTTCCTTCGTAAACTGTCATTTTCGCGACCTATCTCGAAACCAAAAGCTTGAAACCGTTTTACCATAGCCAGTGCTGGGATGTCTTCCCAGTCATTAGGGGGGCTGAGAGGAAATTTTAAATCTTTTAGAGGATACTTGTCAAAGTACTCTTGTGGCGCCAGAAAAGGTACGTGTGGCTTTTGGATTCCACATGCAATGAAGAAAGGTTTCTCGCCATACTTTTTTTGTTCGAGCCAACTTATGATTTGTCTCACATTTTTGCCATCCTTGTGCTGTTCATCCCTGAGTCCTGTTGGTCCGTATCCCGGAGGCGTTTGTCCCCTAGTTTGCGTAGAGAGTTTTTGTAGGTGAGCTTTCCAGTTTTTTCTGTTAGTACGTAAATCAACTGAACCATTTTTAGCTTCATAATTTTGCCGTGCTTTGGTTACCAAAGGCAATTCGTCATTCTGGAACATGATTTGTTCATGCCAAGCGACTTCGCCTTGTTGGTGACGTGTTGAATGAAATATTTTCCCTACACTAGCGGTCCAGTAGCCGTTGGCTTTGAATTGTTCCGGTATTGAAACACTGTCTGGACGAGATGTCCGAACGTCCGTAGTGTTGTTAAGGACTCCTGTCGTTTCGGGATACAGTCCACTGAGGAATGAGGCACGAGAGGGCCCGCAAACAGGGTACTGACAATAGGCGCGGCGGAATGTCATGGAATCGGCAGCTAGATTATCCAAAGAGGGGGTTTGAATAGACCTGTATCCAGATGGTGTGACGTGCGTATTAAGATCATCACACACGATGAACAATACATTTGGGCTCTTTGCAGGAGGTTTAGTTTTTTGTTCTTTACGCATTTTCCTGCGCTCCTCACGTTTTTGTTCCCTTTTAATCTCACGTGGATTTTTTGTATCCTTCGAGTCATTAGTAGGTGGTATTGAAGTCTTTTTTGTGCCGGAAGATTGAACCATCGTCTTGAGCCACTTCTTATGGAGATCGAATAGTTCGCGTGCCTTTTTAGGATTTTCTGCGGCGAGGTCTTGAGTTTCAGAGGGGTCCTCAACAAGGTTAAATAGACTATATTTTTCTTTTAATCCGTGAACTTTCCAGTTGTCCTGACGTACCGCCCATTCTTCTTTCTGGCCTCCGCTGTTCCAGAACATGTTCTTGTGATGAGAGTCTGATTGACCGGTCAGTACAGGCAAAATGCTCTTGCCGTCAAAGTGGGTTTCTTTTGAAACCTTTGTGCCGATAGCATCAATTACCGTGGGTAGGATATCAATTGAATTAACTGGTGTTTTGATGGTGCGTCCGCCCTTGAATTTTTCAGGCCAGCTCATTATCCAAGGTGTCCTTATACCTCCCTCATAGAGGCTGCCTTTAAAACCACGTAGACTACCGTTATTTGCTTCCATTGCTTTGGAACCACCATTGTCTGTCAGGAAAAAAAGCAGGGTGTTTTCCCATAAATTTTCTTCTTTCAGCTTTTTAACCACAGCGCCGACTCCGAGATCAAGGTGATAGAGCATGGCCATGAGTGTTGCGCGTTTCTCGGATATCTGAGGAAATTTTTTCTGATACCTCTCGATGTACTCCTTCGGTGCCTGAGCCGGAGCATGTACTGCATTATAAGCAAGATATAGGAAGAATGGGCCTGCTTTTTCCCTGTCGATAAAATCAACTGCCTCCTCGGTAAGGCGCGTCGTCATGTAGCCTTTATATTCATTGTCGGTGAGTCGTTTTTTGTTGCGGTAGACAGGAGCGTAATCACTGCTCTTTACCCCCTGTAGCTTAAAGTAGTCGTGACCACCTCTACCCATAAACTTGTAACACTCATTGAATCCTCTGTTCAAAGCATGCCACTTGAGTTCCGGAAAATCCTCGTCGAGTCCCAAATGCCACTTTCCGATTGCAGTACTAGTATATCGATCAGGCAAGAAAGAAGGAAAAATAGGCAGTTTAGGATCAAATCCTCGGCCACCATCACCGGCAGTATAAATTCCTACCCGTTGTTGGTAGCTTCCCAGCATTAGGCCTGCGCGGGTTGGTGAGCACACGTGCCCACTGGTGTAGGCTTGAGAGAAAAACACTCCTTCTCTTGCCAGTTCATCCATATGAGGAGTTGAAACTTCTTCGGGGTGATTAGGGTTAAAGCTAATATCAGCATAACCCTGATCATCAGTCAGGATAACAACGATATTAGGTTGTTCTCCTCCTTGCGAAACTGACTTGATCATTATGAACCCGAGGATTAAAAACAATTTCCTGAATTTCATAAGTCGTATTTTTTGAATTTTGTGATTATTCAAGGGGTAACATTTTAAGATTAAAAAAGTATTTTAGCAAAGCTCCAGAAATAACCAATTCTGAATCAGAAGTCATTGGACAGGTCTCGTTTGTTATTCTGATTTAGCATTTAACTCTTCAAGTGTCTTGGCTCCGTATTTACGAAGAAATTCGGCGGTTTTGCTGCGCTTGTTCGAAATTGCCTCATCTAAAGGAGTTTGCCCGCGAATATTCTGATCGTTTATTTTTGCCTCATTAGTAAGGAGTAATTCACATACTTCAGAAGCATGCTTTTCTGAATAACTTCGAGCCACCTCATGCAAAACTGTATCTCCCGCTTTTGATCGATAAGGCTCATCATCTTCAATCATACTACCCGATTTCAGTTTAACATTTACATCTGCCCCTTTGGCAATAAGCATTTTTGTTAAGTCTAGATACTTTTGAAAGCTCTTAGAAGAACCTTGAGCTGCCCCATGTGCCGCTGAAAATAATGGAGTCTCTCCTGTTCGCCTTGTTTTCGCATTCACATTCGCTCCTTTATCAATAAGCAGTTCTGCGATTTCCTTATTATTGGCCATATGTAAGGGTGTATGATGAGTGTCGTCGATTGCATTCACATTTGCTCCTCTATCAATGAGCAATTTGATTGTATCAAAATTGGTTCCATTCCAATTGCCATTTACAGCATGATGCAAAGGGGTCATTCCTGGCTCATCCTGTAAATTTACGTTTCCCCCTTTATCCAAATAGGTTTTGACAGCTTTAGTATTTCCAGAACCAACATCATTCAGAAATTTCGATTCGGAGCGACCAAGATAAACCGAATCAATGTGTGGATTGCATCCAACCACATGTACAAATGCAATTATTGTTAATATGTTTTTCATATCTTATTGTTCAGGCGTTTACTTTGTGGTGCAAAGTTAAATTGATCAATAAATTTTTCGATTATTTAATAATTCTGACTCATTGTGGACTACTAAAAATTGTTCTTATACTTAGACCACTACAGATTGATCTAAGATTATGGATAAGTTATATCTCTTCGTATTGGTCTACGGTCATTTTCGCGATTACGTCCCCAGTATGTTTTGTGTCCATCGGTTCAAATAATAACAAATGTGTTTCCACTTCTGCTGAGGGTTTATGCTCGACTCCTCTTTCAACCGTATAAAACTCACCAGGATTAATGACTAAAGTTTTATCTTTGAGTTTAATTGTGAGTTGTCCCTTGATGACCATGAATAATTCATCCTGATCGGTGTGTTTATGAAAAACAAATTCACCTTTTACTTTTGCTAGGATGACCTGTTGCCCGTTGAGTTTTTCAATTCTCTTTGGACTCCATAAGTCAGAGAAGAGATTTAACTTTTCCTCTATGTTTATGACTTCATTCATTTATGATGTTTTATAAAGTTTATTTTCCTGTTATTTAAAAGGATAGCCCTAAGAGTAATGATTAGAGTATCAAATGGAATTAACGGAGCCTAAAAAGTAAAAATTTTGTATTCTCCTTTGAGTTTATATTAAAGCCGCCAAGGCGCATAGATTTACTATGCATCTGAACGTGTTAGCGGCAATTTTAATAATTCGGAGAATATTTTTTATCGGCTATAGTGTAGTTAACATATGAATTATTTCCCTAGATTTTATCTATCGATAATCTTGTTTTTATCGCCGATTATATTTTTAGACCTTAGCGCTATATCAGCTCCGATTATTAATGAATTCGTAGCTTTAAATAGGTCAACACTATATGATGAGGATGGGCAATCATCAGATTGGATAGAAATTTTCAATCCTAACCAAGATGCTGTTAATCTTGAAGGATACTTTCTTACAAATAATTCTAACAATTTAGAGAAATGGCGATTTCCAAAAATTTCATTGGATGCGGATGGATATTTGATTGTCTTTGCATCTGGTAAAGATCGTGACAATGGAGAATTACACACAAACTTTAAAATTTCAAAATCTGGAGGATATCTAGGTTTAGTAGATCCTGATGGTAAGACTGTCGTTTCTGAATTTTCTGAATTCCCAGTTCAATTTGAAGATTTCTCATATGGCATAAAATCTAAAGCCACTAGCTTTACGACAACGTTAGTTAAAGAGGGAGATGCATGCAGAATTATAGTTCCGACTAGTAGTATTGGAACTGCCTGGCGTTCGGTTAATTATAATGATGAAACCTGGTCAGACGCAACGACTGGTATTGGATATGAGCGCTCAAGTGGATATGAAAACTTAATAGGTGCTGGCGGTGATATTGAAGGGGAAACTTATGATAAAAACTCTACCGCTTATGTGAGAATCCCTTTTTCTGTCGATAGTACTAAAGGGTTGTCAGGTCTCACTTTCCGTATGAAATATGATGATGGATTTATTGCATATATTAATGGCAAAGAAATAGCCTCTGGAAATAAACCATCTTCACCGGCATGGAACTCGGATGCTAGCAGTGATCATCCTGACAGTCAGGCGACATCGTTTGTTGATACGGATCTTTCTGCGCAAGCTTCAGAGATTTTACAGGCAGGCAACAATTTATTAGCCATTCATTCAATGAACGGTGATACGAGGAGCTCTGATCTCCTCGCTCTTCCGCGCCTTGAAGCTCAATTTATTATTGAGGCTGATGAAGGGGAAGAGCAAGCCCCTCCTGAATTAGGATATTTTCAAGTTCCGACTCCTAACAAGAATAATGGATCTAACTCCGGTTTGCCTTCAAGCGAGGTTATAATTTCTCAACCTGGAAGAGGCTTTACTGGAAGCTTGAATGTTAGTTTGTCTACACAATCAGAAGAAGCTGACATCCGATACACAACTAATGGGTCTTTGCCAACCGAAGTGTCTTCTCTATATACAGGTGAAGCCATCCTTGTTCAGAGTTCGACGTTGCTCCGCGCTCGTTCCTTTGAGGAGGGGCTTACCGCTGGTCCTGTATCAGAAGCTGGTTATATAAGACTATCTACGGATGCACAAAATTTTAGTTCGAACCTTCCTGTGGTTATTATGGAAAGGTTTTCTAATGGTGGCACGACTGCAGCTAATGGTAAGACGTTCACATTCTTTGCGTTTTTTGAACCCGATTCACAAACTGGTCAAACTCGACTTAATAGGCCTTATTCGTTGGGAACAAGAGGAGGTTGGAAGGTGAGAGGTTCGTCTTCTTCAGGGTTCAGTAAAAAAGCATTTTCTATTGAAGCCTGGAATGAAATAAACCGAAACAAAAATATCTCCCCTTTAGGGTTTCCGGAAGAATCAGATTTTATTCTCAATGCACGATCAGTGTACGACCGGAGCTTAATGAGAAATGCTTTCATCTATGAACTTAGTAATCAGGTTGGAAGGTATGCAGTGAGAACAAAGTTCGTAGAACTTTTTAAGGATGATAATGGGGGTTCATTAAGCTACAGCAATGATTACGATGGAGTTTATACATTCATGGAAAAAATTTCTCGTGATAAAGCACGTGTTGATATTGAAAGAGTGACTGAAAATGTATCTGAGGAGCCAGAAATTTCTGGGGGATACATTTTAAAAGTTGATCGCTTAGACCCAGGTGATTCTGGCTTGAGAGCTGGCGGGCAAACGCTGGGCTGGGTGTATCCTAAAGAAGATGATGTAAGTGCTGAGCAAATTAATTGGGTTCGAGACTATATAAATGAAATGAGTGCGGCTCTAAGTACTGACAAATATGAAGATTACATTGATACGCTCTCATGGGTGGATCACCATTTATTAAACGTTCTAACTCTTAATGCAGATGCACTCAGGCTTTCGACTTTCTTTCATAAAAAGAGAAATGAAAAACTCGTGTATGGCCCAATATGGGACTTTGATCGATCGATGGAATCAACCGATAGTCGGGATAATAATCCTTCAACATGGTCTGGAGGGACTTCTTATTTTACCTTTCCTTGGTGGGGATCTTTGTTTGATAACGAAAATTTCTGGCAAGTCTACATTGACCGATACTTCGAACTTCGAGAGGGAGCATTTGCAACATCAAACGTGAATGCAATCATTGACCGAATGGCAAATGAGCTCAATGAGGCTCAGTCGAGAAATTTTAGAAGGTGGTCAGAGCAGCCTCGTTTTGGAGGGTATCAGGGAGAAGTAGATCATTTAAAAGAGTGGTTAGGAACTCGTCTTGATTGGATGGATAGACAATTTTCACCAAAACCAAAAACTAATAAAGTTTCAGGATCTTATCCGGCAGGCACGACAATTTCATTAAGTGCAAATATTTCAGGAAATCAGGATATTTATTACACGCTTGATGGGACTGATCCGCGCCCACCTGACCAATCAGGCCCTTTGAATGGAACAACTATCATTGATGAAGACATTGCTGTCCGAGCATTTGTACCTAGCTCTAATATTAGTTCATCATGGTATAGAGATTTAAACTTCAATGATAGTTCTTGGCTGTTGGGCACTAATGGGGTCGGTTACGAAAGAAGTAATGGTTATGATCCATACATAAACATAGATGTTGACGATGAAATGAGTGGAAGAACTTCATGTTATATTAGAATCAAGTTTAATCTTGCTCAGGCTGATATTGAGAAGTGGAATTTCATGATTCTACAGATGCGATATGATGATGGATTTGTTGCATATTTAAATGGCACTCGAATTGCTGCTGCGCAAGCTCCCGGGAACCTTACATGGAATTCATCGGCTACCCAAACACATGATGATGGATCGGCTACAATATTCCAAAAATTTGAAACTAGTAATTTCATCAATCAACTTAAATCAGGTCAAAATCTATTAGCTATTCACGCGCTTAACGAAAGTACCTCAAGTAGTGACTTTTTAAATCAAGTAAAACTCGTTACTGGATTCGATGAAGGTGCCGGAGAGGGCGGTTCTAATGGATTAAAATATACAGGTCCAATCACTTTACAAAAAACCGCAAGAATATTTGCTAGGGTATTTGACAGTGATGGAGGTAATTCTACGAGCTCAGGACAGACGCCAGTAGGAACTGGTTGGAGTGCACCCTTGAAAGTTGAATATCTAGTAAAGGAAGATTTTGCTTCAGCTGCTAATCTTGAGATCACAGAAATAATGTATGATCCTTACAACTTTTCGGGTCCTGAAGCTAATAGTAATGCTTTCGAATGGATTGAGTTTCAAAACACCTCACTCAACCCTATATCGCTCTCTGGTGTAAGTATTTCGAAGGGTGTAAAATTCACTTTCCCCGGTTTAACACTCGAGCCTAAACAGCGTACGGTGATCGTGGGAAACCTTGAAGAGTTCGAAAAAATTTATGGTTCGAGTCGGAATTATTTTGTGGCAGGAGAATTCTCTGGGTCACTTGATAACAGTGGTGAGGAAATACAACTAGTAGCTGCTAGCGGAGAAACGATTCAGACAATTACTTATCCAGAAAAAATTGTAGATGAAGGATATTCATTTGTTTTAGAACAAGATGGGTGGCGGCAAAGTAGAACAATTTTAGGATCCCCTGGAATTAAAGAGCTAACAGAGATTGAATTACCCAATATTTTCGTTAACGAGGTGCTTAGTAATTCTGTGCCTCCTCAATTGGACACGATAGAATTATATAACCCCAACTTATTTGAAGTTAATATTGGCGGCTGGTTATTAACTGATAATCTTAGAGACGAGATTAAATTTAAGATACCTGATGATGTTAGATTGCCTGCTAATGGTTATTTTATTTTTACTGAAAATGATTTTGAAAATTTCGCGCTAGACTCATATGGAGAAGAGATATTTTTAATCGCAAATGATTCCAATGATCAAATGCAGGGTTATATTAATGGGTTTAAGTTTGGAGATTCTGCGTCAGGAGTTTCTATTGGTAGGCACTTGACCTCTGATGGAAATGTCAGATACGAGCCGATGGCTGATCAGACGTTCGGTTTAGAAAATTCCAATCCAGTATCGGGCCCCCTTATTATCACTGAGTTAATGTATCATCCTCAAAATGATAATGCTGAATATCTCGAAATTAAAAACATAGGATCTTTGCCTATTAATCTTCAAGGAACAGAAATAAGTGGTATAGATTATCAGTTTGATGATCCAGATTCTGTTCTTATTTCTGGAGGTATTCTTCTAGTTGTAAAAGAAGATCCTGTTGCTTTTCGAAATGACTACAATGTACCTGAAAGAGTAGAAGTTTATGGTCCTTTCCTCGGATCTTTAGATAATGGAGGTGAACGAATTAGAATAAGAATGCCAGAGCGGTCCACGATAAATGGTGAACCTGATTTGAAGGTGACCGTTGATACCGCTGAATATTCTGATCAGGATCCATGGCCAAGTTCTGCTGATGGGCTAGGAAATTCATTACATAGAATAGAACCTTTTAAATATGCTGGCGACCCAATGAGTTGGAAAGCGACTACTCCTTCTCCAGGAATAATTAATGATGGGGGATTTGACTGGAGAGAGCTATTTTTTAATTCAGAGGAAATTAGTGACAATGCGTTATCAGGTCCTCTTGCGGATGCGGATAAGGATGGAATTGTTAACATTCTTGAGTACATACTTGGTAGTAATCCAAGAAAGCCTAACTCAAGAATAGTTGAGAGATTTATTAGATCGGATAGTACTAATGGCAATGGTTCGTTTGAATTGAGTTTTACGCGTTTACAAAACACTCAGAACTATAAAATAATTATTGAAAGTTCGACCGACTTAGTGAATTGGATTTCTTCTGGTGATCAATTAACTTTGAAGGAAGAATTTAATAATGGGGACGAAACAGTCAGTGTCACATATTCAAATTCTAAGCCCCTGGATTCGCGAAAAATCTTTTTTCGTTTAAGAGTTATAGAATCACCTTAGCAGGATGGTAAAAAAGGAATGGGTATTTGATTCAAACGGATTTATTAAATATTCGGCACCCAAGGAATATTTATTTTCACGATGAATTTTTCACACAGCAATACCGTTAGATCGAAATGATCATCAAATTGAAAGTGTGATGAGCCTAAAATAGCTAAGGATTAGAAGCCAAATTTATTGGCAAATAATCTTTATACTACCTTTACGCTTGAAGCTTGAGGTCCTTTACGACCTTCTGTTACTTCATACTCAACAACGTCGCCTGATTGGAGTTGTCCTCCTTCAACTTCGTTGATGTGTACGAACAAATCTTTCCCACCTGATTCAGGCTGAATGAAGCCGAAGCCTTTTTGATCGAAAAAACGAAGAACTGTACCTTTATCCATAATATTTTTGTTCCACCTTAAATGCCGGTGGTTGGCTTTACTTATTACCTAGATTTGAGATCTAACAAGCTTTTTTTTTAATGTTTTTTAATGAAATTTGCTCACATGACCGCCTATTTATAGAAATGTCTTCTTTCACTTTGGGGTCTTGGTATTTTTTATACTAATTGTTCCCCGTAGGGGTTTAGAGTGATTTTTATTTCTGACTGAAATTCTTATTCAATTTATTAATCTAAATCGACTTTTTTGAATCGTATGAAAACAAAACAAATGATCCTTCGAATCTTTTTGATTAGCCTAACTTTTTTCGTTTTTAATTCGCTCGCCCTTTCAGATAAAAAAAGCTTACCAGATCCCGATGGTAAGCCAGCTGACATGAGTAAGCCTGTTCAAGTATACATATTAATGGGACAGTCTAATATGCTTAACTTTGGAAAGGTCAAAGGCGATAAGGATGGAACTTTGGAGAATGCAGTGCGGAATAAGAATCTTTACCCTTACCTAAAAGATGATGAAAATAATTGGACTGTCCGTAAGGATGTTCGAAACGTTCGTGTTATGGGTAGTGGTACTGGAGGGATGAGAGGCTTTAATAATGAGTGGATGACTATTACAGGTGGGGGTATTGGTCCTGAGATAGGTATAGGGCATTATGTTGGGCAATTTACGGATGCACCAGTTATGGTTTTAAAAAGTTGTATTGGTAATCGTGCACTGGGTTGGGATTTATTACCTCCAGGTAGTGAATCTTTTGAGTTTAAAGATAACAAGGGAGTAACTTGGGTTCATCCTGGATACAAGGGTTCACCAGAGCGTTGGGTTAAAGGAACGGACCCTAAAAGAATTAATTGGTACGCTGGTATGCAGTACGATGGTGATACAGCTAGGGCAAAAAAAGTCCTTTCTGAATTAGATAAGTATTATCCTGGTGCTAAAAGTTACGAAATTGCCGGATTTTTCTGGTGGCAAGGCGATCGTGATAGTCGTAGCCAGGCTTTATCGAGTCGTTATGAGAAGAATCTTGTTCACCTCATCAAGCAATTGCGTAAAGATTTCAATGCTCCAAATGCAAAATTTGTATGTGCCACCCTTGGTCAGACGAAAGAAGGAGACAAGGGTAATGGGGGAAAAATTCTTAATGCAATGTTTTCTGTTGATGGTGAGTCTGGAAAGTATCCAGATTTTAAAGGCAACGTTGCGGCTGTATATAGTCACCCACTTTCTAAGGGTGGTAGCTCAGGTGGACACTATGGGGGAAATGCGGAAACTTACATGAATATTGGTGAAGCCATGGGTCAGGCAATGGTCAAATTGCTTTCCAGTGATAAGAAGTAGCTAAAGTAGATAAAATTATTGAGAATAGGTCCAAGGAATCGTTCCTATTCCCGATTGGGATTCCTCTAAGAGTTCGAAGTATGATTTCATTGCATCACTCTTCATGAAGTTCTTCATTTGCTCGCTTTGCTCATTAAATAAATCTTTGCCATCATTTGGTAATTTCCAAATAGTAATCTGGTCATAGTCTCCTGTGATAGAGCGAAAAAGCATAGGAGTGTATCCAGTGCTTGATCGGAATTGGTCCACTTTTTCAAAACCTTCCTCAGCTTTTCCCATTTTAAAAGTTTCAAAATTTACAACAACAGGAGTTTTTGGTCCCTCCAAGTTATAGAACTCATCATTAATCTTTGGGAGTTCTCCTACTAATTTAAAAATTGCAGTGGATTTTTTCTTAATGAGACTGAAGAACTCTTTTTCTAACTTATCAAATTCTTCTTCCCCTAACCTTTTGATGATATCTTTTTTCCACTCTTGAGATACTTTGTCGGGATTTTGTTTGAAGTCTGCTAATCCTTCAGGCTTGTAAAAGAAGACAACGTGATCCCATTCTCCTGCCTTCAAATCAAAAGGAATAGCAAGTCGACCTACATTTTTATCGGTAGGAAACCAATACTCCTCAATGATCTCCGAGGCTCGTAAATTTCCCCCAGGATGGAATGAACTAAAGGAAGCTTCAAAGTAGTGTACTTTTTCTTTTTCTACCTTTTCTTTGTGGTCGTCTGCAGAAGCGGTTTGCAATACAAATAATGAAACTAACAAAGTTATAAGTCTTATTTTCATAGCTCCACTTATTAAGAAATTTATAAGATTTATAAAAGATTAAATTTTGAAATTCTTCTTCAGTTATTAATTACCAGCTTTTATTGTTGGTCTTGATCTTAGGGAGTTTTTCCTGCAGCATTTATAAATGCCTATATATCACAAAGTTGCTAATGTTCGATCAGGTTTTACAGCGCTTCTATCCTTATTTTTTTTTGCGACAAATGTCTTTTCAAATCCAATCGACCTTAGTCCTTCGGGATTAGAAGACCCTGAGAGCACGGTGGACTTCTCCGAAATGAGGATTTTGGACACTTCAATTGTGACGGACCAGTTCTCCCAGTTTGGGGTTATATTTGCACCTAACCTATTTTATAGAACCGCTGACCATCCTGATTGGGCTAGTGTATCAGGGCCTAACCTTCGAACTGGCGAGCCTGAGGTAAATCCATTTTCAATCCAATTTAATGAAGCTCATCTCTCTGCTGCAGTCGTTTTAATTGCTCAACCCCCTACCCCTGCGATCATTACCGCTAAATTAGAGGGTGTCGATGTTGAGTCCTTTGAGACAACAATTAGTATTGATAATCCTAATCAGTACTTTGGCTTTGAAGATATTATTTTTGATGAGATTCATGTTTCTTACTCTGGAGCGACTCGACTTAGAGTAGATAACGTTCAATTGGGAGAGAGTGCTAATTTAAGCCCCATGAAAATAACTAAAGTTATCCATGAAGAGGATGAAAACTTGAAGTCTGTTAAAGTTTTCTGGAATTCGAGACCCGGTCGGGTTTATGCAATCTATGTTTCAGAGGATTTATCTGAGTGGATGGAACTTGATGATAACGTGCAGAGTGAAGGAGAGGAAACCGCTTTCATTGAAGAAGGTTTATCGGATAAAGAGAAACTAAGATTTTATATGGTTGAAGATATTACCAACTAGCGGCAATATTAATTATTCGAGTGTGAAAAAAATACCGTTTGTATTTCTTCTGTTATTTGCTCCACAGGTTCATGCAGGGGAGTTGGAAAAGTTGCGAATTAATCGTGCGATTGAAAGTGGTTTGCGAATCGTTCAAAAAGGAGCTGAAAATTATCCAAACAATAGAGAGTGTTTCTCTTGCCATCATCAAACTTTACCTATGTTGGCGATGCGTGAGGCGAGTCAGGCTGGTATCAGTATTGATGAGGAGTTGATGCAAGAGCAGATTCATTTTATTAGAGACTATTTTGAAGATCGCGTGGAATCAGTGACCGAAGGAAAATCGGTAGGGGGTCGCAGTTTGACTGCGGGATATTTGTTGTGGTCATTTGAGCTCGGAGGGGTAAAAAAAGACCAATTTACGGATGCTTTTGTTTCCTATCTTCTGCATCATCAAAAAAAAGAGGGGAACTGGGATGTGCAAACCAATCGTCCTCCTTCTGAGGAATCAAAAATTCATACGAGTTACTTTGCTATTAACTATATGAATTATTATGCCCGAGGTGAGAGCATTGAAAAGAAAGTCAAAGAAGCCACTGAAAAATCCAGATCATGGATCCTAGGTTCAAAACCATATTCTCAAGAGGATTTTAATGGCAAGCTGAAAGCGCTCATAGCATTAGATGCACCAGCCCAAGAGATTAAGAAAGCTCGTCAAGATCTGCTTCAAAGACAACAAGAGAATGGGGGTTGGGCTCAGCTTCCTGAAATGGAGAGTGATGCTTACGCCACTGGTCAGACGTTATATACACTCATTACTAGCATAGGCTCTAGTGAACGAGATGCAGAATTTGTTAAAGCTATTAAAAGAGCTCGCTCTTATCTAATTAGTACTCAGAAGAATGACGGATCATGGTTTGTGAAATCGAGATCTAAGCCTATTCAGAAATTTTTCGATAATGGTGATCCTCACGGTAAAGATCAGTTTATATCAATTTCGGCAACGAGTTGGGCGACTGCTGCTTTAGCTAAATCGAGAATAATTAATACTCAGTAAAAGAATAAATTAAAAGGTCTTTAACTTTATTAGCGATAGGTTCTTAGCCATGCTGATATATCCGCTATGTCTTGTGAAGTAAGGCCTAGCATGACCGGGTCATACATTAGAGAACGATTCAGATCTTTCTTTTTTTCAATTCGCTGATTCGGAATAAATTGTGTTGTTCCGCCAGCTGATTGGATGATGAGAGGAGGTGCGTTTTTTATCCAAGGGTCACTATTGTTAAAAGTGATGCCGTGAATAATGTTGCCGTCTTTTAATATAACTTCGGTCCCTTGATATCCGAGTGCTATTCCTGCAGAGGGTTCAGCAATAGCTCGAACAGTTGCTTCAAAGGTCTGATTTGAAGCCCAGCCCTTTAGATTAGGTCCGTAATCTGCCCCGTTCCCATCAATCTGATGACATAAAATACAGCGAAGTGCGGTGGTCTTACCTTTTAATGGATCTCCTTTGAGTTTAAGAATCTCATCAACCTTTGGCTTTACAGTGCCATTAGGAGCTATTGGTAATGGGGACGGCACGATATTGATGGCTTCAGGGTCATAAATGCCCTTTTCTTTGAGTTCTTTATTGATTCCATGCTTTGCCCACTCGCCGGCTGCATTTCTGAGAAGCCATGCGACTGCTTGACCTTTTAAAGGTGAAGGTTTTGAAGCGATTTCGAGCATGGCTTCAGCGGCGATTGGATCATCAATAAAAGCAATTGATTCTAGAGCAAATTTTCTTTTCTCTAAAGAAAGTGATTTATCACTGCACCTAGCTTTAAGGGCACTGACTGAAGCCGCACCCCATAGTCGCCATGTAAGCTTTGCAAATTGGTCATTCCATTCTTGAGGGTTTTCATAGCCCATTCCTTTTTTAATGGCTTTCCATATAATGCTCTCTTGTTTAGCTGCACCTAACCCAATGGCTTCTAACGAATTTTTATCATTTGTGTTACATCTCTTTGCCAATTCTACGAAAATCTCTTTGGTTTTTTCTGCCGGTATGTCGCGAAGTGATAAGGCAATTTCACGTCGTACTTGCGGAGAGGGGTCAGTGCACATCCTTTTTGCATGAGGAATCATATCATGGCCCGCTCGGCGAAGTGATCTGTAGGCAACGACCCGCTGATCGCTATCGTTACTTCGTAGTATTTTGATACAGACGTCTATACCTTGATCGCCCATGTATGGGAGTAACCAAACGGAGCGAGCGGCAATCCATTTATTACCATCACTGAGTTGTTTGAGAACATAATCAGAACCCTTGCTTCCTTGAGATTTCAAAGATTCAAAACCTAGATGACGGGTATTTATGGCAGGGCTACGAAGGGCCATGATCTGTCCTTTGATATTGGA
Source organism: uncultured Verrucomicrobiota bacterium (assembly GCA_902510815.1). Lineage (GTDB taxonomy): Bacteria > Verrucomicrobiota > Verrucomicrobiia > Verrucomicrobiales > DEV007 > EC70. The sequence goes on along the minus strand of CABXDI010000016.1, from coordinate 1,453 downwards.
GAGATCAATTTTTGGTATCTTCGGTTTGAATCCTTTAGGAGCAACTCTATAGATTGTACCCGAGAAGGAATCGTCGAGGTGACTAGAAGCCCCTATCCTTGCATCAAACCAATCTGAAAAATAGATTGCACCGTCGGGCCCAACTGTCACATCACTAGGCCGAAAGAGGGTAGGAGAAATTTTACCCTTGCCGTCTTTATTGATTTCTTTTCTCCCTGAAAAATCAGCTCCGTCATATTCCTTTCCTGGGTTTGAAGTTAGGAAAACAAATCTTTCGAGTTCAAAGGTACCTTCCTTTGGAACAGGCTTATACCCAAATATGGTGTTGAGAGCTGCTTCACAGCTAAGCAGAAGGCCTTCCCACTTTTCACCCAAGGCACCATTTTCGTAGAAGGTGATGCCCGTGGGTGAACCTCCGCCATAAACATCACCAGCATCCATTGTTCCTGGGTCATCTTGCCTCCAATGAACTCTTGCATAGGGTTGGCCGGGTCGTCGTACGGCTTTATTTCTTTGCATGGCATCCCGAGTAAAATATCCTGCACATCCAAACTCGAGGGCATACGACGTTCGACATGCTCTTGGGTCATCATTATCATTTTGGAACATGTCACCAAATGAAGTAAGTATTTGTTCATAGGAATTGCGGAGACCATGGCTCACTATTTCTGCATTGGCTCCGTTTGGATCCATACGAACGGCAAAACCAGATGTCCAAACATGCCCGTCTCCAGATTCTCTGCCAGAATTCTTTAAATGGTCGGCTGGCCAATTGGCTCCACTTCCTCCATAGGTTCCTCCCATGTAAAATGTTTTCCCAGATTTATCGGTGAACACGGCTCCACAATTACCATTATTAAAATAGAATTTACCATCTGGTCCGGAAGTCAGTGAGTGAAGAGAGTGGTCGTGGTTGATGGCATTAAAACCCGTGAGGATAACTTCTCTTTTGTCAATTTCAGGTTCGAAGACAAGATTACGATTAACGTCAGTATAAGCGATAAGATCAGGAGGCTGAGACAAGTAAACCACATTATCAAATACAGCCACTCCCATTGGCGCTATAAGACCTTTTTCTTGAACAAAGGTATGAGAGCTATCACATTTTCCATCATTATCTGTATCTTGGAGTACAACTATTCTGTCTCCATTAGGTTTGGTCCCATTTCTTCCTCGATAGTTAACACCTTCAGTGACCCAGAACCGACCTTCGTGATCAATATCCATATTGGTTGGATTATATAGCATCGGGCTAGTGGCCCATACGGTCACTTCTAGAGAAGGGTCAACTTCGAACATGCTAGTCGGAATTAATCCGGGCTTTTTATCTGGTTTCCATACTTCTGCATTAAGTGTAATAGTCAAAGTGACTAGATATATGGCGAAAAGTGAAATGATGTGCATGATAAGGGAAAGAGGATCTAGAATTTGATTGGTAATGAACTATTGCTCA
>CABXDI010000015.1 GCA_902510815.1 uncultured Verrucomicrobiota bacterium | reverse complement strand
GACTCTCACTTTTATTTATTTCTGACTCGCAATCCAAAGTCACGCCAATCGACCAGCAAACTCTAGAGGTTCTCGAACTGTACTGCTTTGATTGTCATGATGAAGAGATGAAGAAAGGAAATTTGGACCTTTCTGTTTTACTTAATAATAACACTCATGATGGTTCTGTCATTTTTGAAAATCTCATCACTGGTAGAATGCCACCTGCAAATAAAAAGCAACCAACTCCCTCTGAAAGAGAACTACTCCTCAATTGGTTATCAAAGCGACAGAATAATAATTCAGTTAATTCTTATCAAAGAGTCAGCAGGCATGAGTTCATTCACTCATTGAATGATCTTCTTGGTATCAGACTAGACCTCACAAACAAAATTCCAGAAGACAGAGGCACTAACGATTTCGATTCTAATCGAAATATTCTCATAACTAAGGAAATGCTTAATTCTTATTTTTCAGTAGCTGACGAGATGCTCGAGTTTGCATTGCCTGATCAAGGTTTCCCTAAAGAAAGAGTATGGGTAACCAACAAGATTAAGGACAGCCATGACACTTATAACATTTATACACGAAAGTATGAGGACGGAATACTATTCTCATGGACAAGGGCAAACAATGGTAACAACTACTCTTTCTTTTACGATAACTTTGACCCTCCAGTTAAGGGTTGGTATGAACTTACCTTTGACGCTAAGAAGCTTGGAGAATTTCAAGAAGACGTCAGTATTCTAGTATTTTCTGGTAAATATTATTTCGCCGATGACCGACCTCAACCTCAACGGTTATTGGATGTCATTTCATTATCCAATAAAGAAATGAAACCTCACACGATTCGTGCTTTTCTCAATCCTGGTGAGAACGTCTCTGTGCACTGCTATTCAAAACACACTTTTCGCAAGCAGAAGGGAGATCAAGGCGCGTATATTAAACAGTTTAAAGTACAGGGACCTATCCTCGAAAACTGGCCACCAAAGTCTTACCAAAATCTATTTACAGGCATTGAAATAGATTCACCTCCAAGAGAATCTATTAAAGTATCAGGCTTCAAAACAAAATTAAAAGCAATAGGAGGAAGCCTATCGGTTAGCAGTTCACAAGTCGGCATGGAAAAAGAAAAGATGCAGGACGGTTCGAATAAAACATTCTGGCATTCTCAGTTTACTCCTACCGTGGCCAAGCCACCTCATTTTGTTATACTAAACAATCCTTTAGAAAAAGAAATAGATGGCGTTTCCTATTCAAAACGGACAAGAGCAAATAATGGACAGGTAAAGTCATATTCAATTTTTCTTTCAGACGATGGCAAGTCCTGGGGCAATCCAATAATAGAGGGAGAGTTAGATATACTAAGATCTTACGAACAAAAAATCTTATTCCCTGCAAGAACTACAAAAAAATTCATAAAATTTTTGGTTACTGACGCTGTTTCCCTGGATGGAAAATCAATTGCATCAATTGGCAAGTTAGATGTCATAACATCATTAAAAAAGGACTCTTCAACCTCGGAAATTTCGATTGCTTCTAGATCAAAAAAAGAACTCAAGGAAGTGATCCGAAAATTTGCTGAAATAGCTTTTTCCTCAAAGATCAGCGAACAGGAACTCCTCCCATACTATACCGTTACCCTCAACGATTTTAAGGAACGCGCAGATTTTGTTATGGCTGCTAAAGTCGGCATAAAATCCATAATCTGCTCTCATCGTTTTTTATTATCTCCAGGAGAACACTCGAACGAATCCTACAAAATGGCTGCAGATCTTTCTAAGATTCTTTGGCTATCCATCCCTGATGAGGAACTCCTAAATCTATCAGCAGCAGAAAAATTAAACGGCAACTCAATCAAAGAGCAAATCAACAGAATGCTCAAAGATGAAAAAAGCTCAAGAATGGTCCACTCTTTCTGCTCTCAATGGCTAAACCTAAGATCCTTCAACAAAATAAATCCATCATTAAAGCTTTATCCAAATTACAATGATATCCTAAACCATTACTTACCCATTGAAACCGAGAAGTATCTCAATCACCTAATCCAAGAAAACTTACCTATCACTAATCTCATTGATTCAGATTTCGCTTTTCTAAACCAACGATTAGCTCAGCATTACGGCATTGAAAACATAACCGGTCAAAAGATACGCAAAGTTTCTCTATCTTCCAAAAGTCCGCGAGGAGGTCTATTAACCATGGGAAGCGTCTTAAAAGTTACAGCTGACGGCTTTGATACTTCACCCATTTTGCGTGGAGCATGGGTCTCCAAAAACATTGTTGGAAACACATTGTCACCTCCCCCAGAAAACATCACTGCTATTGAACCAGATCACAGCGAAACCAAAAATCTAAAAGAACAAATCGAAGAACATAAGAAAAATAAAGGGTGTTTCGCTTGTCATAAAAGTATCGACCCTTATGGATTTGCTCTTGAAAACTTTGATGCGACAGGGCAATGGAGAACAAACTACAAGACCATGAAACCACATAACGGAACGTTCCAATTTCGATTAGGTGGCTATTTCGATATAGCTGGAAAAGTGGATTCATCAGGTAGAGTTGGAAATCAAAAATTCGAGAACATATTTGACCTTAAAAAGATCATTCTCTCAGATCACAAAAAAATTGCTTACAATTTCACGAAGAAATTTTTTGAATATGCTAATGGATACAAGCCAAGTTTAGAGCAACGCTTAGTGCTCTACTCTTTTGCATCAGAAAATGCAGAAGAATGTAGGATAAAGGACTTGATTACAAAGGTATTGGTCTATTCACTTACAGGAGGATAAGAATGAATACTATAAGTCGAAAGGAATTCTTAAAGTTTGGGGCAGCACTACCTCTTGCCATGAATTCACTCAGCCTTAATGCAGTAAGTAAAAATCAACAGGCCCCAAAAAGAATCATTTTCATCAATAGTAGTCTTGGTTTCTATGAACCTTATTTCTTTCCAAAAAAACAGGGGGATTTATCAACTTCTAATTATTTAAAAGGCATTAGAACAAAAGAGAAAGTCACAGTCTTTCAAAATCTCTTTCATCCGGGAATGGAAACCAGTAATCATGACTCCGAAAAATCTTTTCTTACCGGAACCCCAAACCCCGAGTCATCGAATTTTGTAAACGGCATTTCTTTAGACCAAGTTCTTGTTAAGGAGATGGGCGATGTCACTCGTTTCCCATTCCTTAATTTCAGCATTTACGATCGAGGATGGGGGTGCTCATGGAATAGTAGAGGATCCGCTATTCCCCCGATGCACAATGAAGAAAAAATCTTCGAAATGCTCTTTAAAGAAGAGGACTTGAAGTCAAAAAAACAACAACTAAGGAATGATCAAAATATTTTAGATTGTCTTCGACGTGATTTATTGCAGCTTAAGAAAAGAAATTCTAATCAATTCAAATTAGATCACTACAACTCAGTAATTTCAGAATTAGAAGTTCGACTGAATCATGAAAAATTTTGGTTAGAAACTAAGAAGCCTAGAGTTAAAAACTCTCTAAGTGAAGATAATGAGTTCAAATTTTCAAATAAGATTCGAAATCTTTTTGAACTTTCAAAGTTAGCTTTCCAGACCGACTCAACCCGTGTCATTACATTCTCAATGGACTGGATATACGGAGCCATTAAAGTGCCCGGAACAACTGGAGGGTGGCATACCTTATCCCATCATGGTGGAAGAAAGGATGTTATAGAAAAATTAAGTCGTATTGAAACTGACACTTTAAAACACTTTGAAAATTTTCTGTTTGAACTAGATCAAATAAAGGAAGGAGATAGAACCTTGTTGGACAATACCACAGTAGTCATGGGTAGTAATTTTGGAGATTCTTCCAATCATACATGTAACAACCTACCGATGATTGTAGCAGGCGGCGGCTATCAGCATGAAAATCATACATTGATAGAAAAACCCACGCCTCTTTGTAATCTTTATCTCGAATTGTTGCATAAACACAATGTCGATATAGGAAGTTTTGGAAGCAGTGAGAAAGATATGAACTTGCTTAAGGCATAGGTATTAAAAAAGTCTATTTTCCGAAAAGAACCTGTCGCAATTCAGAAAGCCTTATATCATTTTTAAAAAGGTACTCTTCTTTGTTCCTGTAAGCTTCAGCCCGAGCATTTTGTAGTTCTTTATATAATGGATCCCCCTTAACTCTATCATGCTCAGCCTTGCGAGACTCTTTGATTTCTTCATCGGAAATAAAGGCTCTCGGATAAGCTTTCTCAAGTTTCTTCTGAGAAAAATCAAGTGCACGGATCAATTTCTTATAGCCTATTGAGTCTAAATGTTTGCTACGCAGTTTCTCTATTGCCACTTTGCGCCGGCTATTTGGATAATCAGAGACTTCTGGATTTTGTTCAATAAGATAAGCTTCAATGGCACGTTTTGCTCGATGCGTTGCGTGTAAGAGTTCTTTGTATTTAGGGTCCTCCTTGTTCAACTCCTTGCGTAAAGCAAACGCCTTCTTCTTTATCTCCTTATGTGATCTGAAAGCTGAGGGGAAACGCTCTCTTCTATTCTGATCTAATTCTTCAACTTTTTTTACTAAGGAGCGGTACTCTTCTTGGCGTTGAAAAAACCACTCATGAGCATTCGTCTTCTTAATGTCATATTCTTCCTTCAACGACTTCTTAACGGGATACTTATTCATGACCGATCTTAAGTACTCAATATTAGAATCAAAGTTTGAATTTTTCTTTGCTTGAAAGATTTGAATATTGTCAAAGGATGCGGGTTTACCATCAACCTGAAAAGCAAAATAGCTGCGCTCTTTATTAATAATTGGATGATTTGCATAAGCTATGTGGTCACGATCAATGTGCGCCACTAAGTGGTCATCGATAAACTCTACAGTCATGGTATACCAACGCTCCGGATCAAAATTATAAGAGCACTCGCTGTGACGATAAGAAAAATAAGGCCCTGTACTATCCTTTGCAGTCTGAATATAAAAATGGTCACGGCGCAAATGAATAACAGAATTGTAGTGACCATCACTTCCAGTAACTAAGCGAATATCTTTCGAATCTTGGAACTGAAAATCAAACCTAATCAGAACATCATCATAGACAGCGTCACGAAGGAAAATCCGGGTATTTTCAGTGCCGGTATTAATACGTTGCAGAACACCGTTCTCTGCTGACCAGTCTCCAGTATACCAAAGCCTCTCACTGGCAGGACCGGAAAAGTGCTCAGTAAAATAAAGCTTCCGGGGATCAGTTAATAATGGCGCAGATGGAATTCGAGCAGAAACTCGGTCACGCCATTCATATAACTTTTTCTTAAGCTCAGCGACCTTATCAGGGTTTTGATTAGAGAGATCTTTTTCCTCAGAAGGATTATTAGTTAGAGAATAAAGTTCCGTAGAACCTGTATCAAACTTCTCGATAAGTTTCCAATCACCATCACGCACAGCACCACCACTGAACCCACCAAGAAAATGTGGGCGATCGAGAGGATAATGCCAATAAAGGGGCTGTTCTCTGGATGCTTTCGGATCTTTCCAGTTAGTAAGTACTGATGATCCGTCGACCTCACCTGTCAATTTGATGTTCGCAGCATTCAATAAAGTCGGATGAAAATCCGTATTAATAGTCGGCACCTCGTTCACAGTTCCGGCCGGAACATTATCCGGCCATTGGATGATGAGCGGCACTCGGATCCCCCCCTCATAGAGCTGACTTTTCCCTCCACGGAGCGGAGCATTTGAACAGACACTGGACTCACCTCCATTGTCACTGGAGAAAATGAATATGGTATTATCTAAAATTTTTTGCGCGGCAAGTTCAGCTCGAATTTTGCCGATCCCATCATCAATGCCCTCAAGCATTGCCGCGAGGTGGGGGTTATGATCCATGGCCCAATGGTTACCAGGATCACCTTTACCGAGACCAGCATCCTCACAAATATAGCAATTCTTACGTCCTGATTTTCCAGGAGGATGTTTTTTGCGATACTTTTCCACAAGGTCAGGCCTACCATTGAGAATAGAATGCGGAGCATAGTGCGAAAGATAGAGGAAAAAAGGTCTTTCTCTGTTACGCCTAATAAAATCAACAGCCTCAAAGTTTAATCGGTCTGTAAGATTCTCTTTTCCACCGAGACGATTCTTCTCAATATCAATCCATCGGATCGGTTGAGTGCGAAAGATGTAAGGCCAAGTATTGGCACCATTTCCAACACTCTTAACTTCAGATCCAAAATTCCAATCGAAACCATGATCGGTTGGTCTAGTCTCAAATTCTGCCTCATGATAGCTGTATCCGGAAAGGTGCCATTTCCCAATCATCCCAGTCGCGTAGCCATTTCCTTGGAGCGTTTCCGGCAAAGTAACTAAATCAGACGGAAGACGGTTTGCAGAATTGGGTCTGAGATAATCCATGATCCCCAATCTGGCTGGATGCAACCCAGTTAATAATGCCGCACGATAAGGGGAGCAGACCGGAGCCGATGCATAGGCCTGAGTAAATCGCATACCTTCATGTGCCATTCGATCAAGATTCGGAGTCTCATTGAATTTATTGCCATAACAACCAAGTTCTGCCCAACCAAGATCATCAGCCAGGACAAACACAATATTCGGCTTACGCTCGGCAATTGAAAACGAAACCAATATAAAATGAATTATAAATACGGTAATATTAAGGACCCTTTTTTTTATTCTAATCATTGGCCGGTTCTATAAATATATTCCGGAAAGAAAGTTAATTACTCAAAATCTATTTCTTCTTCTCTAAACTCAGTTTAGCAGCCTTCAATGGCATTGAATCCAGCCCCTTTTGAAGAAGATCACGGTCCTTGTCAGCTTGGGTACTGACTCCAGGGCTAAGGGGAGTCTTTTCGTAACGGTCAATCACAGCATACAGAGTTCCGTCACGGTAAAGTTTATGACGCTGGTTCTGAGCCCATATAATTTCCTGGTCATTAACTCCCTGGCCATGCTTGGCTGCGGCCGGCTTATATTTAGGGTAGTAGTATTGAAAAATAAAATCACGGGGATTGCCTTTTGTTCCTAGGCACTGAGGCCAAAAACTGCGACCATCCAGTTTCACTTCCGGTAATTTGGCGCCAGTAATATCGGCGATCGTAGGAAGCACATCTGAAAAATCCACTAGATCATCACTAACGGTCCCGGCAGGAATAGTGCCTGGGCAATTGACGATCAGGGGCGCGTGGGTGCCACCATCTGTAGCATAGGCCTTTTCTCCTGTTCGCTTTTCTTTACCATAAGGATAAGTCAGTGAACGGCCAGTACCGTTATCCGTAGTATAAATAATCACGGTCTTCTCACGTAACCCATACTCCTCAAGTGCATCAACAATTCTCCCTACACACTTATCAGCGTACGCTGTCATATCACGAAAGTTCGTGATACTCTTAGAAATTAGTCTGTTAGCGTCAAGCTTACTATCGGGAGTCTTCAAAAAAGGAGAATGAACAAGCAGCATTGGATAATAAGCAAAGAAAGGCTTGGATCTATTCTTACCAATGAATTCAATCAAGTAATCTGTGAGAATGTCAGGACCATAATCTTTTTCAGTTGTTTCCATAATTTTTCCATCACGCATAAGACTAGGGTTCCAGAATCTAGATCGCGAAGTACCCGGATAATTCCATAAGCAATAATTATCAAAACCACAGGCAGGAGCAAGAGTTCCACGAGGTCCTCCATGAAGTTGCCACTTACCGGCAATAGCTGTCTCGTAATTAGCGCTCTTCATCATGTTTCCAAAGGTAATCTCATCTTTGTCCAAGGTCCCAAATTGAACATAATTCCGTATACCATCACGCCCGGTCATTATCTTGACTCGGCTCGAAGTGCATACAGGCTCAGAATAGCAATGATTGAACTTGGCACCGGTCCGAGCTAACGCATCAAGCCGTGGTGTAGAAAAAAACTTACTCCCGTAGCACCCATAATTATCCGCAGCCGAGTCATCAGCCATTATGAGAATCACGTTTAGCCGGTCATTGGCAAAAGAGATCGGGGCTAAAAGAAAGACATAAAAAACTATATGAAAAACAAAGGTTTTCATTTTTTCCCGACAAGCTTTTTGAGCTCTTCCTGCATCTCTGAAACATCAAATTCACGAGGCCCTCTACCGCCCTTGTAGGCAATTCGACCATCTTTGCCTATGATATACATACGGTCAGGCATGGCATCGAAGGCACGTGAAACAGTATCTTTAATATCGTCCACCAATAGAGGGACCGAAAGATTCAGCCCAGCCTGACAGGATTGCGCAATCTCTTCACGCTCAGAAAATGTCTTAGGTTGTTCAATTTTCAATGGCGAAGGACGAGAAGAACCCAATGGATGAGCTTCACGAATATAGACCCAATAGAAGTCTGCTTCCTTGCCATAGGTTTCGTACACTTTTTGGAGGCTCCCGGCATCCCTAGAGAAGGGACCTCAAGTATATGAGCCAAAAATAATAACTGAAAGCCGCGTAATATTGTTAAATTCGAGGCTATCTTTTTTATTCATGAACTGTGCACTAACCTCTGGCGCAGGGTCACCTACATCGGGACCGCTTCCGCGACCACTTGGCCTTGAACTTGATTGCTTTCTTTGCCTCCATGCCTTCCATTCCTCGTCACTGACTATTTTATCTTTGTCCTTGTCCGCTTCACTCAGAATTTCATCAAAGTAGTTCTTCCATTCTTTGGAAGATATTTTTTTATCATCACCATCGTCAATGGCCTTGAATAATTGTTCAGCAAAGTCTGGGCCTACTCCCTGATTGGGTCTTCGAAATCCTCCACCCTGATTACCACGCCCACCTGAACCATTGCGGCCTCGACTCTGGCGCATCGCATTGCGTTCGTCATCGGATAGGAAATTATCTTTGTCTTTATCAAATTGATCAAAGGTCTCCTTGGGCCCAGGAAATTCTTTGCGAGAGATCTTACCGTCCCCGTCAGCATCCATCTGACGGCCAAATCTACTGCTTCGGCTCTGACCCTCTTCAGACTGCTGTCGCTGAGCTTTCAAGTCAGCTATAGCGAACACTATCAGAAACAAGGCATAATAGATTCTTTTCATATGCTTATTAGGCACTTTTTATGTTAGATTGACCAGATATTTTGCTGATTAATTTTTTAATAATACGCGCTATTCCATTCCTGTTATTCTTAGGAATAGGCCTCAATTCCCTAGGTGCAGAGAAATTCTCAACAGGGCACCTTGCAAAGGGCACTAAATGGGAGACACCCTTTTACCAAAGAGATAGCGGGATAGAAGGACCAATCGTATTCATCACTGGGGGAATACACGGAAATGAACCGGCCGGAGCACGAGCAGCTGAACAAATCCGTCACTGGCCAATCAAAAAAGGTCAGTTGATAATTGTTCCAAAAGTAAACTTGCCCGGCTTAAGAGCCGACACACGATACTTACCCGGTAAGCCAAAAAAACTACGTGATCTAAATCGTAATTTTCCCAAGACCAAGGAAGGACCAGACGCCAAAGATCTACCAGCATCCGCACTTTGGGAGTATCTGAAAAGCACCAAACCTGACTGGTTCATTGATTTGCACGAAGGATACGATTTTCATCAGCTCAATTCAGACTCGGTCGGCACCTCAATCATCGACACCAAAGGAAATTTAGCCAATGAGGTGGTGCCTAAAATGCTAAAAACAGTCAATGCAACGATAACTGATTCTAAGAAAAAGTTCGTCCGCCTACGATATCCGGTCGACGGCAGCATTGCTCGGGCAGCTCATGAGCGTATCGGTGCGAACTCCATGATCTTGGAAACTACTAAAAAAAACCAACCCATATCCACAAGAACACGCCAGCACCGGTTAATGGTGCATGCTCTACTAAGTCACCTCGAAATGGTTGAAAAAAATTCTGTCCATGTCCTCGTTCCTAAAAAATCTAAAGAATTAAAGATTTATCGAGGCAAGTAAAAGGTCGCGTTCATTCTCATTTATTATTTAATAATAAGCCTTAGAGCGACAAATTTTAAAGCAGATCTGATTTCGTTTCTTTGTATTACCGCTAAAGCCACCCTTCTCCAAAACTTTATCAAAAATTTTTTACCTGTAATACTCCACCTTACGCGATTTAACGCCAAGCTTCTCGTAATTAAAACCGGGCTTCAACGGCTTGTAGTCTCCGATTATTGCTACAGATCGATTCGACTTGATAGATTTTTCCATACCAAGCCCCCAGTAAACTGCGTTGACCGTCATTCTCCTAACCCCATCATTCCCTAGGTCCCCAGCTGAGCCCATGGTAAAATGAAAAATCTTAGACTTATGACCCTTGTTCCCAGTCCATGTTTTCGTCCAGGCAACAGGTAATGGCTTCTTCTTAGTATTAGGCGGCGCATCCCTTTCAAGATTGATCAATGGCTGGCCAAGTACCAATGAAGTGCAATCCTCCGGAAAAGGATTCTTGTCATTATGACAACGATAAACATCGGAAGTTCCCCAGATATCTTTCACTCCAACAAGAATAGGATGTTTACTGTTCTCAGAAACAATCACTCCGCGTGTTGCCTCACGATGCCACCCCCCATGATGCCCCATGAAAGTGCCTCCCAGCATTTCGCGCAGAGAAACATTTTTATCTGCCTTCTTGTATTTGAGTCCACCCCAGAAACCATGGTTGGCGGTCCGCAAGGCAATGAGTGGTTTTCCCGAATCAAAGTAATCATAGAAATGCTTCATCTGCTGTTCAGGGAGATGCATAAATCGCGAAATCCAAATTACACAGTCAGCATTGGCTAAAAACTCAAGACCAGGAATATTATGACGTTTTTCTTTGTCCTTGAAAGGAGCAGGAACTGTTGGATCGACTTCACCTTTTTCATTCACTGAAAACAAAACTGTACAATCAAAACCATGATGATTGGAAAGAACTTTCGCGAGCATTGGCATAGATTGCTCGCTACGATATTCCTGCTCAGCAGCAATCAGCACTACATGCTTTCCTTTTCCTGGTCCATCTGATCCAGAATATTTAAGCCACAGATCACTTTTTGAGACAGCATTCTTAGTGTTTTCATTTTGAGCTTTAGAATCATTGGAAAAAGCGATGCAGAGCACGCACAACAGAAATAATCGGGTCATATGAATCGAGCTCATCATTTTTTTTAACTTACTGCATTTCAAAAAGAGCATCATTAGAACCTCTAATTATAAAGCTGCAGCCTTGAGCGCCTTCTGGATGAGCGCCTTGGTTTTTAATGAACCTTCAATCGGGTCCACTCGGTTACCTTCAAATTCGATGGAGATCACCCCAGAGTATGAAGAATCATAGATAATTTTAATCATCTTGTAAAAGTCGGTGTTTGTTTCATTACCTTTATCATCGAACCTCAGCGCCTTGGCACAAACAGCCGGAGCATATGGGAGACTCTTAGTGACCCCATCATAACGATTATAACGCCCAAAGTTATTGAAATCTGGTAAGAGTCCTGCGTTGGGTTTATTGATTTTCTTCATCGCAGCTAAGAGCCAATCAGGATCCTGTGAGTTGCCTCCATGAGGCTCTATCACAATCTTCACTCCGGTCCCTTTGGCGTAATCACACAAAGCACCCAGACCCTTGGCCGCATTTTCAAGATTCTCATCGCGATTTCCTCCAGAACGACAATTTACTCTGATAGCATCACAGCCTAATTGTGCAGCGCAATCCACCCAACCTTTGTGTTCATCAACTGCTCGTACACGCGCTTGGGCATCCTTTGAATCCAGCTGATTCTTTGCATCAACCAAAATAAGTACGTTTTTCATACCCTCGCCTGTAGTTCTTTTGACCAATTCACCAACATATTTTTTGTCAGTATGTTTTTCCTTAAATGGCCTGTTCCAGTATTCGATATGGGTAATACCCAATTTATCTTTTGCTAAAGCAGGATAATCCAGATGGTCGAGTTTCCCGGAACCAATCCATCTGTGAAAGGTGTATTCCTGAATGCCAATCTGAAAACGGTTTGGATCATTTTTATCTTTTGCAAGAAGCGTTGGAGCGAAGGAAATGATCGGAGCAGCCAAAGTGGCACTACCAAGGAATGAACGTCGAGAAATTGATTTCATGGATTTATATCATACCCACCACAATGCAAAAGGGAAGCTAGTAACAATTATTTTCTGCGATTTTTATAATTCATCATAGAATCAGTGGTACCCACAAGACCCTCCTCATTAGTAATGCCTTGAAATACCAGAGGCATAAAAGGAGCAGCATCTTCCTTTAGGCTCCATGCAATTCCTCGAAACAAGATCAGTCGATACATTGGATCAAAATAAGTATAAGTATAGTGCCCAGTGGTGGTACCAAATGCACGCCCCTTACCAGAGGTATAGGTCCAAAAAGCATCACTACGAATCCCTTCACTCTTAAGGGTATCAGCGAAAGATACATTGGTATTATCCAATTTAGGAGCAATGGCTCCAATAACTTCGACGTTATCCCGCTTTAAGAGATTCCAATAAGATTCATCATTAAAGGTCACTGATCTAGGCAAGCCCTTAAATGCTGGATGTTCATTTTTAAGATACAAAGGATGATTTTTGTCAAACTTACCCCAGTGGGAGTGTTTATTACCTTGCCAGGAACATCCGATACACCCTGCTAACTTATTTGCACGATCGATTGGACGCATAATGCAAGACTCGTGAATTGAAACAACACCTCCTCCTCCATCAACATAATTTTGATACATCGAAAATTGCTTATCTGTTAAATCTGGAAGGTGTAGAAATTGAATCATAAGATCAGCCCGGTCGAACTGATCTTGAGTAGGGAACATGTAAGCCTCTTCCACAGTCACTCGCGCCACCGTCTTCAGCATAGGAACAAATAATTCCTTTATTCGGATGTAGTCATGCTCACCTCCACCGTGATCCTCAGGTCCATAAAGCCAAAGAATTCGAATATCACGACTCAGTTTGGCGTCTTTAAATTGCCCAGTGAATTTTATTATTTCCTCTTTGGGAATTGGTTTATTTGGTTGTGGAATCGTTCGACTGCCTCGATCAGCAGCAACCAATAGACCAAGGGTTCCTATCAATGGAATTAAGAGTAGTTTTTTCATGGCGTATGATGAGTATTAATCCTAGCTCAACATTAATATACAGGAAAGCTCAAAGGGATCCTCTCAATAGATAGATAATTATACCTGATTTTCTTGGGGAATATTAAGATTCAAACTTAGCGCCATTTAGCCGTTAGGCGTCTAGCAATGCGCCGAGAGAATTCATATTTTGATTTTTGAGCTTTAACGATTTTAGCCTTATGGGCTTTACCCGCTTCGCCAAGTTCTTCAATCGCTCGCAAGGCAAACATTCCAACGAGCAAGTTAGGGTCGTTGATATGATCAAATAAGAGTTTCAGTTTACTTTGGTCGCCAAGACGGTACAAGGCCTGAGCAGCAGCGACGCGAATAGCGGGTACGCGATCAGCAGTCAATTTCAAAAGCATATCCTTACCTTGAGTGACCTCATTAACTCCAAGCCAGACAGTCGCCCAGTAACGCGTCGATGAATCCGAAGACTTTGCATATTTCAACAACTTGGTACTTTCATTTGCCTCGCCTGCAGTTATGACATCCATCAAACGGCGTGTCTGCTCGCTATAATCGTTATCGAGAAAAGCCTGATACTTATTGCCTGCCTCTCGCCCCAAGTCCTCAAGGATTGGCTCAGGAATAAGACCAACGTCTCGCGTCTCAGTCATTCGTTGAAACAAAATCTTACGCATAGCTAGCAACTCTTTTTGATATTTTGGTTCCTCTGCTAAATTAATCAGCTCATATGGATCACTATGTAAATCATAAAGCTCTTCCGGTGGTCGACGAGATGCAAAAGGGCGCGCCTGCTGTTTATTCAGTTTACCTTCCTTGTACAAATCTCTAATGACCTGCAAAATCTTTTTACCGTCCTTGTACTGACTAGGTTGAGCATGTGGAACATGCGACATGAAGTTTCGAATGTATTTATAACGGGAATCGCGAACGCAACGTTGAATGTCAACCGTCTCATCACAGCGGTCTCGTCCTGCAAAAATAAATCTCCGTGACTTGTAATTAGCGGAAAGGAAATCGCGACCTTGAACATTATCGGGAACTTTAATTCCAGCAAGACTCAAGGAACAAGCCGCGACATCAATATGCTCAATGAGGTCATCTCTCACCGTTCCTGCTCGCTTCATACTTGGCAATCTTATAATCATAGGAACACGAATACCCTCCTCGTAAAGAAACTGTTTACCGCGCAAGTTACTGACACCATGGTCAGTCCAAAGAAAAACTGCAGTCGAATCAAGTCGTCCAGCCATCTTAAGGTCATTTAGTATCACGCCAACCTCTTTATCGGTACTTACCCAAGAATCTAAATACTTAGCCCAATCTTTTTGAAGCTCCTGATGAACCGGATAATACGGCGGCAAAATCACTTTGCTAGGATTCACATAACTTTGAGCTGAACGATTTTTACCGCCTTTCAATTGAAACTGAGCAAATATAGGCTGATTGGGAGGCGCTTTTTTCCAATCACTTCCATGATAGAGCTTGCTAGTCGGGATGAAGTTATAATCCGTCTTAGTCTTGTTTGTCACGTAGTACCCGGCATCACGAAAGAGCTCAGGGATTAATTTTACTGACTTTGGTACCTTATAGCTATCGTAATAGGCAACATTACCTCCACCCTTTCCTGACGAGGTCTGGCTTCGGTGGTTGTGGCCGCCGAGAGTGCCCTGATACATACCGCTGATCATTGCCGAGCGACTTGATGAACAAACCGGAGCCGTGACAAAGGCGCTGCTAAAGCGAATGCCCTCCCTAGACATTTGGTCGAGATTCGGCGTCTTTATAAGTGTTTCGCCATAGCACCCAATATGAGGGGAAGCGTCTTCGATGACGATCCAAACAATGTTCATAGGCGGAGGCTCCGCCCGCACAAAATTGAAAGAACAGAGAATATAAAAAATGAATAATAAAAGTCTTTTCATTTTAAATAACTACAAAAGCAATTCCCTCTCAATAGGAGTAAACTTAGAAGCTGAGTTAATGAGAGATCTAGCTGTTAAATCAGCTACACCATAAACTTCAGCAGAAACAGCAAAATCACTCCTTACTTTACTCATCAACAAATCAAAATCCCCATCACCGGAGGCAAGAACAACAACGTCCGCATCCTTTGCGTATTCCATAACATCAATTGTGATTCCTACATCCCAATCACCTTTTGCTGAACCATCACTTCTTTGAATGAACGGCTTCAATTTTAATTCAAAACCAATTCCCCTTAAGATATTCTGAAATTGTTTCTGCTTCTCATCACCTCTATCAATACCGTAAGCAATTGCTTTAACCACTTCCCTATTAGAAGTCACCTTTTTCCAAAAAGCATTATAATTGAAGTGACTTTTGTAAATCTGCTTTGTGGTGTAGTAAATGTTTTGAACATCTACAAATATGTTAACTTTTTCCATAAAATCTAAAAGCTGAATTAAGCATCATACTAATTGCAACCATTCAACATCTTAGAAAGATCCCAATGGTTTCTATTTTACCTTCACTTCAATCATGTATGATCCATCCCCATTTTTTTTCAACACCTTCATACTCATAGGCGCATCTGTGTGATCGAATCTATCTCCCTGCAGGAATGGAGCCTTAATTAAATCTTCTTTCGGATAAACAAGGACCGGGTTCCGTCCTGTAGCAAGTTTAGCGTCGACACTATAAACAAGAACACCAACAAAATCATGAATTTTACCTTTGCTTCGCAATGGCTGCGAAATCTCTATTACAAAAACATTACTAGGTTTAACCGGATCATCTACAGGTATGACAATCATTGAAACACCGGAAGAAGTATTCAAAGAGGTGATATTTAATCGATGAGTGCCCGAGGTAATGTATGTTTTCCTGTCGGCGTCAAGCCATTCAAATTTGTGACGATGCCAACCTAGAAAACCACTTGCTCGACCAGCCGAAGACATGATGTCCCAAGGGCCCGCAGGATTCTTTGGGCCTTCAACACCACCATAAGTATAAAGATCGGGAAGACCCATGAGGTGCGCCGTTTCATGGGCAAGCACATAAGGACTGACACTGGAAATGTTCAGCGCTACATTGATTTTCTTGCCTTTATAAGGAATAGCGAGCTCATCTCTCTCCCCGAAAGCAGTGTTCCCGATGCGCGGCATATTGACCATGATGTAGTCGTAATCCAGAAAATCTATTTTTGGATATAGGTCAAATATCTCCATAAAAAGTTCACGGTGTGAATCCGTTGTCCTGCTACTGTATTTACTAGCAGCCTTAGACAAGCGCCGCCAACCATGGACATGCTCAATCTCAAGGGTCATTTTACCATAGGACTGCTCATGAAACAGTTTCTGAAATATCCCATTGCCCAAAACACCCTTGGCCCGCTCCTTTGTATCGATCTTCATAACAGCATCCGAAAAGTCGGCGTATAACATAATACATTTTTTGTTACCAACAGTGCTGTCATAAATCAATGGGTCATTGGCACCTTCCGTCTTATAAACATCTCCCTTGGTTTCTAGGACTGGAATCTGTTTTGCTCCCAATTGAGAGAGGTTCAGGAAAAGGACCAACTGAACCGCCGCAAAGATCAAAAAAAGCTGTTTCATATCCAATCTTACTCCATTTTTTTAGTTGGTAAAAGATTAACGGCAACCATCAAAAAAAGAAGCAATGAGAAAAAATAATACTTGTTTCATACTAGTATGGAATTTATCTGCCTATTAATAGTTTCGGCTGCAATCCTTTGGTAGACTTGGTCGTGTTGTATTGAATCGCACCGATATCCCATTTGCCGGTCTTAGGCAATGGACGACCGTTGAAATCTGATTTATAGAACTCGCTTAAGTTGATTCCTGTACCACGTAATGGGCTATCTGGTTTGAGATGATAATCTTGTTTCTCAAGATCGATAAGGCCGGGATCGCCGCTGCCTGCCTGACTGCTGTCACCCATATATTTAGTGCCAGGAGATTTGTACTTAGAGTACCAGTTAGCTGTTTTCAGTGCGCCACCAGATCGATTACCGGTATAAGGAGAGGACGAATAGATAAACAGATTGTTCCTGAAATGGGCCCCCGAAGGTTTACCAACAGGGCTCCCGCCTCGAACATCAATACGGGCACAGGCATTTTGGGATCTACCGAATCCATTGTATCTGGCTATCGTATTGTTATCGAAATAGATACCTGTGCATGGCGCCAACATGAATAGCCATGACTGTCCATCGTAGCACACATTGAAGGCCACTCTCCAGTTATAGATTTCTTGTCGATATCGCGGCCAATCGTAGTCCCAGCTGGATTCAATGAATCCAGCATTTCCTTCCGAATAGTTATGGTGAATATAGATATTTTTCTTATGATATCTACCGCAATCTATTTCGATAGCGCCGCCGTCTGAGCCCCATGGGCTGTCTTTAGTCCCAAAATTCTTAATGGTATTGTATGAGATTTCCTGGTTGCCGATATTTAAATGTATCCCCATCGGTCCCCAGCTACTTTTTGACGTTCTCCACAGTGCATAACTCGGACCATCCAAATAATTCTTTGTTATCAAGGTATGCTCGCCAGCTGACATAATGCCCTGACCAGTCTTGATGAATTCATTATTTCGGATAATGCAATGATCCGAACCGTGTTCGATACGGAGCGCGGCCAGTCTCGTCATAATGATCATCCCCGAAACGTACTCCCCTGGGGTATCGTGAAAATGTAGGTTTTCTACGATGATGTAGTCGCCTCCAAGCGTAATCGCGTTGCCGCTGGCATCGCGGGTAGTGGGATTGGTAAACTTTGGCAAATCGCCCTTCCCATAGGAAGTCAGCCGTATCGGCTTAGCCACTGTGCCAGATTCACTTATTCGAATATTACCGGAGAAAGCAGATCCCCTCTTGAAGTGGACTACATCTCCCGCAGCCAATGAGGCTGACTCCGCTTTCATATGCGACTTCCAGGGCTTGAGTATCGAGAGACCGTCATTGTCATCTGATCCGTTCACCGAATCGATGTAATAATCAGCACCGCTGCAATATGTGACTAGAGCAAAAAGAACCAAGGTAATAAGAGGTACGGATTTCTTCATTATTAATGATGAGATTTTTTAATAATTGGATTCATGCTGAGTCCTACCAAAAGGATAATTGTAGTTTTAATTAATCAAATACGGCCAGCTAAATGATAGAGGCAGAATACAGACCACGCAATACTCTGATAAAACATAAAGACTCATAACAGGTTAAAAACTGCATATCGCAAAGGTTCGACAAACAATTAATAGGTTCGACAAATGAAGTGTCTCAAAGTATTATTAAGACTGATCGAAAGGGCCAATGATTAATAGAAGAAAAATGTTTAAGGGAATGGCTGCTACGGCAGTCACAACTCCTCTATTCCCAGAACTAGCTCAAGCAGCACCCGCAAAGAAGAAACTTAAGCGAGTCATTTTCTTTCTTCAAAACCAAGGATTTGATCCTTATACCGCCATCCCCAAGGGTCTGAAAGAGGCCGTATCACTCGATAGTTTTGATTTTCAAGAGCCCATCAAAGCACTCGAACCTCTTAAGGACAGGATTCACATAATCAATGGACTCCATGGCCTACACACGAGCCCGAGTCACAGCGCTTTTTTTGGTGCTCTCGGCGGGTACCGTGGCGGCATAGGAAGCCCTCCACATGGTGCCACTATCGATCATGTTATTAGTCAGCATTTACCAGAGACCATTTTACCTCATCTCTGCATCGGAATGGATTCACTCCCCAACATGCAATCAAGACCAACACTAGCTACCCTTTCAGCAACGGGTCCCGGGAAACCTATTTTTATGCATTCAAATCCACAGAACCTGTACCAATCTCTTTTCGGTAGCATATCTACCGGTGAGGTGAGAGAACGTTACGAGGCTCGCTCGAACGTGTTACAGTCGGTGGAGAGAATCGCTCTGCAAAACTCTCGAGGATTACCCGAGGAGGAAAAAGAGCGCTACAGTGGTTACGTTGATGGTTTCCGTGACATGAATGGGCTGCGCGGAAAACTTGCCAACATTTCCGATCATCTCAAAAAATTCGCCCCTCAGTACGGAGAAAAAATTACCCATCCAGAATTTGAAACTGACTGGCATGATTCTTTACTTGATCTTGGCATCTCCGCCCTCAAGTCAGGCATTACCAACACCCTTACCATAGGCTCTGGCCGAGGTGAGATATTTGGAGCATGGAGAGGCCTAGGCATTGATCAGCAGGGCCATAACTTAGGTCATATGAAACAGCCAGATAATCCGATCTGGGTCAAAATTCGTCAATACAATTGCCGCATGCTAGTGAAGCTGGTCAAAGAGCTCGAATCAATGCCTGAGGGCGATGGTAACATGATGGACAACTCGCTCATCGTCTATACCAGCAATAACGCTGACAAGCAGCACACATCCGGGGCTAATTGGCCTTTCATCCTTATAGGCAATCCTGAGGGACCGATCAAAACCGGCCAATTCACTCAAATGGAAAAGCGGCCGATCAATGACTTATATACTACCCTTTTGCATGCTGCCGGAATGCCCGTCGACCGGTTCAATATGGAGAAGAGCCTAGCAGCGAACTACCATTCTAAGACTGGCCCGATTGAAACCCTGCTCACTTAGACTCTCTAATTTCGCTTCGCACGGGAGAGCTGGAGACCATCAGCTAAAAAATGAAAATTCTCTTTCGTCTTTCTTTATTGACTATCTGGGGACTCTTTTTACTTCCGGTTCACCTGTTAGCCGCCGATCCTTTATTTGAGTCTTTAGTTCAACCGTTTCTGGAAAACCATTGCCTCGACTGCCATGACGATGAAACCAAAAAAGGTGACCTTGCCTTGGATGAGATAACCGAGGTGAACACAAAAAATTTCGGCATTTGGAAACAAATATGGGAACAGGTAGCCCTCAAGGAAATGCCACCAAAAAAGAAAAAGAATCAGCCCAAGGTAATTGACCGGCTTCGCCTTTCGCAATGGATCTTAGCAGAAATGGAAAGAGTAATGGAAGACAGAGGCGGCTTTGATTCCCACCGCCTACCGGCCAAGGGAAATCATTTGGACCATGATTTGTTGTTTGGTGAAATACCAAAGGGGCTAGAACCCTCATCTACTCCAGCCCGCATTTGGCGAATTCATCCACAAGAGCATCTGGTCCGGCTCAACGAACTCATCAACAAGGAACCGGAATACGACTCAAAAAATCCGGGTCTGCGGACCCGAGGGGACCACATACCATGGAATAATCAGGGCGAAGTGAAAGTTTACTACGGGTTAGAGAGAATCAAGGGCCAGGTAGGTGGTTCCGCTGCCTATGCGGCAGCGATCACGGGATTCTCACCGATCCTAAATATTAAAGGGCACCATGGTTTGCGAAGTTATCCTATTCTTTATTCTGTGAATGGCGCTCAGGCTTCTCAGATCGCTAGGAATGCGGAGGACATCGTACGTTTCATGGCCTACGGACCCAAGATCGAGCCATACCAATTGACCGGAAAATTACCCGAGAAATACAAGAATGTTGACATCCGGGGGACCATTGAAAGCCTTTTCTATCATGAGAAAGTCATGCGTCCGCTTACTCCAGTTTATGACCTTGTTCAGGAAAAAAATCCTTCCGATGGAAAACTCCGAACGGCTGTTAATTTTCTATTTGAAGCTTTAACTTTCCGAGAACCGACACTCAAAGAATCCAAAACTTATCTCAATCTCCTCAAGAAATCCATCACTGACCTCGGGCTCAAAAATGGCGTAATCCTCGGTCTCAGCCCCATCTTTCTTGACCGGGATGCCCTCTTCCGACCAGAACTTGCCCAATATGGTAAACCGGACAAATTCGGACGTGTGATGCTGCAGGGCAATGAATTAGCATTGGCCATCAATGGTGCCTTCAGCTATATCAAGCCAGATTCGAGACTTAAAGATGCACTTAAGGAAGGTCACCTCAAAACTCGCGACGATGTCAGGCGCGAAGTGACCCGAATCCTTTCCGATGAGAGTATTCGTAAGCCTAGGATCCTCCAGTTCTTCCATGAATATTTTGATTACGATCTGGCAGGAAGTGTCTGTAAGGACGCCAAAGCCCTGAAGATAGCCGGGGGAGGAGGCAACTTTCCCAATATTATGTTTGGAATGACTGCCAGCTTGGACCGGCTAGTCGAACTTATAGTTCAGGAAGACAAACAGGTCCTTAAGGAGCTTCTTACTACGGATCGCATCATCCTCGATCCCGGTAGCGATCGCCTCTACTTCAGCACCCGAGAAAATCTAAAGAAACCTCCTCCCCGCGATAAGAACGATAAGAAAAAAAAACCCACTCCCGAGGAATTGGGCCAAATCGCTTTGCCTAAAGGTCAACGAATTAACGTCCGCGTCCCAGCAGTCAAATATACTGGTGGAAGCAAAACTCGTAGCCTGGTGAAGGTGCCTAAAGAAGAACGGATGGGCATCCTGACTCACCCGTCCTGGTTAGTTTCTCACTCAGATGCCATGGATAACCATGCCATTCTTCGTGGACTCTGGATCAGGAACCGTTTACTTGGAGACTCCGTTCCTGAAATTCCCATCACGGTAGATGCCCAATTACCCGACGAGCCCAAGAAAACCCTGCGCGAACGCATGCAAGTCACCCGTGAAAACGAATGCTGGCGTTGCCACCGGAAGATGGATCCCCTCGGCCTTCCATTTGAGATGTACAATCACTTAGGCCTCCGCCGTCTGTCCGAGCTCGATAAGCCCGTCGATTCATCCGGTGAAATTATCGAAAGCGGCGATCCCGCCCTGGACGGCCCAGTGAAAGATGCGCTGGAGATGATAGAAAAACTCTCCAAGAGCGAACGCGTCGAACAGGTCTTCGTTCGCCATGTGTTTCGCTTCTGGATGGGCCGCAACGAAACTCTCGAGGATGCTCCCACTCTACAGGCCGCTCATCAAGCGTATAAAAAAAACAATGGCAGCATGAAGGCTCTACTCACCTCACTGCTCAGCTCCGACGCTTTTCTATACCGTAAAGTGGAACGAAATACCAAATAACCGCAGCAGCTTATTTGAGGTCATTGTTGCGAACCTCACGCAACTTATTGGCCATCTTAACTTTGAATCGAGCAACGATTTTTTGGTGAGACGGATCTTTTGCCAGACTCGTGTATTGCTTCGGGTCCTTTTTTACATTGTATAGCTCAAGGCCCTTTTCACCATTTTCACCATAATGGATATAGGCCCAGTCTTCCTCGCGTAATAAGAAGCCGCGTCTAAAAGGTGCCACTGAAAAAGCAGCGGTACGCACGGTGTGCTTGGGATCATCCAACATCTTGGAAATATCTTTGCCCTGCAATCGCGGTTGCTCGGGTAGACCGCAAAGGGAAGCAATGGTCGGATACAGGTCAAGCAACTCGGTCAATGAATGACACACGGCGGGCTTCTTACCAGGCACACTAATAATCAGCGGTACCTGCGAAGATTCATCAAGCAAACTCACCTTGGCCCAGAAGTCATGCTCACCCAAATGATAACCATGATCGCTGGTAAAAATAACGATCGTCTTTTCCCGCAGGCCCGCCTCATCGAGAGCCGAAAGCACCTTACCTACTTGAGCATCCATATAAGCTACTGATGCATAGTAACCGCCGACCGATTTCTTTTGACGGCGAATATCCATTTTCATATTTTCGCTGGTGCAATAATTGATGCCAGGCTTGGGAATGTCATCCCAATCGCCCTTGATTTTGGGAGGCAATACCATCTTGCTGTAGGGTTTAAAAGGTGGGTAATAGGACTTAGGAGCAACAAAAGGCACGTGCGGACGCACAAATCCCACTCCTAACCAAAAAGGTTTATCTTTGTGACGGTGAATCAATTCAACCGCTTTCTTCGCGGTTTTTCCATCAGAGTGCACTAGGTCATCTCCGTCAGCTTCGACCACCACGAAAGTATTGCCACCCACGGCAGGTTTCTTTCCGTCAGAATTGTTCTGGAGGGTTTCACCATCACCCGGCGCCCTCCATTCAGGACCCTTACTATTAAAACGCTCAGTCCACGAGGCTTCGTCATCAGCTCCATTAGTGCCTTGCTCTATACCAATGGGTACACCCATATGATAGATCTTGCTAACCCTTGCCGTATAGTAACCATTGTTCTTGAAGTGCTGAGACCAGGTGACACGATCACCAATCTGAGGCCGGGGACTCTTGTAACCCAAGACTCCAGTCGCATGTGGATAATAGCCCGACATAAAACTGGCCCGAGAAGGGCCACAGTAAGTCCCTTGGCAATAGGCCCGAGTAAAACGGGTGCCACGCTCTGCCAAACTGTCAATGTTCGGCGTCTTGCAAACCTTGTTGCCGTAACAGGATAAGGCAGTCGAAGTGAGATCGTCCGATATAATGAAAAGCACATTATGTTTTTGTGGTGCTGCAGAAACCAAATTAATCAAAAATGCTAATGTCAGAATAAGTCGTGTATTAATGCCAATTTTCATGTCTCGGATACCTTATGATTCTAGTCTGCTCGAAATCCTAATCTCGCCAACAAAGAAATTCAACTTTCTGCGCTCATTGCCAAAGCATCATAGTTAAGGGATTTCTTATGCTAAACCCATTAGGAATTTTGTTTTCCTTAAGGTCGGAGTTGACCTTTTTTTCTAATCATGGCCTTATCACAACATGACGAAATATGTTCTTCTCTCTCTCTTAACCATTAGCCTCACATCAAAAGTATTGGGCAAAGATCTGAGCCTTGCTAATACCTTCAGTGACGGAATTGTTCTCCAAAGGGAAAAACCTATCAATGTTTGGGGCCATGCCAATCCCGAACAACCCGTTACTCTTAAGTTTGGAGAAGAAACCAAAACCACAAAATCCAATTCTAAGGGTCAGTGGTCCATAAAGATAGGCCCTCTCATGGCCTCATCCGAACCCAGAGCCATGACAATTAAGTCAGGGGACAGTGAAATCAGAGTAGTTGATATCCTAGTCGGTGAAGTTTGGGTCTGTGGTGGTCAAAGCAACATGGCTTGGACATTGCGAGGCTCTACCGATGCAGACATTGAAATATCTTCCGCAAACTTTCCCGAGATAAGATTTCTGAAACTTCCTAATGTGGCAAGTCCCAGAGAACAGGATGACTTTCCTCTTGGAAAGCCCACGGACTGGATCGGTAAATGGCAAAAATCGGTAACCCCTGAAGTTCAGAATTGCAGTGCCGTGGCTTACTATTTTGCTAAGCGCCTACATCGCCAACTAAAGGTGCCAGTAGGGATAATTGAAAATTCGTGGGGAGGCACCATGGCCCAGCACTGGTGCAATAAAAACACTCTAAAAAAGATCCCTGAAATGGCGGAAGATATAAAAAAATTCGACAAGACATACCAAGAATGGATTGACGGAGGAGAGGAGAAAGGAGCACAAAAAAGATTAGCCAAAGACCTTGCTGATTGGGAAAAGAAAAACGCAGAAGCAAAAGCTAAAGGAAACAAAGAGCCACGCAAACCGAACGCAAACCAATACAAGAACCCGGGCGATGGCAGGCAGCCAGCAGGAATGTATAATGGCTCTCTTCTACCAATCGCAAACACAACAATTAGAGGGATACTCTTCTATCAAGGTGAAAATAATTCTTTCGGCACATCATGGAAACCATTTTATCGAACCTTTCCGGCACTAATATCTGACTGGAGAAATGCCTTCCGTGATCCTAACATTCCTTTTGGCATCATTCAGATTGCCGGCTGGAGTAATCGCAGATCCATGGAATACGACATGAATCATCATTGTAACGTAATTCGCGAAATTCAATTGGACACATGGCTTAACACAGCAAACACAGGACTAATTGCCACTTATGATACAAATTCTAATGGCAGCATCCATCCTGGTCGAAAATTACCAGTCGGTGAAAGGTCAGCCAGATGGGCTCTATCTGAAGTATACACAGTTAATAAATTTGGATCAAATGAACCATTAGAATGGCAAGGGCCTGTCTTTAAAGAAGTAAAGTTTGAATCCGGCAAAGCTTTTGTCACTTTCGAAAAAGGTACTGACAGAGGTCTTCGCCTCGATCAAGACGTTGACGTTGGATTTGTACTGGCAGGAAACGATAAGAAGTTTCATCACGCAAAGGCAAGAATCACTCAATCCAAAGAAGATAAGAAACCTCAAGTAGAAATATGGTGCGATGAAGTTAAAGATCCAGTAGCTGTTAGATATGCTTTCTCAAATCTTCCTATCGGCGGACTGATGAATGCCAGAGAAATTCCTGCTTATCCTTTCCGTTCCGATGATTGGCCCATGACACCTCACCAGTCAACAGGGTCATACATAAGAAGCAAAAAATAACTATCTTAAATCACTCATCGGAGATCAGAAGAGTTCTCTTTAACCACTGGCGTGCGAATGATCGAGCTGGACTGGGTCTTAGTACCCATTCGTCATTGTGATTGCGAAAACCGCTTTCCATGTAAGTAATCTTATCTGTTTCTATCCCCTTTAAACTTTCTATATATTTTCGGGTAAACTGATTATTAGCTGCAGATTCACTAAGAATGAGTTGAGGTCTTCCATCTAAACGAGCGATTCTTTTATTAGCTGAATTTTTATCAGAACCTGGATATGACCATCGACGCACACCGTCATAATGACTGTAAGGGATAAAACCTGCCCATAGCTTAGAAATCTCATCGTCATATAAACCAATAAAATTGCAGGCAATTGCACCCCTAGAAAAACCACATAGTACAATTTTCTCTAAATCTCCTCCAAATTTCTTACATACCCTCAGGACTGTGAGCTTACAATACTGGACAGTTGGAACGGGGTTATAATGAGGGGCATCACCCCACCATTGGCGCACATTTTTAGTTCCGGAAGAATTAAGATATGGAAGACACAGCCAGATATACCCTTTCCCTCCACTGAATCCATAACCGAGCTTACTCCCCTCTACCAAACCACTGCTTCTATCCCCAATTTTATCATGGTAAGGACCATTTCCTGCATACTCTACAATAACTGGGTATTTTTTTCCTTTTTCCCAATCGGAAGGAAGATAGAGGACATGGTATACCTCTTTGGCATCTTTCGGATTTTGAGCCTTTGTTCTAATTCCTGGTCCAAATTTATCTTCTACCAATGGCGGTAATTTTAAATCAGATGCAGTACCTCTAAAATCAGGAGGAATTAATTCAGAAATCGCGAACCCATTGCCATAGAGGAGAGTCAATAGGATTATGATCCAAAACTTAAACACTAAAAAATTATACAAAATTTCGGGCTAATTCATACCCATATTTGTGGAGAATCTGGATCTTTTGGGTAGGGTATTGCTAAACCTTCTGAAAATCTCTTTGTAGTCCAAGCCACTGCAGCTGCATCTATTATATCATCAGGGGAAATGTTTCCAGAATTAGCTCCTAGGTCACTGGGTAAATCTATTCCACTAGACTTTAGTAAGCTCAGCCTATGCCGCATTCCATTCCATGTTTTTTTTGAATATCCTTGGGGCACTCCATTATTCATCTGCATAAAGCAAAATTCTGGATGAACCTCTATCATACTTATATTCTCTAGAGCACATTGATTAACCTCTAATATTTTCCTTTTAAGATTTATGGTCTGCCTTGAAAAGGCACACCCAAATCTTCTGCGGCTTTCGTTGTTCAAGTCTTCGGGTTCAAGATCAATCCATTTGGGTTCAATCATAAACTTAGGAATAGCTGGAAAAACGCTTCGACCACGCTTCGAACCTAATTCTTTTCTTACCAATTGATCAGCCTCTCTCGAAGGTTCATTGATCAATTTTAAAGGCATGTCAATACCCACTAATTTAATTCCAGAAAAATAAGACAGTAGATTTTTAAAAGTTGATGAAACATGACTGCCGAGCACTTGACCACATTTATCAATAGCAACACCTACCCAACCTTCCTTACAACCATCAACACCTAGAGAAGATGATTTATAGATTATAGAACTCTGGCCCATTTAATATTATAATTTCAAATAATTCTTTATGGACTAAAAGGACCTCCTTAAAGAAAGTGTAGCACTTGGTGCAATTTCAAAATCCTCACCTTCACCATAGAAACTTTGGTGAAGAGGTTTAGTAATCCCAAGGCCAATATCAAAACTTTCTGAGAGCGCATAAGAAAGATTTAATGCTGCACTCGCGTGTAAGAACCCAGAATTGGGATCTCTGCCACTCATCAACCAATCTGAATAACCATAATACTCAATACTGAGACCAGCAGAAAAAGACAGTTTTTCATTGTAAGTCCAGTTAACAATCGGGGAAATTGCCAATTCTGAAGCCCCTCTAAATCCTTTATTATTATGGTACAAGGGTAATCTCGCTTTGGCATATAAGCCCAGGCCTATTGAATCATTGATTTGGAAACCATAATAAAGATTTAATAATGGATCTACAGTTCCATTGCCAAACTGAATATGAAGATGTTTCCTCCCAGAATCTCCTAATACCCATGGATCGCTTTCAGTTCTTCCTGAAGGCAGAGCTAATCCCATGCCTAACCTGAGAATTGATCCATCCTTAAACAAATCCCTTTTCTTAAATCCTGCCATAAATTCCATATCTCCAAACCCATCGTAATTTTCTGTACGATGATGAATGTATCCGCTCCTTTCTGCATACTCCACTTGTAAAGGGTCTGCAGGCTCAAGAAAAGATATCGACGCTTTCTGAGATTTCCAAAAATAGGGAATCATTAAAGCAGCGTCCCATTCTTGGTTGATGGATTTCATGATTGAAAAGCTTGCCCTCCTCAGATCCATTTCAACATCATGTCGATGATTTGGAACTTCTATATTTTCAAATGAACTGGTCAACCCATTATTGGATAAATGGGTACCAAAAATGCCATTACTAATGGAAAAATCTGTACCAACTTTCCATGAGAAAGCAGATTGATCCAACGCGGTAATTTCAGAATTCCCCGACCGAGGAATTGCCGGATTAGTTCAGGCAGGTCATCCCGCGCTCAAGAATTGATAAGTACAAAATTCGAAGAAGATAAAAATAATAATAGGTAGTTTAAAGTAGTTCATAATAATTTGAATAATTGTCCGTGCATGAATGGGCACAGAATTAAAAAAAACGTAGACAGAAGTTTAAATTTACGGGCATCGAAGATGCCCAAATTAAAAACTAACTATTTCAAATTAGGAGAACTACGCTCCGGGTAGCGTAATTTTTGGAACAAAAATAAAATTCTTTGTTATGATCCAATACCAATAATGAAGAATTCTTGAAAGGTGAAACAACCCTGAGAAGCTTGAAGTGTTTATCAAGATCTAAAACTTTTTTTAGATTAACTAATAATGCATATGAGGGGACTTGACCCTCGGTGTCATTTTCGTGTAGGCATTCACAATCAAGCGAAAGATCAAACTCACAACAACAACATGAGGAGTGATCAACTTCACAAGAAAGCACTGAAAAAGTAGATGTTAAGACAAATACCAAAATCAGTGAAATTCTTGATATGAATTTTGTAAACCTCATTTCTTCAATACGAATAAAAATGAAAGTGAGTTTTAGCGCAAATTAAATTTTTATATAATTCAATATTGGTAATTTCATTGAACTCGTGGAAAAGTTAATAAAATGGGATTATTAAATAAAGAAAATACACTGCAGAGCCTTGCAAACACCTGCGGATGAGCCGCAAAAATTGACCCGGTCGGGCTTGGAAAATTATTAGATCGTCTTCCAAAAAACGAAGACCCCAATCTACTTGTCGGTTTTGATACTAGCGATGATGCTGGAGTGTATAAATTAACCGACGATATAGCGATCATTAATACGGCTGATTATATCACACCCCCTGTCAATGATCCTTTCATTTTTGGCCAAATTGCAGCAGCCAATTCTATTAGTGATGTGTATGCCATGGGAGGCCGCCCTATCACATGCCTTAATCTTGTCAACTTTCCAGAGGAAAAGCTACCCATTGAACAACTTAACAAAATCATTGAAGGGGCTCTCGACAAAATCACTGAATCAGGTGCAGTCCTGGCGGGCGGGCATACGGTAGACGATGAAGAACCAAAATTTGGGCTTTCCGTCACAGGAGTCGTTCACCCTGACAAAATCTGGCGAAACATTGGTGCGCTGCCAGGAGATTCATTGATACTCACCAAGCCTATTGGAAGCGGAGTCATTTTTAATGCTAAACTAAAGGATAAAGTTTCAGAGAACGCCTTCAATTCCTGCATCAAAACAGTCACCACATTAAACCGAAAAGCAGCAGAGATATTTACCAACTTTGATGTCCATGCAGCGACAGATATAACGGGATTTGGTCTTGCGGGACACGGGCTCGAAATGGCACAAGGCTCTGATGCCTCAATACACATCAATTTAAATTCAGTACCAGTCATGGATGAAGCCTATAAAATGTATGAATTAGGCGTTTCTACTGGTGTGAATAAACACAACCGCGCTAAGACAATCCCCAGCATGCAATTTGAAAACTCAGCTAAAAAGGAAATGCGCGAGATATTATTTGACCCTCAGACCAGTGGAGGCCTCTTGGTCTCTCTACCCACGAGTCAAGCTAATGATGCGTTGAATGAACTCAAAAATTCAGGTCTAGCCATGGCAACAATCATTGGTGAAGCCAAAGATCCCGACCCAAAAATCCAAATTTTTGTGAGCTAACTAATCGATTACCCTAGATTCCAAAGGCCTTTTGCATTTGCTCTCTTACCTTCTTTAATCGGTCAACTCCTCCTCCTCCAACCTCCGCAGTTGCCCAGCCAGTAAATCCTATATCACTGAGGCCTTTTCGAACCTCACCCCAAGGAAGGTCACCTTCCCCAATCTCAGTAAATTTATTGGCCGCACGACTAAAGCCTTTCACGTCAAGCTTGACACACCTGTGCCCAAATTCTCGAATCCAATCACCTGGCTGACCATACTTCCAGTGATTTCCTATATCAAAATATTGACCAACCCAAGGGCTTTTAAAACTATCTATAAATTTGACATGTCTCTCAGCACTCTGTTCAGGTGGTTTGTTATGATCATAAAACATCTGATTCCAAACATTTTCAAAAAGAATGGGCTGACCCAATGAAGCCGCCAATGGGATTAGTTTCTTAATTTCTTTACGACACCTCTCCTCGATCACA
Source organism: uncultured Verrucomicrobiota bacterium (assembly GCA_902510815.1). Classification (GTDB taxonomy): domain Bacteria; phylum Verrucomicrobiota; class Verrucomicrobiia; order Verrucomicrobiales; family DEV007; genus EC70. Next base: position 4,610 of record CABXDI010000015.1, on the reverse strand, counting down.
TCTTCAGCTCCATCGCCTCCCGAACCAATCACGATGAGTACTCCATTACCACCAGCAGCGTGAGAAAGCTTAATACAATGCTCAATATTTTTTTTAGATATTTCTCTATCAGCCTCGTTTGGACTTGTAAGTCTTTTACCCCAATGCGCATGATTGATAGCATTGTGAACGAAAACTCCAGACTCTTTGACGGCTGTTCTTGCCGCTTCCTCAGTATGCGCTCCAGCTTCATCAAAATCGACCCCATCAAGCCCGGCATCAGCTGCCATCTGTAATCTCTGGGTTAGAGTAAGGTTCTGCCCATTTAACTTCTTGGCGATCATACCTAGTTTTACGGAAAGAAGAATCCCTTTACCTGTTGGAGGTCTGACAATATCACTTTCTTTTGTCTCATGGTTATCAGCTGTGGAAATCGCACAGGTTGCAGCCATCGCAGATGATCCAATGAGCATTGCTTTTCGACGGGAAATATTTATGGGTACATCTCTATCAATATTCATAAATCTTTTCTATCGTTTTATGATTGAAAGGACAAGCCTGATTAAAAATGATGCAATTATCAGCCAATTTGTTGCATCTTTAAATATTTTAAATAGAAAAACCTTTAAAGTTATTCGTTAATGCATAACAAGATATGATAACAAAATTACTAATTAATCCCCATGAAGATATCATCGTTTTTAATTTTATTAGGAGTCATACTACCTCTTGCCTCAGTGCATGCAGCTCAAGGAACTGTTTTTAATGATAAAAATCAGAACGGAATAAAAGATAATGGAGAACCCGGTCTTCCAAATATTGCTGTATCTAATGGTAAGGAGATAATAAAGACCGATGCTCAAGGCCGATGGGAATTACCTCACGATGACGACACAATCTTCTTTGTAATTAAACCTCGAGATTGGAGAACGCCTCTTAATAAAGACAACCTCCCACAATTCTATTATATTCATAAACCAAAAGGATCGCCTAAAAAACTCAAATACAAAGGCGTTAATCCAACAGGACCTCTACCTAAATCTATAAACTTCGCACTAATATCTGATAAAGAGCCCGACACCTTTAAAGCTATCTTTTTTGGTGATCCACAACCAAGATCAATAGAACAAATCAATTACATTGCTCATGATATCATTCCTGAACTAGTAGGCACCGAAGCCAAGTTCGGAGTCACTTTGGGTGATATCATGTTTGACGACCTCGATCTCTTCAAACCATCCAATGCTAATTTAGCTTTGGTAGGCATCCCATGGTATAACGTTGTCGGCAACCATGATATTAACTTTGATTCGAAAGATGATGCCGGATCAGATGAAACTTTTCACAGATTTTTTGGGCCAAACTATTATAGTTTTGATCATGGTCCGGTTCATTTTATTGTACTAGATGATGTTGATTGGTCAGGTGAAAAAAGAAGTTACACCGGCGGACTTGATGAAAATCAGTTAACATTTGTAAAAAACGATCTTGCGCTTGTGCCAGAGGAGAAACTCATCGTTTTAATGATGCACATTCCTCTAACAAATGTAGGAAATCGCCAAAAACTCTATAGACTCATTGAAAAACGCCCCTACACAATGTCTATCTCAGGTCATACTCACTGGCATGCTCATAAATTAATAGATGAAAAGGATGGTTGGAAAGGTAAAGAACCTCATCACCATATCATCAATGTTTGTGTTTCAGGAACTTGGTGGAAAGGAACTAAAGACGAAGTAGGAATCCCTCATTCAACTATGCGAGATGGGGCTCCAAATGGTTACTCCATAGTGACTTTTGATGGTAATAAGCATGTGCTCGATTTTAAGGCAGCGCGTCAACCCGCTTCCTATCAAATGAACATTCAAGCACCAGATAAAATTGACCAAGAGAATGCTAAGAAAGAATTTATCTACGTGAATGTTTTTAATGGGTCTTCAAAATCAAAGGTGAAAATGAGAATAGGAAAAAAAGGCGATTGGGTGGAACTTAATAAATCTGTAGAAAATGATCCTTCTTACGTTAAGACAAGGGAAAGGGAGGCAACCAATAGTAAATCAGGAAAACCAGAACTAAATCCACCGAGTCCATCAGATCATCTTTGGAAAATCCAAATACCTTCAGGTCTAAGCATCGGTTCACAATTAATAGAAATTGAAGCTACCGACCATTACGGAAGAATTCACAAAGGCAAAAGGGTTATAAGAATAGTAAAATAAATCCCCTCTTATTTCACACCGATAATCCTATCTGCCGCCTCTATACCAGTTATAATAGCCTCGCCAACCCTACCTCGGCCGACAAAAGAATCTCCACAGAAAAACCATCCTTGAGGAGAGCATTCTTCAATCTCATCTACATCTAGAGCTACCTTCGGGTGAGCGTATTTCCATCTCTGCTTATCTTGCCAAATAGGCCCTGATAATGGAACTTCAATAAGTTTAGAAAGCTCCAATAATGCCTCTTTGTAAATGACATCATCACAAGAATCATAATAAGACATAGTCCAATCAGGTGACATTTGTGCGACGATGACACTTTCAGAATTACCAACGCGTCCGGATTTTGCATCTTCAAAACCCAACCAAGAAACAGCATGCCTACGGTCCTCGTTTAGCATAGCACAGCAATCAATTGGTCGATCAATTCGTTGATCAAATCCCATTATAATTGAAAACTGTCTGTGAAATTCACTCTCACCAAGTAACCCTTTTAAATCAATTATTGAGGAAGAGGAAATATAAGAATTAGAAATTAACTCAAGGACTTGAGGCGCGGGGGGCGTAAAAAGTATAGCATCATAAATACCCAAACTTTTGCCTTTGTCTGAAGAAATTTCCCAAGAAGAATTTGAAACTTCTTCGATATTGTCGACAAGGGTTTGTTTTAGGATTTTAGCCCCTGAGCAGGCGGCCATTCTCTTGCCAAGTTCACTAATTCCATTTCTATAATTCCACTTGATGTCTGCATCAATTTTTAAGTCCCCTTTAGAAATAATATTTTCTTTATCAAACAAATAAACGTGCCCTGGGATTTCAATAAGATCCTCATTCGGTAGCTCTCTTAATATTAATTCTTCTAGTAGAGGTGAATTGATCTTAAAATAATTGGCTCCGTGATCGACTCGAATTTGATTTATTGTTCTTGTAGCCGCCCTACCAGATGGGCCACGACTCTTTTCAAAAACGCTAACTTCCCAATCCGAATCTTTCAGAGCCCATGCAGCTGCTAGACCAGAAACACCAGCTCCAATGATAGCTAACTTTGGCTTATTTAAAGCATGCACAAAAATTCTAACGAAAAAATAATAATAAAGGATTCCATACCATAATGCATTACATTAGAAATTCCCAAATTAGGCCCGCCCCTAAAATAAAAACCTGTGGGAAAAAGTTAAGCAGTATACTTTTTTCTTTCCATGCAAACCCTACAATCGTCCAAGTACAAGCCCCAACAAGATGAACCATCACATTCCATGGGTGAAAATTAAACGCATGTAAAACTATGGCTGTTACAATTGTAATGGCGCTAAAATACTTAAGATAAAAAATCATTGTTTTCAAATTAAAGGGGCTGACCCCTTAATTAAAACAAAAATTAATAAATTTGATTACAACTACTCGGAAAGTCAGATATTACTTCTTTCGACCGCTTTCATTATCAATATTTAAAAGTCTCTCAGACTGTTCTGGGCTAAGTACATTACTATTTTCTTGAACCCAATTTCTTGCCTCTTGCGGCTCCCTCTTTGCCCATTCGCGAACTCCTCTCTCAATAGTTCCCTCTCTTTGTCTGTCATTATCAATGGTTGCAGCCCAAGTCACCGCCGAAGCCGGATCATCATCAAAACTAGCCTTGGCAAGCGCTCCAATTCCATTATCTCTGAAATCACCACTCGGCTGCTCTAGAAGCCAGTCAGCCGCACCAGCAGGATCTTCATTCGTCCAATGCCACACGGCATGCCCTACAGCATCTGTTCTCCCCTTAGTGTCAGGTTGACTAACAAGCCACTCTGCAGCTTTGGAGGGTTCCTGTTCAGACCATCTTCGACCCACCTCACGAATTTGGCCATCCGTTCTCTCTTCTGCAGGAATATCATTAATAAACGCCGCTGCCTCCGCTGGTTCGGTAGAGGCCCAGCCACCTAGTGCTCTACTCATTGCCGATTCTCTATCATCGCCTTCAAGAGTCATCGCCCACTCCATGGCTTCCTGCGGTGCTCTTTTAGCCCAAAGATTTGCAATGTTTCCTGCAGCCTTCTGGCGTGCCTCTCCCGCGTCAAGTTGAAGAAGTCTCCGAGCAGCTTCATTAGGATCAGAAGCGGCAATTGTCTCAAGGGCCCCTCCAAGAGCTCCCTGACGCTGGTTCTCAGGCAACGAATTAGCCCAAGCAAGCGCGGCATCAGGATCCTGCCTGACCCACTCAGTCGCAATTGTTCCAGCAAGCATGTGTCCCATCCAACCATTTTTAGACATATCACTACCTTGATTAGACATCCATTCTAGGGCTCTCTGAGGATCCTGAGAAGCAAGTGCGCGTAATATGGAAAAAGTAGCATCCCTCGCCTGATCTTTATTCTTCATCTCCTCAACATAAGCAAATGCGGCGTCTGAATCTGCAGAAGCCCAGCG
>CABXDI010000014.1 GCA_902510815.1 uncultured Verrucomicrobiota bacterium | reverse complement strand
TGTTCAAACTTTAATCTGCGCCGTATCTCTAGACATCGACTTACTTTGAATGGGTCAAGCTATGCCTCGACTAATGAAAGTTTTCTTGAGAGTGACCAGAATGATTTTCATCCGACTGATGTGATAGAGGATGCTGATGGAAGTTTGTTAGTGGCTGATACTGGCAGCTGGTATATGATTTGTTGCCCGACTTCTAAAGTCGCAAAGCCTCACGTATTAGGTTCGATTTACAGAATTGAAAAACAGGGATCTCCTGAAGTTAAAGACCCTCGAGGACTTAGAATGGATTGGAAAAGTCCCAGAGTTCAATGGCTTTCTGATGATCGACCTTTAGTTGTTAGTCGTTCAATTGATGCGTTGGCTGTTGAAAAAAATATTGACCAATTAATAGAATCTAAGGCTCGGATCCCAGCCATTTGGACTCTGCACCGAATTCCTGGTCATTTTGCTCGTGAATCGGTTAGAGGTTTTTTAAATGATGAAAATCCTAAAGTAATTGCAGCAGCTATTCATAGTATTGGGCTTTGGCAGGATGTAGGATCAGTTAGCTCTCTCATCTCTATACTTAGTTGTGATGACCCCCATCTTGTTCGTCTTGCAGCCATGGCTCTTGGGAAGATTGGGAGTCCTGATGCGGTGAAGCCTCTAATAGAGGCTGCATCAGGTGATCTTGATGAGTTTTTGAAGCATGCCATTACTTATGCTCTTTTTGAGATAGGGGATACAGATAGCCTGCCACCTAATAATTTGATTGCAGATCAGGTCCGTAAGATGGCTTTGGTTGATGCAGAGCCATCCTATGCTCAAGTTATGCCGGAGATAAAATTGGCTGAAGCTACTGAGCTGGATCCTCAAAAAATTGCTCTTCAGACGAAACGTATCAAAGAGGTTGCTGCAATTTTACCTCAGGGAGATGCAGAGAGGGGACATGAAATTTTTAATGATGTGGCCAAATCATTATGTCTGACGTGCCACGTCATGGGGGAAAAGGGAGTGAAGTTTGGTCCTGATCTTACTGGTATTGGATCGATAAGAAGCGCACAGGATCTTCTTGAGGCGATACTTTTCCCTAGCTCATCAATTTCTCGGTACTATGAAAGAGTATTAGTTGAAACGAAGGAAGCTGATGCAGCTGGGTTAATTCTTAAAGATACTCAGAAACATTTGGTTCTCTCTAATGCGCCGGGAGTGGAAATTAGTGTGCCTATTAAAAAAATAAAATCGGCTAAGCATTCAAATGTTTCTTTAATGCCTGAGGTCTTTGGTGATCTTTTTAAGCCTCAGGAAATTGCGGATCTCGTGGTCTATCTTTCATCGGCAAAGCTGTCAAAGTATCAATTGTCTAAAGGTCATAAAAAAAGAGACCAAGAGTTAATTCCTCCACATCTCCCGGTGCAGTTGCCGGGCCTTCATGCCTACTCGGAAAAGAGTGTTGCCGCCGGAGACGAAATAAACTTTCGCGTCAGTAGTAGTATTCCTTATAAGATGAGTATTGTTAAGCTTGGAAAAGATCCGGATAGTCGCGATAATGATCCAGTTCTTAAGATATTCCAAGTTAAGGAGCCAAAAACTCAGCCCATTCATCCTGGGTCTTATGTTAATGTCTCAAAAGGCTTGCCTTCAAATAGACGTTTGTCTCAACTTACGATAGAGTGTTGGATTCGTCCTTTTAACTTGAATGGTTGGCAGGGTTTAATTACCCAACATGATTACCCCAAGAAGAGTGGAGTAGGCTTATTTCTTCAAAATGGTAGAATTGAATTTTTAACCGGATCAGGTGGAGAATTTGATTCGGGTTCAATACATCAAACTCCTACGGGCTTAATTGAACAGCAAAAATGGCATCATGTCGTGGCGACGTGGGACGGTAAAATTAAAAAAATCTATATTAATGGAAAAGTCGCTGCTGAATTCCCTTTCGTTAGCGTCGTTAGACCTGGGCAGACTCCATTAAGAATTGGTGCTTACGGAAGTGAGGGATTGGCGTCGAATTTTTATAATGGTGATGTTGCGATGTCGGCTCTGTACAGTAGAGCTTTGGGTGTTGATCAAATAAAGATTCGGTATGCGGATCGCGGTTTAACGGTGCCAAAAGGAGATAGTGTATTGGCTTGTTGGTCCTTCTCGGAAGAACGCGGTGAAAGAGTGGCTGACTCAGAATCAGGAATTCACGATGGCCAAATCATTAACCGCGGTACATGGATGATTGGTGGGCCGACCTTTGATGCTGTTAAGGTAGATCGTCATGATAAAGAATATGATCCGATAAAAGATGCTGATCGTGGTCATGGGCTCAGGCTTGCAGCCGATGAACTCTATAACGCTCGATGGGAGGTGAACCATAAGTTCAAGTTACCAGAAGACATCCCGTCAGGTGTATATGCTGGGCGGTTTGATTTTGATATTAATGGTAAGCCGAAGCGCTATCACTCTACTTTTGTTGTGAGGCGTGCTGAATCAAAGCCTAAAGCGCCATTAGTTGTTTTAGTGTCCTCTAGTACTTGGTTAGCTTACAACTCTACTCCATTTCCTGTTAATCACGCTCCGGGTTTAATTCAGATGGGAACCGGAGGGTTGGCTAATAGTCACCCAAGTGCTCCTAGGTACAGTTGTTATAGTGATCATTTTAATGGTCAGCCAACTTATAAAATTGGGATGAAGGTTCCATGGCCGGCTGCAGGGCCTAACAAGACTTATATAGGTGGTGGTTATAGTCACCTTCTTCGCGGTGAAAGGTTTCTCCACCTTTGGTTAGATAAGCACGGTTACGAATACGATGTCATTACGGATCATGACCTCGATAAGAATCCCGAAATTCTTAATGATTATAAGGCAGTTTGTATTAATGGTCACAGTGAATACTGGTCGAGTCGCGCTTATGATGGTCTTGACCGTTATTTAAAACGAGGAGGTTGCGCTGTTATTATGTCTGGGAATACAATGTTCTGGCGGGTGAGTTTTGATGAGACGGGCGAAGTAATGGAGTGTAGGAAATTTGGAAAGAGTATTGGCGGCCGGACCCAGGCAAAGGTGGGAGAGCTTTATCATAGTCATGATTTCAAGCGTGGTAGCTTAATGCGTTTTTGTGGATACCCTGCTTGGAAATTAGTTGGATTGACTTGCATTGGATGGGCTGGGGGAAGCTTTAAGCCTTACAAGGTTGATATACCTGATCATTTTCTATTTAGTGCTCCAAATAAAATAAAACTCGATAAAGGTGAGGAGTTTGGTTTTGCAACGGACACAATCGGTGCTGTTGGCCATGAATATGATGTGAGATTATCAACGATATTAAAAGCAACTAGTGACCCTCAACTAAAAGGTTTAGTTGAACCTGAAGGGATCGTTACTGTAGCCAGTAGTCATGACGATCGAAGCGTTTTGGATTTTAATGCTGAGAGTCACAAGAAGAGGGTAGGAGGAGGGGATACAATTGCAGAAATTATTTATTGGAAGAGACCTGAAGGAGGTCAAGTCTTTCATACTGGATCAATAGCAACCGCGTGGGCAATGTACTATGACAAGCCATTAAGTGACCTCATTAAAAATGTTCTTCACCACTTTAAGGTGCCCAAGAAGGGGTGATGCCGATCATAACCTCTTGTTAGTCAGTTATTTTCTAACATTAACAAAAGATAAACCTTTTAAAGCTTGTCTTATAATTCACTAAAGTTTTATAAGTGATAGTGTCTGCTGGAGGATTTCATTCAGCTTGTTTAATTCTAAAAAAATATAAAATGAAAAAGTTATTATTACTACTAACGGTTATTGTCGGGTGTCATGGTGTAGCGTTTGCTGATCATCACGGCAAAGCAAATGGTTCTAAGGATGTTGAAGAAGTTACCAATACAGTGCTTAAAATGTATGAGATGGTTAACAATAAGAAACATTGGACTTCAATGATTTCGAGCAAGGGATCTCACGAGTTCTGGTCGAGTGGTGGATTTTTAAATTTCGTCAAAAAGGATGCAGAGTTTAATGAAATCGAAAACAACACAATTAGGCCAAAGCATATAAAAATCGTTCCTGTAGAGCCTGGTAAGGTTGCGGTTGCTATGTTTTATGCTGAGGGATCCGAGAAGCAAGTTGGAAGGCCGGCAGTAGATCATTATATGACACGGGCGACTGTGGTGTTTGCAAAAGAGGAAGGGGCTTGGATGATTCGTGCGATGCACTGGTCGCCTGTATCAGGTGGTCAAGGTACAAGTGGTGTAAGTACCGAGAAGTAAAATTATCAAAGTTAAAGGGCACTGCCATTTGTATGGTGGTGCCCTTTTTTTGGATCTTGCTTGAACTTTTCGGTAAGATTAAATAGCGCTTTAACCGTTGGCCTTGCCTGGCTTGCTGTTACCGAAAAGGGAAGTTATGCCTGTGATTTTATTGATGACAAGCTGTCCATTCTTTTCACTACTGTTTCCAGAAAGCTTAATCGGGGTGCCAACATGATAAGCAACATTGAAACTATGGAAATCACCAAAGCTAATTTCAATGCGGACTGAAGGTTTCCCCTCAATATCAATATAAAAGACTTTCGCTTCATCAAGGTTATCGGACATGCGCAAACGCCCTTGAGCAGTGATGGTGCCTGGAGCTTTGTTGACCCAGCTTTCGAATGGACGCTCTTGAAATTCATCAAATGGGCTTCCATCGAGGCCCGGCAATGGAGTGGATGAGTTGGCGTAGGATTTCTGATCGATCCCGAACTTCTGCATGAGGGCCATATGGAGTCTGCCAAGTTCCTGATTTTTGGAATACCTCAAGTAACGCCCCGTTTTAAGCATGCCTCCACCCTTGCCAGCTAAAACGATTGGGATTCTTTGAGCTGTGTGATTATCACTATGACCCATTCCTGAGCCGAAGAGAACGACGCTATTATCGAGCAGTGAACCGCGTCCATCCTTGTAGCTTTTGAGTCTTGTCAGTAAGGAGTCAAATTTCTCCATGTGCCAAAGACTGATCTTTAATAAAGAATCAATGTTTGAGCGGCTGAAGTTTCTAAAGAAGTGAGAGAGGTAGTGGTGCTGTTTGTTGATCCCAAGAAAATCAAAGATGAGTCGGCTATTGCTGTTACCGAGCATGTAGCTGATGCAGCGAGTTGAGTCTGTCCAGAGTGCCATTGCCATCACATCAAGCATGGCTTCGACTTGGTCATCTAAAGTGACCGGAGTGTCGGGCCGCTTAAGTTTCGAGAAGTTAACGCGGCTCCCTGAGCCTACATTTATTCTCTCCAAACGCTTTTCGGTTTCTCTTAGTACGGTAAAGTATTCATCGAGCGTTTCACTATCTTCTTTTCCGGCTTTCTTTTTTAAGGACTTCGCGTCATCTCTGATCCGGTCTAGTAGGCTTGTGAATTCTTCTCGTCTATTCGGATCCTGAGTTGGGTTGCGGAAGAGGCGATCAAACACGAGTTGAGGGTCACTCTCACGGGGAATGGAGTTTCCCTTTTTATCATATGAAATGTAACTGCAGCCAATTTGGTTAACGAAGAGGCCTTCGGTTGTGAGTTCGAGTGAACGATGAGCTGTGTCTTGTCCAATCTTATCAGCAATGATCTGGTCAACGGAAGCCGTCTTTCGGTTACCGTGATGACCTGATAAGAATCGGCGGGTCGAATTGCTGTGAGATGAAAAGCCAAAGTCACCCATGTTATCCAGAATAAGAAGATCATCCTTGTGCTTGGCGAATGGTTTCATCAGTGGAGACATTCGAAAATCATTTTCGGTTCCTCCGTTAATGTTCCATGAAGGTGGGTGAACGCCGTTCGGTTTAAATAGGGTCACGAATCTCACTGGCGGAGTGTCATCGTTGGAGCCAATGATGGGTTTGGTAGCTCGCGCTTCCATCAGGTTAAGAAAGGGTAGGGGAACCATCGCCCCAGCACCTTTTAAGAAAGTTCTTCTTTCGATTTTCCAGCTTTTTCTCATCCTTGAATTTCTTCCTTAAAGATAGTTTCTCTGAAGGGGAGGCTGTTAACGATTTCCACGAATAAATCTTTCCACGTACCGTTCTCTTTGACAATAATTTTTGTGATTCTGTTGACTGTCGGTTGGTCGTTACGAGTCAATTTCCTACACATGGCATACGATAAGGTTCTTTCTACGGAATTACGAACAATCTTTTCTTTCTGTGAACTAAGAAGAATTTCTTTCAGTTCAGAATAATCTTTAAAAGTTTCACCTGTAGGGAGTTTGCCTGAGGCATCTGGTAATTTTCCTTTATTTTGAATGAATTGCCCTTTCGTGTCGTAGTGGTCCAAGGCAAAGCCAAGAGGGTCAATTTTTTCGTGACAGCGTGCGCAACTAGCATCACTTCTGTGTCTCTCAAAGCGTTCCCTAAAGGAGAGATTTTTTCCTCGAGGAGAAGGCTTTATTGGTGGAACATCTGCTGGAGGTTCTCCTAGCCTCACGCCCAGGATTTGACGCAGAAGCCATGTTCCTCTTTGAATTGGTCCACGATTCATAGTGAGAATTCCCGGCATAGTAATGATTCCGCCTCTCCAAGTCGCTTTTTCTAAAGTAAATTCTTGAAATGGCGTCGTCGTTCTTTCAATGCCTTTTGGTTTTGAATGCCGCTTCATTCTACCTCGGTCCTGACCATAGAAACCTGATACGCCTTCGTTTACGAAGGTTGTTTTTGAATCAATGAGGTCAATTACTGGTCGGTCTTTAGTGAATAGATGATTGAGAAAAAGGACTGGCTGATTCCGAAGTGAGTGATGGGAAATTGGATTCTTGATTAGTTCATCAAGGTTCGCAATTCCGAACCACTGGACGCCAAAACTTTCAGCAAGGTTCATGGCCTGAGGTTCCTTTAACATTCTTTCGACTTGTGCTGTTAGAATCTCTGGTTCTAGGAGAGAGCCGTTAGAGGCTAAATTCATGAGCTCATTGTCTGGTCTGTCTTCCCAAAGAAAATAAGAGACTCTTTCGGCGAGTTCAAAAGCATCGACAGGCTTTTGTTCGCCGGGGAACTTTTCCATAAGAAGTCCGCGGTAAAGAAATTCAGGTGAAAGCATGATGGCTTTCATTTCAAATTTGAGAGCATTTAATAATTCGAACCCAGTCAATTTATTGAGTGGGTTTAGGCTAATATTAATTTTGGATTCTGATATGTGACGGCGTAGAGCTTTGGGAATAAAATTCTTTATGAGTGAACGGGCTTCATTTTGAGAAATTTTTTCAGGTCTCCATTCATTAGGTAAATTCTCGCCCATGAGATACTGAAGTTGGGATCGCTGTTTAGGGGCAAAGAGTTTTTCGATGGCAGCGTCAGTGAGAAAGGCATATTGCTCCAAGATGATTGGTGAAAGAGAAGCAGTGTGAGTGTCATTGATAAAACCACTAGCTCCTGGAGGATCTTTGGGGAGTAACTTTAGTACTAGTGATTCTTCGCCGGCTACAGTCTGTTGAGCCTTGGCTACGGCGACTTTGAGATCAAACCCAAAAAGTGAGCGCAAAGTATTTCGATACTCGGGGCCTGAAAGTCGACGTGGTTTAAAAGTTCCGGGTATAGATTCGACGGGAGAATTGAGCTGGTCTTGGTGCCAGTTAAGGAGCATGGCCTTCTCTTTTTCTTTGAGTTGTGGGCTCTCTTCTGGCGGCATCTCGCCGGCATTGATCACCTCTACTACCGCTTCCCAAAGTTCATACTGCGCGTCAGCATCATTTTGATTTTTTATCTTTGAGAAGTCGACTTCTCCATTAACTTTTTTTCCTCCATGGCATTTTAGGCATGACCTTTCGAGGATGGGTAAAATATTTTTCTCGAATTGGATTTTAGCTTTTAGTTGATGAGGATAAATAACAAAAATAAAAAAGGCAGCTAGTAGCCTTGGAATAAGGAATCCTTTTTTTTGTAGCGTCGCCATTTGAATGGAGTGCCAACAACTTTATATAGCACTTAGATGGGTACAAGTTTTTAGTAGGATAGAGGTTTAGGATTTATGACTAATTTTGATAATTAGTTGTTTTTTTTCCGAAGTTTTGAGAAGACTTTCCCAGTCGGTTTCTTTGGCAGGGTGCTTCGCCAATCAGATAACATTTTTTTTAATTGTGTCACCGTATTCGGATTTTTGTCTTTAAGGTTTACTTTTTCTAATGGATCATTAACCAGATCATAAAGTTCCACGTAATCTCCCTTTTTATTGGTCACCATTTTCCAGTGTTCACTCACGATTGCAAAAGAAACCCAGTGATCAGGTTTGGACTTTTTGGCCGGCCATGGGGCTACAGTCTTCCAGAATACTGGCTTTTTACGAATAGCTTTGCCTTTTCCTTTAAAGGTTGAAACCTGGCTCACTCCATCTGGAGAATAATCCTCTGGTAGTTTAACTCCTGCGATTTCGCAGAATGTGGGAAGGAGATCGACTGCTGAAAAGAATGAGCTTTCATCGATTATTCCTGGACTTATATGCCCAGGCCAGCGGGCTATGAATGGGACACCTACACCACCTTCAAATAGTGATGCTTTGTACCCCTTTCGTCCTCCGGTAATACCTTTGGCAGCTGCTACATTATAACCATGTCCGGTTGCTGTATCGTGCATCATTTTGAGAGGTGTTCCCGGTGGGCTTCTAGCCGGCCCATTGTCGGAACTGAAAATGACTAAAGTATTCTCTGTAATGCCTAATTGATCCAAAGTGTTTAAAACTTCTCCAATTCTCTCATCGGCGTGAGATAGGACTGAGGCGTAGATGTTATCTTCTTTATTTAAATTTGGAAAACGCTCACGATATTTTTCAACTGTATGGAATGGTGTATGTGGTTCATGTAACCAAAGATTGATATAGAATGGCTTTCCTTCTTTTTTACTTTTTTTTATGAATGAGATTGTGTTAATTGCGTCCTCATGGACAGGCATTTGTTTGCCTGAGCAATTGAAGGCGCCATAAGCATCAAACCCGTATTGGCTTGGTAAAGGTGAGTCAGGAATCATGTCATTGGCAAGGTGCCACTTTCCAAAGTGAGCTGTAGCATAACCAGCACTTTTCAAAAATTTCGAGAGAAGAGGGGAATCGGGGTCAAGCCAGTCAGGCATATTTCGTCTGGCATTACTTGGGACCCAAGCGAAATGCCCATCAATATTATATCTGGCCGGGAAATGGCCTGTCATGACAGCTGTCCGACTAGGAGAGCAGACGCCACTAGCTACGGTAAATCGATGAAAGTCCGTTCCTTCCTTAGCTAGACGGTCTATATTTGGGGTTTTAACGTAAGGGTGGCCATGACAACTAAGGTCTCCCCATCCCCAATCATCGGCAAAGATAAATAGTATATTTGGATTTTCGTCATTCCTATGAACGGTTGCGTCAGAGCCCTCTGAATTCATGACAACTAAGATAAACATGAATGAAATTTTGATAATTTTTGCCAGTTTGTTCATTTTAATAAATTACAGAATGATTATTATTTTCCGATTGGGACATTGAAATAATTTTCCATCTCTAGGGTCGCCATTCCCCATTCACCGAGAACGTCCCATGAATCGAGATGAGTTTGAGTTGATACTGATTCAAGGCCTCTGCCTCCACGAGCAGCAGCATCGGCATTAATTTTTCCTTGAGCCAACTTAAGATCATAGACCAGTTGCCACTGGTACCAGATGGTGTTTTTTGAAGGGTGTACAGTTTGAAAAGCGGCTCCCCATTTTGTTTCAGGGTTGCCGTACCAACGACCCTTGGAATTGACAAAACCAAAATCCTTTGAGGTTGATATTCCAGTATATCCAGGTCTTCCAATGTAAGGGTAGGATAGCCTGCGATTTCTTATATTGAGAACACGCTTTGCAGCTTCAATCCTAGCTTGCAAATATTGGTCTTGAGAATATTTGGTGGGGTGAGAGTAATACTTTAACATCTTACTATAACCTCCTCGTTTATGTTCGAGCAGAGCTCGTCTTATTTCAGATAATGAATTCCCTATCCCTGAGTGGCAATGAACATACATGTTGTATCCTCTGGGAGGAGGTTGATGGGAGTTAGCTATTTCTGAAAGCTTTGATACTGGCTGCCAGTTATGGTCAATTAAGTTTCCGTATTTATTTTTTTGTTCATTCGTGAGTGGATTCCAGGCCATCATCTTAAAGCTAAGGACTCTCCCCCAGTTAGAACCGTCAGGTAACCAGGCATCAGGCCATCCGGGCCTGTATTCCATTAAGTAATTTTCTGTTAGAGTGTGATGCGAAGGTGACCATGCTTTAGCCATGGCTTTCCAATGTTTTTGGGTTGTGGGGTGGAGTTCTATTTGGCGCACTTTTTCATGCCATGCATAGGCGCTTCTTAGTAGGTCCATGTGTGCTTCGTTCTTGTTCATTAGGTAGAGCCAGATCAGTAATGGACCAACTCCTCGAGTTAATGTCCTGGGATAAGGTAACTCAATTTCGTATTGTCTGGCGCGGACTGGTTTAGCCTCGTCATTGTATTGTTCGCACCAACCCACAAGTCCGCCTTCTCCCATTTGAGCATTGGCAATAAATTCACCGATTTCGTGTAGCTTTGAGATATACTTTTTATTTCCGGTTATATGATAAGCCATGACCATAATTTGGAATGGATCGTTAGTTGCCCCATCGTTGAAGGAAGTGCCATGATAGACTCCAGAATTCCCTGATCTGCTTCCATTAAATGACCACTGGTCTCCCCAGCCACCGCCGGGTCTTTTAATTGAGAGGAGGACGTCTGCACAGCGTAAGGCTGATTCTAAATATTTTTTATCGCGGCTAACCTTATAAGCGTAGAGCATGATCCAGAATGGTTTGGTGGTTGTTCCATCTTGGATGCGGATAAAATTTTCAGTCTTGCCTGGCCATGGCCAATGACCTTTTGGCCACTGAGCAGCCAAAATTTTGTCAGCACATTTTAAACCAGCATCAAGATATGGCTTCTTGTTAAAGATTTCATAGGCTCTAAAAAAACCCACAGAAGCATTTCTGATCGACTGAATATGTTCACCAGAGTACGAAGGAGCTGATGTTTGAATTTCGATTTGAGCATTCAACCAAGTAATGATTTCGTTTTCGGTTCGTTGTAGAAGTTTTGGGTCTGCCCAGTTTTGAGTTTCTCTAATTTCTATCCTTCTCAATAAATTTTGGAGTTCCTGTTGTTTTTTCTCATAGTCGTTTTCAGTTAGTTCCAAGAAGTTGGAGGTTTCTCCTCCAAAGAGTGATGCGCGTTCCTTCCAAGATGAATTTTTATCGGTTAGTGCATCATAGGATAAGTCTTGATAATGACCTGTTTTTGTATTCAAAACGAGTGGTTCATTCTCTTCTTTTCCGTGAATTGAAATTATGGATAAAAAAAGTAGAAGAGAGGCCGGTAACCGATTTTTCATATCATATTATTGTGTTATTGGAAATCGCTTTCCAAGTATTATATTAAGTTAGTTATTGCGAGCACTTCTGTAATGTCCTTTAAAATATCAGTGGATGTTCTTCTTTATTATTCGGCGTTTGCTTCGGAATAGTTACCTCACTGAAAAAAGTTGAATCTGAAAAATTATCACCCCTTTGAATGATTAATTTTGAAAACTTTAATTAGCTTTTTAAGCGCTTATTTTTTCGTTAAATGACTGCCAGTAGGTTTTTTCCATTTTCTTATAGAGCTTCCAAACTATAAAAATCGACAAAACAGTCAAAGGAAGAGCGACAATAAAGCATGTTGAATAGCCCCATTTGGCGGCAATCCAGTAACTTATGCCAGCACCAAACATCATCGCAAAAACACCCATGCAATCCATGCATGTATAATCAGAACCCGATTGATTCTTTCGGCTCCAATCCATCATGGAAGAGAATAAGGCAACGGTGACTAAACCAGAAATAAAATGATCAATGATAATGAATGGGATAATTGTAGTAATTGTAGGTTGGTCGTAATAAATAGATAATACGATATATCCAAGGGCTGAAATGAGTTGTAATAACCCAAAGACAAGTAAAGATCTGATGCGTCCGAGTCTATTGATAAGATATCCCGCAACAATGGCTCCTATTAATACAGAAATTGGAGCAATGATGCCAAGTGTTACTCCAATTTGAGAGAAGTCTAAGCCCCAGTCCTTTAGCATTGCTGGAAGTATGGACCTGATAAACCCTTCGATGATTCGATACGCTGAAACAATACAAAGTATGAGAAGTATTTGAGGTTGCTTGAAAAAACTGATAATAGAACCCCATTTCTTTTTCGAGCTTTCTTTTACCTTGTTCTCATTGTGATTTTTATTGAGTAGAATTGGAACCATGGCAATCACATATATAAATGCCATGAGGAAAAATACATTATTCCATCCAATTATACTGAAGAGGATAAGCATGAGGCCTCCTCCAATTATGTAACCAAACCAGAAAGTTCCCACTTGAACTGAGTTACCCCAACCCCGCTCAGAAAAATTAAGTAACGTTATCGAATGGCCATCAATTGAGACGTCCTGCATCGAGCTAAATATGTTTATTAAAAAAACTCCAATAATAAACAAACCAATAGGGCTGCTAATGTCCCAGAAAGCGAGGCTGCACATAACAACTGCAATGATTAGTTGAAGCGGTATTATCCAAGAACGGTACTTTCCTTTCTTTATGGAGTGGAATCTTTCCACAATAGGTGCCCACAAAAACTTTAACATCCAGGGAATAAAAAGGACTGGGTAGAAAAGAGCGATCTGTTCAAGGCTTAATCCATTTTCCCTAAATATTACAGGAACAGTGTGTCGGAAAAATCCATTAGGAATTCCTTGAGAAAAATATAAAGCGCCAATAACTCCAAGGCTTGTTAATGTGCTTTTTGTTTCCTTCATAAGTTAATCCTCAAATCAACTGCATATGTGGATTTTGTTCAATCTGCAAATTCGCTTTAAACAATATTGATTCGACTTAATGTCTCCCAATGTTTGCTTCTCAGCGTTATAAACATATGAACATCAGAGATTAAATGAGAGCACTTGTACATTTAGACTTCATATCCTCTGTAATTCAACGACTTAAAGTCTTGAAAGTTTTTTGTTTTATTATTTTAACCGCTGGATGCTCCTCGATTAAGGATAATCCTCACGTAGTAACAGAAAAACATGAGAATATAATCGCTCCAAAAGAAGCGATTAAGACTCAATACGTGGCTATAATTAAGGGTCAGGTTAATTACCAAAGAGGAGTGACCTTTTATAAGACGTTAACTCTGAATGATGCGATAAAAAGGTGCAGCGGCTTTACTGAATTTGCAGACCTCAAAAACATTCAGATAACTAGAGGTAAAGAAATATTTAAGTACAACCTCTCTGATAATAGTATTAAAGATATAATGTTAGAACCTAATGATGTTGTTGAGGTCCCGTTTAATGGCAATAAGTTCTAAAAAAAACTAACAAGAGTGATTGATTTCTGGTAATTTAAGTAATGATTTTTACGAGATTTAAATTATTACTCGTCCTTTCTTTTTGTATTTTTAATTCGCCTTTCGTTAAAGCGGACCATCATGAGAAGATTAAGATTCTTTATATGGGAGGACGTGACCATGACTGGAAAGGTTACTACGAGTCTATCGTTCCTCAGTTTAAAAAGCAGGGCGACTTTGATTTGGTATTTAGTAATAAATTAGATGACCTGAAATCCGAAAATATTAAAAAATATGACGTGGTCCTATTTTTTGGATCTGGAGGTAATTTTACAGACCCTTCTCAGGAAAGTGGTTTAGAGAATTATTTAAAGAATGGAGGTGGTATCGTTGGAGTTCATGCAACAGACGCTTTTAAGAAATCAGATGCCTACTGGAAAATTTTTGGAGGGCAATTTATTGGTCATGGTGGAGGAACTTTCAAGATTGTCTTCACTGATAAGAGTCACCCAATTACTCAAGGAATGGAGTCTTTTGAAATTAGTGACGAATCTTATCGAGATAAAATGCATCCAGAGTCCAAGGATAAATTGCATCATCTTGGTAGGATCGATAGAGGTAAGGAAAATCACTCTATGATCTGGGTTCATGAATATGGTGAAGGGAGGCTCTTTAATACTGGTCTTGGACATGATGAGAAAGCTTGGGTTAATCCAGCTCTTCAGAAGCTCGTGATTCGTGCCATTTATTGGGCAGCAAAAAAGCCAGTAAAAGATCCTAAATAGGAAAACCTCAGTACTCATAAAATTGTCATCTTCAATCCTCTTTATTTTAACTTTTCTTTTCCTTTTTGGCTCACTCGGGATTAATGCCAATGAGGCTGAACTAAAGCCTTTTTTAGGTAAGCCTGTTTTTCACAAACAAAGACTCTTTGATGATCAGCGCTATCCAAATGTAGTGGTCTCAAAAAAAGGAACTATCCTAGCAGTTTGGGGAAACTCTGGAGTGTCCATACGAAGAAGTGAAGATGGAGGAAAGACTTGGGATGATCCCATTGTCATTTCAGAGGAAGGGTATAATGGTGGTGGAACCATTGTTGATAACGGATCAGGCGATATCCTTGTATTTGTTGAAGATCGACAGCCTCCCGCACCTTTAACCGTTTATCGAAGTCAGGATGATGGGGTGACTTGGAAGCCAGAGAAGACGACTATAACCAAGGATCTCAATGGTAATAATCCTGCCATGCATATGAATGAAAGTGGTATTACCTTGTCCATTGGACCAAAGAAGGGTCGTTTATTGCGGGCGACTAGATTCTATGGGTCTAACGAGAGGGAGGCAGAGTGGTCTAAGCACTACACGAATGCTGTATATAGTGATGACGGAGGCAAGACATGGAAAACTAGTAGTCCTTTTCCAGAGAACGGAACCGGTGAAGCGGCTTTGGTAGAACTTTCCGACGGTCGCATCTATTACAATTCTAGAGTTCATTGGCCTGAAAGACCAAACAACCGTCGTCGCCGAGAGGCTTGGAGTTTTGATGGAGGGGAAACTTGGAAGGACTGGAAAATTGTACAGGCTTTACCGGACGGAGATCAGGGTAGAGCTTATGGATGTATGGCGGGCATGACTCGAATTCCCCTGAAGGATAAGGATATCATTATTTTTAGCAATCTTGATACAGATGCTTCACAGCGAGAGAGAGTCACAGTGTGGGCAAGTCTTGATGGGGGGCAAACATGGCCAGTGAAGAGGCTGGTTGATCCAGGTCGAAGTGGTTACTCCTCTTTAGGTGTTGGTCATTTGGGTACGCCTAGCGAAGGTTGGATTTACCTCCATTATGAACATGATCCATTTAAAGGCTCACATATGGTTCGCTTTAACCTCTCGTGGTTGCTTGAAGGCGAGTTGACGGGTGATGGAGATCTGCAGCAGTTAGTTGATTGAATTACTCGGTAATTAATTGAGTCGTTCTTTGAGGTTACCACTGTAACCTGATAATTCTAGATAGGCTTTACCAACAATGTTACCGTTATTGTCTTTCACATCACATGCACCCTCCCAATAAGGTACACCTCCAATTTTTCCTGGGACTTCTTGCTCATCCATCAAGGGAACAATTATAAATTTTCGCCTAACTCCATCTTTAGGGTCAACTGTTGTGAATGATGGATTGATTGGGTAATCAGCTCCGGTCTGTTTGCTTTTGTAGCTACCGCCTTGTTTCCAATGAAAATCTTTTGGGCTTTGGTGATTCAATTTCCCTTTTTCATCAATCCAAACTAGTTTTGAAAACTCTGATATAGATCCGTCTTTATTCCTTAGCACGTAAGCCATTATTTCCCTATTATCATTAAGTTGAACGCTGACCCAGTCCCAACCTACTTGATTCTCATCTAATTGGCTTGATGAAATCTCATGGTCCATCCAAGCGCTTCCAGTAACATCTAATGTTTTTTTGTTGTATCGAATTTTTCCATTAACTCCCAATCGTGTGTAGGTTATATAATGACTTGCAGCAGTTTTTGATGCCCCCTTTTTGGAAATTCCATTTTCTCCAAAAATGACAAGTGGTTTTTTTGGAGTGAGTTCCAAATCAATTAAGTAGTCTGCTTTGATTGAACCCTTCAAAGAGATTGAATTATTTTTTAATCTTTTAAGTGTCCAGTTACCATTCTTTAAATCTAGATCCTTGGATTTTGAGAATGCATTCCATCCCTCTTTATTAACACGCTCTTCGTGATGAAAAGATTGATCATTAATGTCAGTAATTGCCATGTGAGATAGGTAAATATCACTAGTGTTATCCTGACCAATTCTAAAAAAAGTAGATTCAAATCCAAAGCGCTCTTGAGATTGGCCTTGAAGATGGCCTGTAATATACCACCACTCAATTTTATAGTTTGGATGTGACCCATGATCTCGAGGGAATTCGTAAATATAATCCTTGCTGGGATAAGACCATTTCTTTTGAGCGAAACATTTCCCAATTAAGAAAAATACTGAAATCATAATTAGGGAAGTCCCCTTGTGTAAGTTAATCATGCGAATCTAAATTATATTACGTTTACAGGTATTCTTACCTACGAACCATGAAACGGCCGCGCCGATTGATAACATTAATATGGCCAACAAAAAAATGCTTTGAAATGGAATTGATTGACTTAATGTCCATCCAAAGCTCTGCACGTTAATTCTGTAAATTAATAGCCAACCAAGGCACAGACTAAGTGCAATGCCGCCCAAGCTGCCTATAATGCTAAGTGTTAGACCTTCATACATTGCAGATTTTGCAATTTCATTACGGGTTGTGCCGATTTGTCTAAGATTTTCTAATTCCTTTTTTCTCTCGAGTAAAAGACCTGTCATTGTTAAACCAAGGCCTGTCACAGCAATCAATATTGCGATTGCCTCAAGTGCATAGGTTACTGAGAAAGTTTGCTTAAATATTTTTAATGAATCTGCTCTGAGGTTTTTATTTGTTCTAACAAATATCTCTGGAAATTTTGATTGGATTAAATTTACCCATATGTCCGGATCCATATCTGGTTTCAGATATATAGCTGCGTTTGTGATGGAGTTGTCCTTATAAAACTCTTTAATGAATCTTCTATTAACCATTATTGTTCCAGTTTCATTGCTGTAATCAGCATAAACTCCTTTGACTATTAAATTTTTAAATCCTTCTGGCGTTGGTATTTCTATTGAATGCCCTCTTTTGATCGAAAATTTTCTCATTAATGGTTCACTTATCCATGCTTGACCATCCTCAAGGTTATTATTTTCTGGTTGAATTATCCATGTAAGTTCGAGTTTTCTTTCGGATTGATTGTTTCTTTCAGTTCCGGCTAGCCAAACATTGTTATCCCTAAAAGTAATTCTGATTTGTCTTAATAAGTCCATCCCTTCAGTTTCTGTTTCATTTGTGAATTGAGACCAAGTTTTTGAGGATATCGCTAAGTTAGCCGAAGAGGCATTCCCTCTAGACGATGCTATGTAAACATCAGCTTTGAGAACCTGATTAATCCAAGAGTTAAGAGTCTTATCAAAACTTGAAATAAGAATACCCATTGCAGAAGACATTCCAAAAGCAGACACCAGTGCAGCGGTGGCAAGTCTGTGTCTACCTTTTGGGCGTCTGAATTGGCTCTTCGCATAAAGTGAGCTGGGGCTACCTGGTAATTTTTTTGCAATTATTGGGAAGAGAATAGTACAGAACATTGACCAGCCTACTACAAAGAATAGTGCGCTGAGGTATCCTCCGATAGCAATAGATTTATCATTAATTGTGATTGGAGGGATGAATGAGAAGGCGCAACCTAATAACAATAATGTGAAACCCCATTTGGGTGTTAAGAATAAAAGAGAACCACCACCCTTGATGCCGCTTTGTGTTGCTGAGGCTGGCTGAACTTTTGCTGCCTCCCTTGATGGCAAATATCCGGCGATCAAACATACGACTACCCCAAATATGATTGCCATTAAAGCTTCACCCCAATTCATGGAGGCGCCTGAACTTGTGATTTCGTAATACAGTTGATTCACTGTACTTACAACTCCTCTGACAACGCCTTGTGCAAAAAAGAAACCGAGAATAATTCCAAGTATTGACCCAATGATACCAATTATAAAACTTTCGGTTAGCCAAATCCTAAATATTTTTTTGGGAGTAACTCCTAGCGATCTAAGAATTGCGATTTCTTTTCTTCTTCGAATGACAGAAGCTTCCATTGATTGTAGAATAAAGAATGTTCCAACCATGAGAGCTAAACATGATAGAATAGTCAGGTTTAAGCGAAAAGCTGAGCTCATTTGGGTGATAGCTTTTTTTTGATCTCCAGAGGTATCGACAATGGAGTTATTGTTGCTAGCCCATTTTTGTAATCTTAATTTAGCCTCCTTAAGAAAATCATTTTTTAGAGGCCCTTCAGGGATGTACGCATCTATGCGAGTGACTTTTCCTTCGAATGAACCAACTTTTTGAGCTTCTTTTAAGTCCATTAAAACCAGATTAGGGGGCACTGAGGGCCTAAACGGTGAGTTAGATATACTACCTTTAATTTTGAATTCGTATGAAAAAGATTCTCGCCGAATCTTAAAGGAATCATTTTTTGCTAAACTTTTGCTTTCTAAAAATTTCTCTGGAAGAAAGGCACTGTCGACAAAATCAATTGATTCTTCGTTTAATGTACCAATTTCTAGTGATGCTGAAGATGAAGATATTGATGATAAGTTTGCTAAAGAGATAAGATCAATGCCGATGATCTTCATTAATTGACTATCGTAAAAAGCAGAGGTTTCAATGACCGGATAGTAATGAATAGGGAGTGATCCAGTAACCTTTGAAATTTCAATAATCTTATTCTCTTGCAAAAAACCAGAAGGTGATCGGATTGTGAGATCTGATTCGCCCGTCAGAGATTCAGTAAATAGGTTAAACCCTGAAACTGCTGCTCTGTTAGCTAATCTGACTGAGTAGAAAGTTGCTACCCCAACAGCGATAATGATTATCAACACTAAGGGAAGTATAGGTTCTTGAACCCATTTTCTGAAAATAACAGTCCTAAGAATCTTTAAATCAGTCCTCATTTTCGATAACTAAACCATCACTTATATTTATCGTACGGTCACAAATTTCCGTTACCTTTTTACTGTGAGTTACAAGTACCATTGCAATATCATAAGCTGAACTTAAGTGCTGAATTAAATCGAGTATCGATTCTGTATTACTAGAATCAAGATTTCCCGTAGGTTCATCAGCAAGTATCAATTTTGGTCGCATCGCTAGTGATCTTGCAATCGCAACTCGCTGCCTTTCTCCTCCACTAAGTTGATCGGGAAAGGCTTCTGCTCTGTGATCTATCTTTACTGCATCCAATAACTCATTTGTTCTTTTTTTTCTATCTGATGCATTAACAGACTCTAATAACATTGGAAATTCTATGTTTTCTCGAGCTGTTAAGGTTGGAAGTAGGTGAAAAAATTGAAAAATTGTACTAATTTTTTTTCGTCGCAATTCGCATAACTGTTCTTCAGATAATTTCGATAAATTTACATCCTCAAAATAAATGGAGCCATCGGTAGGCTGATCAATTCCCCCCATGCAATTAAGGAGTGTACTCTTTCCCGAACCTGAAGGCCCCATGATTGCAACCCGTTCACCTTCATTTATTTTAAGGTCAACTCCTCTAAGTACTTCATTGGTGAGATATGATTTTTTGATTTTACAAGCCTCAAGCATGATAATTTAAACGACTGATTTTTGCTTCAGGATCGAAATATTTTTGACCTGAATAAAAACCGTCAATTATCCCATACCTCTAACTCGGTGAGACCAGATCGCGTATTTCCTTTACCAATATGTTCAAAAATTATTCTGAGCTTATTAGATTTTATTTTATTGAATACAACATAATTGGCTGCACTTCCTTTCGGTTTTAGAGGTGTTTTCTTTTGGTTTGGTATTTCTTTCCAAGTTTCTTTGTCCCAGTAATTTAGAGTGTAGCTTTTTGGTGCTTGGACTCCTCCTCTGTCATCGTATATATGGAGGACAGCTCGACTAAATTCTTTTTCCTCTCCAAAATCTATTTCCAGCCAATCACGTATTGAGTTTGGAGATCCATAACTAGTCCATCTATTAGTTGGTGTGGCACGATAAATTATTTTTCCGTCATTAGCACTTGAAGGTACTCCGCCATATATATCGTGAAACGATGAAGTGGTTTTCGGGAATTTATTTTTTTCAGGGTCGATGTTGATTGCTATGTTTCCTGATGGTGGTTTCGCAGGAGAATATTTTCCTTCGATTGGTCCCCAAGTTTCAAACTCAGTTAATCCAACGCTTTTACCTTGTTGGTTGACTAGACTGAGTCGAATTTTCGTTGCATTTATTATATTAAAACTGACGGTGGTGGGTTTTCGACCTTCAATTGATCCTGGATTTGGATAATTGGTTTTTATGGGGATCCATTCATTATCATCTTTTAAGGTATAGTGTAGTGATAAACTCTTTGCAGTTGTAACTGGTTGAGTTTTGCCGTCATCCAGTAAATAAATTTTCACTTTATTAATGGGGCGTGGTTCTCCAAAATTTACTTCTATCCAATCTTTTTTATTTTTGGATCCCTCATTAGTCCATCTAAGTGGAGGATCTTTATGATACCATGCCGTGTTCCCATCATGGATAAAAGCTAGGGATGATTTTGGTCCTGTGAATGAAGCGCTGTGACGAGGATACCATGTTCCATCATTGTTAATTGCAAAGTTAGCTTCATTTCTGGGGTGGAGAGGAACATTTTTTCTTTCAGGAATTTTAACTTTAATTTTTTCAATTAGATTTGATGAAGCGATCTTTTCTTCATTAACATAAATGTTCAAGCCGCGTCCTTTGTGATATCGAGAACCATCCTTATCCCAAATTATTGAAATTTTATGACCGCGATAGGGAACATTATCAATGGCAAAGTAATCCCATGAACTTGGAGCCAATGGATCAATGTTTAATATGTCATCGTCGCCAACAATTAAGCCGCATAAACCAGTAATGATTAAATCGACAAATCCGGAATGGAAGTAATGTTCACTTCGATAATAGAAATCATGATGATCCCATTTACCGGAGTCTGGATGTAAGGCTTCAGCTATGTAAGGTTTGCCGTTTTTTCTTTGTGATTTGGCATAAATATTTAGAAGCTTGTAATAATCATCTCTAGATACGTGATTTTGATTATAATTGTGCAGCAAATTTGCCATCGCTTTGATTGTTTGAGTGGTTGCGAATGGCCAGCTTTGACCGCTCCACCAGCAACAGCTGTTTTTAAGGAGAAACAAAGGATCATTGCGTTCCACTGTAGTTGGTCCATGACTTGCAAAAAAATAATTTGGATCCATTAAAAATTGCCAGGCCTTTTCAAACCCTGCGTCAGGCAGATTGAAAGCCCATGGAACGTACCCTGCTAATTCTCTTCCGTGTGAGCTTCCCGCAAATTTTCCGCTATCATAGATCCTAGTGTTCTTCTTTATCTTATTTCCATCGTTATCGGCTTCATCATCTCGAAACATTGCTAGAAAAAATTCTCTTCTTTTGTCCCATAGTTGATTTTGAAATTCTTTTTTGAGAGCTGAAGCTTTCTGATTAAATAATTTTGATTCAGTTTCATCTCCAGATATTTTAGAAATTTTTGATAAAGCATTTAGGTCTGCCCACATGTATGAATTAAAGCTCGGTCTATAGCATGGAGCGCCTGATAGGATGTTCTTAGTTTGTCTGCTTGCAATATTAAATTCCATTCCATCATCATGACCTACCTGCCAGAACATTCCTTTATCTTTAACCCAAGATCGCTTGGTCCATGAATCAAAGTTTCTTTTCAAATCTGGTAGAATATCAATAAGGAATGATTCGTTTGGATGAACCTGATGAATCGACCATACTGAATCTGCCATCCATGCTGAATATCGTAATGGTTGGGCACCCGGAGTTCTGAACCAATAACGTGCATAATCTCGTGCGTACCGAGGGTTATTTAGCCACCTTACTTCATAGAATTGATGTCCGCTTGGGCATGCGATTGCCCCATAAGTACCTGACCAGAAAGGTCTATTAATAAATTCTGTCCACAAGTAACCTGTATTAACGGATCCGTAGGTAAGATGTTTACTGACTAATTCCCATCGGTAGTAATAGGTTGTATTAATTTCCTCATTTGGAGTATCAAGAATTGGAATGTTTTCATTGAACCATTCAAAATCATTATTATCCCAAAAAGTTTGTTTTTTTAATAATTTTTTAGAATCTAAAATTTGACTTAAGAGAGTCTCATTGAAATTCAAAAAGGTACAATATAATGAAAAAATTAAGAAAGCTCTCATTTGATTAAAAATAACTTTTCGATGTTATATGATATAAATAAAAAATAAAATTTAATATCCTTTTTAGATTCATAAGACCTGCTATTTTGTATTTACGGATATGAATAAGAAGATAGTCATTTCTTTAATTTTTTGTACCTTTTTCTTTACTGGTTGTAAGGGTTGGATACTTGATTATGGAAAACCTGCAGCTCAATTTCTTGAGAAGGATGTAATTACTCATGCTGAGGCTTATAGGGGAAAGAAAATTACTGTAAAAGGGAAAGTTTCCGAAGTTAATACTGGAGAAAATGCGAGTATTATTCTTGAGAGCGGAATAGAATGTCTTTTTCACAAAAGAGGCGTGCAGTGGGCTGATCAAATCAAGAAAGGAGATGAGGTCTATGTCGATGGAATTTTAAAAAATATCGATAAAGATTACGTGCTCATGAGTCCTGTCGGGTTGAGGGATCCTAGGGCACCTTTCAAACCAATGAAAAAATGAAACAAGCTTTGTTGATTTATTTTGAGCTAGGTTTGGAAAATTTTCCGGAAATTCCGTATTTAGTCTGAAGGTAATTTCCAACAGCGGCATAAGGTCCAGCCTTTGGATCGTTCCCTATTTTTTTATCAAAAACAATGATTTCGGCAACAAGGCCATTGAAAAACCACTCTGAACCTGGATCACCAGCTGCATCGAGAATACCATGACCTCCTATCTGTATATAATTGATAGGATCTAGAGCTAGAGTTGAATTGTCTCTGAGTTCTGTTCCTGTTTCTTGACCGTCAACAATCATATTGAGCTCGGATTTATGCTTATCAAAAATGACCGTCAAAATGTGAAATTTTGTATCCAGTTTAGATTCCTGACTTTGGATTTTTTTTCCATTCCCTGGTCCGCCATAGTGAACACAAAACCAACTGTCTGATTTCCCTCCTCTTCTTATTCCTAATCCACCTCTTCCAGTCTTTGAGTCAGCGGTCGCGCTAAGCGTCATTGGAGATATGGTGGGAATGGAAGACATTTTTGCGACAAGAAATACAGTTCCGCGATTAAGGTCGAATGGTTTTTTAAACTTCCCGATTAAAGCATCCGTAATCTCGAAATTACTTGAGCCTTTTCCCTCAAACTTTAGGGCAGGATAGCCATTGATTTCATTTATTTTTTCTATCAAAGACGGACAAGTCGAAATGTCTTCGAATGCTGGTACGGCTTTGACTTTTTGTTTGGATTTATCTATCCACGAAATGACATCATTTATCGATCCACCTTTTGCTGAGTTGTCTTTGGTTGTGATGCCTTGATCTGCCGCTAACCAGAGTTGAAGGTCGCTATCGGGAAAAAGTTCATTTCCTAATGAATAGCCAGCGAGGAAAAGAAGCTTAATTGTTAATGTTACTATTTGTTTCTTCATTGATTGATAAAATTTGTAGAGTAAATCTGTATGATATTGATTTGATGCATTCTCATAGATAATATTAAATTGAACAACTATGAATAAATTTATTCTCTCTTTCCTGTTAAGTTTATCGTCATCAATATATGCGTTATCCGAGGAAGATGATTTTCAGTTAGCGGTTCCCTTTACTGATAACATGATACTCCAAAGGGATACGAAAGTCCCAGTTTGGGGGTGCGACATCACTGGAAGTGAAATTACTGTTAAATTTTCTGGTCAGGTCAAAAAAGCAATCGTAGACAAAAAAGGTGACTGGATGGTGAAACTTGATCCGTTAAAAGCTTCTTTGAGTGAGCAGGTAATGGAGGTCAGCAATAATAGTGGAAAGTCAATTATGTTGAGTGGGGTGTTAGTTGGTGAGGTGTGGTTTTCTTCAGGTCAATCAAACATGGTGTGGACAGCTGGTAAAAGTATGTGTAATGAGCTGGCAAAAGAAATTGCTTCATCAAAAGAGGAACTACCAATAAGGGAGATTAATATCAATACCGTGTCCGCTTTGTATCCCCAGAAGAAAGGGACTTCTGATGGGGGGTGGAAAAAATCGTCATTGGCGAGTGAATTTTCAGCTTTGTCGCTTTCTTTTGCTTATGATTTATACAAAGAATTAAAAGTTCCGATAGGTATTCTTTTAAGTGCCCATAGCAATACACGTATTGAAGCTTTTACCCAGCGCGAAGCCATTATAGAGCATCCAAAACTCAAGAGTGATGCTGATCTTATTCTGAACGCTGATCCCTTAATTGAACAAGGTCAGAAGGCCTTCGAGAATTACTATACTGAATTGAAAAGTTGGCAAAAAGAAGCCAGTAAACTATCAGATTTAGGAGGTAAGGTTCCAGCTCGGCCCAATCTTCCTGGTATTTCCGGTATGTGGAGGGGACCTTCTCAGTTCTTTAATGGGAAGATTGCTCCAGTCGTTCCTTATGCTATTAAGGGTGCAATTTGGTGCCAAGGAACCAGCAACAGTGGGGACGGAAGAATTTATGCGGCAAGAATGGAGGCTTTGATCAAAGGTTGGAGAGATGCTTGGGGAATGCCGGGGATGCCTTTTTATTTCACTCAGATGCAGCCTTATGGATCACCTGATCCGAACAATGTTGGGTTCGCTGATATCCGCCAAGTTCAGCACCTGTTCTTTATTAACAACAGAAAGAATGTGGGAATGGTTATTCAATCAGATATCAATTCTGCTAATCCTGGTGGTATCCATTACTATAATAAGCTTCATCCAGGAATGCGGATGGCGAGGAGGGCTCTTAACAAACAATACAAAAAGGACATTCCTTACATCGGTCCTATTTATAAAGACTACAAGGTTGCGGGAAATAAAGTCCTAATTTCTTTTGAGAAGGATAGCCTATTTGGTGGATTGATGGTCGGAAGTAAAGGGCTTTCCAAGGATCGTAAGGAACCCGGCAAGTTCGTGGAACCAGCGATGCCAACTCCCAAAGATAAACTCAACCATTTTCGACTGTGTGGAGAGGACAAGAAGTGGCATCCAGCCGAAGCAAAAATTGTTGGAAACCTTGTGGAAGTGATTTCCCCTAAAGTTCCAATTCCTATTGGGGTACAATATGCTTATAGCGCAGTCCCGGAGCAGTCCAATCTTTACAATAAGGCAGGTTTGCCTGCCACTCCCTTTGCGCTAATCAATAATGAATTTATTTTTGAAGAGGATGACCTTGAAAAAGCGGCAGCACTAAAGGCAAAATACGCTCGATGGACTGATCCTGATTATCCCATTTTGCAGGTTGCCGAGTATTATCGTGATGGTGTTATTTTGCAAAGGAACCAGCCCATACGTATTTGGGGGCATGTTAATAAAGGAGTTCAGTTGACAGTTTCGCTAGATGGAGATGAGAAAAAAGTAATGCCCAATGAGCTGGAACAATGGGAGGTAACATTTCCTTCAAGGCAGGCTTCAATTAAACCGATTGTTCTTACAATTAAATCTAGTCATGGCTTTGAAAGAACCGTCAGTGATATTCTTATTGGTGATGTATGGTATCTGACGGGATCGACTCTGCTTACTTCTGAATGGCCTTTTAATGCACGTGACAAAGGGGCCGCCTTGCCAATAGCAATGCCAATAGTTAGGGAATTCTGCAGGAAGACAAAGGCCAGTAGTTTTCCAACTCCGAGAAAACGTCGATTCGAGACAGGTAGTGGAAAGTATCGGTCTCATTGGTTAACAGCTGACTATACTAAAGAAAACAGTGGAGTTACGGCATTTGCCTATGAGTTTGCTAGAACTTTAAACAGGCCCGGCATCCCTCAAGGCTTTATTACAATGTCATCTGGAAGTGGAGGGAGAAATGGACAGCTCTCATCACCATTATCATGGACTTCATATAAAGGAGTTAAAAGTATCAAGAATCCAGAATTCAAGACTCGCTTAAATGAGCTATATCTTCAATTTCCTGGATCTAATATTGCTACTAGAGCTCTATCAAATCATATAAATGAGGTTAAAAACTTCACTCGAAGTATTTCTAGTTCAGTCGATCCCAATGCCGATTATTCTAAATTTCCCCTTCAAGCACCTTCCTTTCCTGAGCCGGGTAAGAGTGAATCAGTTCGCTCAGATACGATACCTACTCATACCTATAATTGGTGCGTAAGCCCATTAACACCAATGGCAGTTTCTGGAGTTATATGGGTGCCATCTGAGAGCAATATAGGAGAGAATTCATCTGATTATGCTGCGGAGCTAGAGATCTATGCCAAAAGCTTGCCAGAAACATATGGCCAAAAAAAAGTGCAGTTTCTCTATGCGCATCCCAGAAAGAGCTTAGTTGAAAATATTAAAGTTCCCAAAATCAACGAAGCTAAAATGACTGACTTTGATCAATGGCCTAAGAGTATTAAAACTATCGCAGTGGAGCTGGCGAAACAGCTCAAATAAATTTCTCATAAACAAATATAAATTCCCATGATTAAAAATTTCTATTTTAAAGATGCTCTATTCTTTCTGCTGCATTTAGTTAGTGCCGAAGAAAAAATAAACAACAAGTCAGCGTTGCCAAAACCTGTGAGTGTTTATATTTTATCAGGGCAATCAAATATGGTTGGGGCAGGAAGAGTTGATGGTGGGAGCAGTACTACACAAAGCGTAATGCAGTTAATTTAGGTATAGGGGGTGACCGCACGCAGTATGTAATTTGGAGGCTTGATAATGGAAACATTAAAGGGATTTCCCCCAAGGCCGCTGTAGTGATGATAGGAACAAATAATTTCGGCAATAATACGCCGCAAGAAATTGCAGATGGACTAAAAGTCATTACCAAGCAGTTGCGTGAAAAGCTTCCTAAAACCAAGGTGCTATTATTATGTATCTTTCCAAGAGGGGGAAATAGTAAGGATAACCGCCGTCAGGTGAACGAAAAAGCCAATGCAATTTTTAAAAATTTAGCTGATGGAGAGCATTTTCATTATCTTGATATAGGAGAAAAAATTTCTGAAGGATGATGGTACATTGAGTAGGAAGATTATGCCGGATCTATTACTCCTAAGTGTTGAGGGTTACACAATATGGGCAGAATCTATTGAGCCTACCTTGAAGAAGTTGATGCAAGATTAATCAATTCTTTGTTTTTTGATGACTTTCAGAGGAGAGTTTTCTACAACAACTTCATCATGGTTATAGCGGATTCTGGTCCATGAATTTTTGATAGGTAACCTTAATTCCATCCATTCCCATTCATCTGGAAAGGAGGGGCTTATTGTTAGGTTGTTATCCGGTATGGAATAATCTAATCCTGCAAACCCCTCCAAGTAGAGGAGAATTTTTCCAGCATTAAAATTGGAATACTGATCACCGAAAAGTTTTAAATCCCTTCGGTATGCCTCAGGTGCAATTGGGATTTTCCATTCCGAATGATAATTGTAATTTATAATGTGGTTAACCGTTAAGTTAGTGGCCGTTTCATACAACTGCTGCTTAAACATTCCATCTAAAGTAAAATATGCCGTGTCTGGTGTATAACCGAAGGAATGGTCGACGGGGGTTTTAAATTTTTCCATTGATTGCTTTGACATTGCTAAAGGAAAAAAATCACCCCAAAAGCCTTTGTCCTTATTTAAAGCCCAATTATTTACCATTTCTTTCGCGTATTTTCTTGGAAAGTAAGGCGACCTCATTGCCCAAAAACCGTTAGTCATAATCATACCATTTTTTGGTCCTGCAAAATAATTAGAGATTCCGTTCGACTCCCATCTTTGGTCAAACATTGAGCGAATATGATTTTTATCCCTACGAATGATATCCTTCCAATATTTGGCGTCTTCAGGTTTGCCAATGAGAAGAGATATTCTTTCCAGTTTTTCTGCTACTTCAAACAAATTCATGGCGAAACTGGGTAGCTTTTTTTTGAATAGTTTATCAAAGTGATCCAAATAACAACTTCTCAGAAATTCAATATCACCGGTGTGTTCATAAATTTGCCAAGCCCCCAATACGTGTTCACAAGTTTCACCCCCGTAGGCGCCACTATGCCATGAGATTCCCTTGTTGTCGGAAATCATTCTGAGGCCATCCTTTAATTCTCTATACCTGTTATTTTTTGTAAGATGTTTCCATGTTAGAACATTGCCATAGGCGAAGTGTTTTTTGTCATTGGTCCATGCGCCTACCTTGATTTGAAAAGTGGCATCGTAGCGATGCATTCCCAGAAAATTATTAACCGCTGTTTGAGTGTGAGGTTCCATTTCCCAACCCTTACCAACCTCTATGTAATACATGAGGTATAGAGACCATAAATAATAGTAAATATCGACGAACCTTTTGTCTGAGCATCTAAACCAAGGTATCTCCTCATTAAGGAGTTTATTCATGTGGTTAGTTTTTTCTGCCAAGAATTTTTGATCTTTAATAATAGCATCCCTAGCCATTGATATGGCTTTATTACGATTGTCATGCATGGCCCATGATACGGCTATTCCTTTGGTGTGGCATGGTATTGAAAATTTGTACTCATGGACTTTGTTCTTGTCTAGAGCCGTCACGAGTGTGGGTTTAATATCCTTTGAGCAACTTAAAACTGTAGTCATTCCAGAGTAAACACAGGGTCCAATCCGTATTTTGCCATGAGGATCTGGTTTGGATCTAACCTTGCCGCCTTCCTTTATAACTATGCTGTTGTTTTTTGAATCAAATTGAATTGATGATGATGAAGAAACACTATTACGGTGGAAAAAAGAGTGACCTTCGAATTCAATTGTTATTGGTCTGGATGCTGTGATGATGGATACGGCAGCATCATTAGGAGCGATAAATTTTTCTTCTTTGATAGTTATTCCATCAATATCATAAATGCAGATGATTTTATCTGGTCTCCATAACATGCTTACGGGTTTTGGATTTGTGTGCCTCTTTTTATTTATGATTACACTCCCATATAGAACCTTCGTGTCTTTATAAAACTCCCAACCTTGATAGTCGTTACCTGTGCCCGTGTTTTCAGTGCCCTTTATTTCACTGTTTAGAAGTCCAACGCCGCGACTTCGTAAGTCATGATGAAATGGGTGGGTTAATCCAATCGTCTCGTGTTCTATTAATCTCCAACTTGCATGAAATCCACCAATGTAATAGGTGACATTGCCTGCCATGAACCCATGTTTTCTATCTTGGATTTCGTGCTCTATTTTTTTGCAATAATCTGTAAATGGGGGCTTTTCTTTAGCCTCCAAATTTATAATAAAAACTAATATTAAAAATAATGTAAACATATGCATTGAATTGATGAGCTTATTCTTTTTTACAAAATATAATGCATTCATTAACTTCTTATCACTAGTCTTGCTTTCATGTAGTCTCAGTATAAAAGAATGACTCGCAAAGACTTTTTATTTCTAAAAGAAAAGTTATTATACCAATTTTAAATGCACTTTAAATTATTCTTTGTTTATCTATCGGTTTTATTTTCTGGAGAATTAGCTCAAGCGGAAAATAAATCTAAAAAGAATAAACCTAATGTTTTATTCATTGCCGTTGATGATCTAAATGATTGGGTTGGATGTTTAGGTGGTCACCCTCAAGCCAAGACTCCAAATATTGATGCTTTTGCTGATCAGGGCGTGTTATTCGAAGAGGCATATTGTGCCGCACCTTTATGCAGTCCATCTAGAACTGCAATAATGACGGGATTACGTCCCTCTACGACTGGAATATATGGAAATCTTAATTGGTTTAGGGATCTCCCCAAGTATAAGGAATTGGTTACACTTCCTCAATACTTTCGAAATCATGGATATTACGCGGTGAGTGGAGGGAAGTTGTTTCACCAGCCCAAGGGTAAATTCTCTGATCCAATTTCATGGGATCATCAATATTCGCTTGGGCAGGGGACTCCGAGACCCAAGATGTCTCGCAGGTACACTCATGGTCTCAAGGAAAAGTTTTCTAATCCCATATTAGCGAGATTAATAGACTGGGAAGCGCTTGATCAACCAAAGGAAAAGTCTGCTGACTGGAAGGCTGCAGATGGAGCGGCAAACTTTTTAATGCGCAACCATGACAAGCCCTTTTTTCTAGCTTGTGGAATTTATTTACCCCATTTGCCTTGGCATGTGCCAAAGAAATATTTTGATTTACATCCAATTGAAAAAATCAAATTACCGAAACATCAAACCAATGACATTGATGATATCCCACCAGGTGGACGGCGTATGATTGGTGATGCTGCTAAAATAATTCGTGATAGTGGTAAATGGAGAGAAGCTGTTCAGGGATGTTTGGCGGCAGGTTCCTTTGCTGACGAATGTGTAGGGCATGTTCTTAGTGCGCTAAATAAGAGCGCATACAAGGATAACACTGTTGTGGTTTTATGGGGTGATCATGGCTATGATATATGTGAGAAAACGTTTGCTAAGTCAGCACTCTGGCAACAAACCACTCGAACTCCTTTAGTTATTCATGTCCCAGAAAAATTAGGAGGCAATCAAAGAAATGCTAACTGCAAAAAGCCCGTCAGTCTGATTGATCTTTATCCCACTCTTATTGAGTTATGCGGGTTGCCAAAAAATCATAAAGTTGAGGGAAGGAGTATTGCTCCTTTGGTTTTCGATCCCCAGAAAGAATGGCCATATCCCGCACTTATTACCCATTCCCCACATTGGCACGGACCTAATCATGCTGTTCGTTCCGAACGATATCACTATATAAAATATAGTAAGGGAGGAGAAGAATTGTATGACATGTACAATGACTTGGATCAGCTGAATAACCTTGCAAATAATAAGAAATTTTATCCGATCAAAAGAGAATTGAGGAAATGGATACCTAAAATAAATACTCCTCATTTTCGTTCCCCAAAAAAATAATTCTGAATATTGTGGGTTTGTGCGTATTTTAGATAGTCTGCACTTTTATGGTTTTACGCTACAGATTTCTTAAGATAAAAAAAAGCCAAGTTGTTTTTTTTCTCTTCTTTCTATTCGGGGTCACACTATTTTCTCTATTTTCGGAAACTGAATCGAGGCAAGGTCATCCTCTGTTACTTAGTCCTCATTCTGATCCCATCGCTTATCAAGATGGTCATGTGTTCGTTGTTAATACACAATCAGATACCCTTGATATCATTAACGCGGAGCAAGATCAGATAATTTCTCGAATTGCGACCGGTATTGATCCTGTTTCTGTTGCCGTTCGACCAGATGGTAAGGAGATATGGGTATCCAATCACATTTCGGATTCAATTAGCGTGATTGATAACGACCCTAAGAGCTCTACCTACCATTCAATTGTTGCAACGATTCAGGAAATGGATCTTCAAAAGAAAGCAACAAGATTTGATGAACCCGTTGGTATTGCGTTTGCCAGTAATCAGAAAGCATACGTGGCGTTATCTTCAAATAACGAAATTGCAGTCATTAATGTTAAAACAAGAAGAGTTACAAAAAGGATTAAGATTTCTGCGCAAGAACCAAGAGCGATAAAGGTCAAAAATGACAAACTGTATGTTATACCCTTTGAGTCTAATAATAGAACTCAGCTCTCGGGTGGAGTGGGGAAGCCTCATGACGGAGATTTGGTGACATTTGATGCACGAAAGTTGGCTAGCGCTTTTGATTCTGTTGGTTTTACGGTGGATATTATTAAGCATCCAGAGATTCCAGATAAGGATCTGTTCATTTTTGACACGGTTAATGAAAAACCATTAGGAATAATTAAATCACTAGGAACTAATCTTTTTGGAATTGATGTTACTGAAACCGGGGAAGTCTTTATTACTCAGACTGATGCTCAAAACCATATTAATGGACGAGCGGGGACCAAAAAACATGGGTTGGAGGAACTTATGAATCGGCCTTATTTGAATCAATTAACTAAGGTGTCCTCTAAGGGTATATCTCGATTCATAAATCTCAATCCATTGCCACCGGCGCAACCGAATAGGAAAAAGGCTATTGCTACCCCGTTTGCCATCAAGGCCAGTTCGGACGGAAGGGTAATATATTGTACCGCTGCAGGATCTGATGATTTTTTTGCTATTGATTCAGTGAGTGGTCAGGTTCTTGCAAAAGCTAAAGTTGGATCAGTGCCAAGAGGAATTACATTCCAAAAAATGAAAGATGGTACAGAGAAATTCGCGTGGGTTTTTAATGCTGTTTCAAATTCAGTTACCAAACTTGATGTCAGTGACATTAATCAATGGAAATTTATTAAAACAATTCAACTCGATGACCCTACTCTTAAATTATATAAAGAGGGTAGGATTGCTTTCAATACTTCAAGAGCATCTTCGAATGGCACCTTCTCATGTGCTAGCTGTCATGCCGATGGTAATACAGATCAACTTCTATGGGTCCTCGAAACTCCGCATTTGGTGGGAGCTGATCAAATTGAGCCACGTTTATCTCAAACCTTGAGAGGTCTTAGAGGAACCGCTCCTTATCATTGGGATGGTGTTCCTGGCGATCCCTATGGTGGTAAAAATGCTGCGACAAGAGAAATGCTGGAACCAAATTCTGATGTTAATAAACCAGAAACCTCAGTAAGGCATGTAATCGATGGTTCAATGGCGACAACGATGCTGGATTCAGACAGTGATATTCGGAATGATGAAGACAAAAAAGGTTACCTGACAAAAAAAGAAAGAGATTCAATGGCGGAATTTCTCCTCAACCTCTCGCATATGCCAACTAAAGGTCGCTCTTATGATGATAAGTTGTCGGATCAGGCTTTGGTCGGATTTGAAAGATTTCATATAACTGGTGCGCGTGACCGAAAGAATCTTAATACTAATGTGTGTGGCAGTTGTCATACGTTTCCCTATTTGGCGACTGACCAGGATTCAATGCAAGTACCAAGTTTTAGAGGGGCTCTTGATCGTTTTATAACCCAAGCGCAGGGAAGAAATAGTGTGATTGATCTTGGGGGAGTGAAGGAAATAGCAGAGAGAGGTTTTCCAGAGGAAGAGGTTTGGAAAAGAATGTTTAATATGGGTGAGCCCAAGCGGCTGTGGCCTGTTATTGATATGTTCAAAGAATCAAGTTCGGGTTTTCCTGGAGCATTTGGAAGGCAGGCCACTCTTAGTGATATAACAGCAAACGACCCGATTACCTTAAGCCTTATTAAAGGGTTGGAAGAGAGTGCGAAGAAAGGAAGTATTCTTTTAAAAGTAACAGGATTAATAGTTAATGATTCAAAACGTGAAAAAATAAAACTAAGCTACGTTAAGTATAATTCCTCTAAGACGAATATTGAGGATGGTGTAAGCGCTGCATTTGGCTATAAAAATTTTGATCTTAGTGGTCAAATTTATTCTCTTAAGTCCTTAATTCGAAAGGCTAAATCAGGAACCTTTGTTGGAACGTTTACAGGAGCTCTTGGAGATGACTTTAATTCTCCTCCTCCGGTTATATGGACGGCAGGTTCACTTCATGAGCAAAGAGGAGCTCAACTTTTTCCACGTATTAACAAGGAAATTAAAATAATGAGAATTAGTGCGCGATACGTTAAGAAAAATTCACACGTTTTCGTGAATGGCGAAAGGTTTCCTGCAAAGTTCAAGATGGTGGAAAAAGATTTAGCTGATCTTGAACTGTACAAAATGCCACCCAAGGGAATGAATATGGTGCAAATTCAAAATCCGAAAAGTTATATCAGCAATGAGCTCATATTTTTTGTAGAATCTAGGGAAGAGGCCATTCTGAGATATAAAAAAGAACCACCTTATCTTTTAACCACAATTTTAAATTCCTGTCTCATTAATGGTAATATTAAAGAGGCTAAAATATTAATTGAGGCTGGTGCCGATCTTAATATGCCCCATGAGCATTTTGGTAAGGAGAGACCTCCAATTATCATTGCTTCTCAGTATGGGCATGAAGAGGTTATAAAAATATTATTGGAGAATGGAGCCAACCCAAATATCCAAACGAAAAGTGGGGATACGGCGCTGCATAGTGCGGCGAGAATGGGGCGATTCGATATTACTAAAATGCTCATTGAATCAGGAGCCGATGCACAACTAAGCAACCAGAGGGAAAAGAAACCCATCAACTTCGTTAATCATTTTTTCCAAAAAGGAAATTTCGAAAAACATCATGCTCCTCATAATGTGAATTTGATCTTGGATCATGCTCGCTATTTAAAAGAAACACCCAAAGTCAGAAAGCTGCTAAATTCAGCGGCTAAGAAAAAAAGGGCCAATGTGTTGCTTTTAATGTCTGATGATTTAGGGGTCAAAGACATAGGAGCTTATGGAGGGATTGTTAAGACTCCCAACATCGATCGACTTGCTTCGGAGGGTGTGAAGTTTGCCGAATTTCATTCAGGCGCTGTTGTTTGTTCTCCTTCTAGGGCAACATTTCTTACAGGCAGGCAGCATTTAAGAACGGGCGTATATACGGTGATCCAAGACAGTGTTCATTCAATGCATCTTCTTGAAAGAGAAGTTACGATTGCGGAGTTGTTAAAAGAAAAAAGTTATCAAACAGTGCACTTAGGAAAATGGCATCTTGGAACACCGTTTAAAGGTATCGATAAGCCGTCATTAAATGATCATGGTTTTGATTATTGGTTTGCTACTGATAACAATGCTAATCCAAGTCATAAAGATCCAGTTAACTTTGTTAGAAATGGTAAAGAGGCTGGAAAAATTGAGGGTTATGCTTGCCAAATAATTGCCGATGAAGCCATTAATTGGTTTGATAAGGAGTACCAAAAAGAGCGCCCTTTTTTCATCAATCTCTGGTTTCAGGAGCCCCATGCACCTATAGCAGCTCCTGATGAAATTGTGTCAAAATACGGAAAGTTGAATGACCCGGCCGCAATTTATTCTGGCACTGTAGAAAATACCGATAAAGCTATTGGAAGAATCCTTAAGAAGTTAGATTCTTTGGGTGAGTTAGAGAATACAATAATCGTCTATACATCAGATCATGGTAGTTATCGATCTGAGAGGAATGGTGAATTGCGTGGTGATAAGGGGTCTAATTTTCAAGGCGGTCTCAGAACACCAGGAATCATCTATTGGCCAAAAGGGATTAAAGGTGACCGTTCGCTTTTTAATCCTGCTGGCTCTGTCGATCTATTACCCACGTTGTGTGGGCTGCTCCATATAGCTCCACCAAAAAATGTTCATTTGGATGGTTCTAACCTTGCCCCATTGCTCACCTCCAAAGGTAAATTTCATCGTAAGCAGTCTCTATTTTGGCACTCGCCGACCGGACAACCCAACGTCGCTCTAAGAAAGGGTGATTATACGTTGCTTGGTTACAGGAAATTAGAATTCAAACGTGATCAAAAGAGAATAAATGAATTGGTTAATGAGGCGAAAGTCTTCATAGAAAAAGATTTAGGTCGGACGGTAATTCGCAAGGAGCTGTTTTCAATGTTGTATAATTCTAAGTTCAAAAACAAAGAAGCAGAAAAAATTCGCAGTGAATTTGTTAGGCTAAATCAGTTTCAGGAATCATGGATTCCTGAAATAAAAAAAGGATCAGGTGGGTTTCGGAAATTTGAACTTTACGATTTAAAAAATGATCCCAATCAGACAAAAGATATTATCGATCAAAATCCTAAACTATTTAATGAATTAAAAAATGAATTAATAGCTCTCAATAGGAGTGTTCTTTCCGACGCTCCTCATTGGGGTTTTAAGGAAATTAAACAACCAAAAATCTCTGGTAATGTTGATCCTGATGAACTTGGGAGGCTCCTTAAAAAAATAGACACAAATAAATTACCTCAGGCCTACAATCCATCAACGCACCAGAAGTATGTTGATAAGCGTATTGATGGAATGAGTCTGAAGCAGCGAGAGATGCTCAGTAGGTTGTGGAAAGAGAAGCAAAGAATTGAGCCTGATATGAAAAATCGAGGCAACTCTTTTATAAGAATTTTGGAATATTCTTCTGCGATTGATTAAACAAATTCTCTTTGGCTTGATGAATTTAAAGCCCGAAAATCAAAACGTTAGATTCATTATCTAATATATCTTTGCATTGAACAATGATTTCAATGTCTTTGGAATTAATTGAGCTTGGAATAGATAATTCATTTTTTCTTTGGTGCGGTATATTTGTTTTAGTGTGACTAATAATGCGCTTCTTTTTATTGATGGCATGTAACACTTTTATGTCATATGAGAATTGCGGAAGTGTGCTTGGATCACTTTCCCATTCGATACTAATTTTTTGAGCGTTTATCCTTTTAGCTTTTGCTGAGATTATTTTAATTGGAGTTTGTTGAGGTTTTTCGAAATTTCCCTCTATTTTAAATATGGACGGATTTTTAGTTGTAGGTTTAGTCTCTTTGCCGCCGGAAACCATATAGTAAAATTCTCCGGTTGAATCTTTGGCAACTCCTCCATCCCAATTCAGCTTATAATTAAAGGAGCGTTTTCCTTTTTCTAAGTCCCAACTATTAACAGAATATTTGGCTTGAGAAAATGCATGCCACTCTCCAGTCAGTTTGCGTTTCCATCCATTGCGAATATGGATTGTGCGAGAATTTTTTCCTGTCTCGAGCCAATCCTCTATGAATGAATCGTTTCCTCCAAGTAGGTGTGCGTTCTTTGCAGCGACTTCCATGGTAACCATATGTGTC
>CABXDI010000013.1 GCA_902510815.1 uncultured Verrucomicrobiota bacterium | reverse complement strand
ACATTAATAAACATCGCCTCTCTACGCCCTACCCCTAAATCAATTACTGATGTCAATGGTTCAGCATTGTCAGCACCTGTCCCCCTAGGAGTATATTTTAGAATTACCTTATTTGGGGAATACTGCTCTGGCTCAGCCTTACCTAGGGCATTAATCACCCTATTCAAGGATTCATCTAAGCTGATTCTTCCCTCAGTATATTTAAAATGCGTATCTAATGGTTCAAATGGAGCACCATTCCATAATAATACATCAAGTGAACTTCTTCCCTCAGAAAATGATATAAGATTACTATTCTCAACTCCCCATAGATTAGATTTAATATCTAATTCTTTAAATTGATGTTTTAGCAAATAAAGAGAGCCAGCTCCCTGAAACTTTAGTTCAAGATTTATTGATCCTGAGATTGGAACCATCTCATTGTTTTCCTCTTCTGCTGTTTCAGGAAATTTATATTTTATCTTTTCGCTTTTGATAATCCTCGACAGAGGGAAATCATTATTCGATAACCCATAGGCTTTTAAATTAACCATTAACTGACCCTGGTCACCTTCAGATAGTCGCCTCAAAGATTCAGGCAATACTAACTGCTCAAAGTTTCCTGTATTTAGAAAAATATATAATGATACTGGAGAGTACTTAATTTTCTCTGGTTCATTTTTGTTTGTATTAGACGCTAATTCAGAATCATCCCGTGGAGAAATTTCATTGGGCTTAGGTATTATTTCTTTTTCCGTATTATTCTTAGCAGTTTCAGATTGCAAAGAATCCATATAACGCTTCTCTGCATTATTATAGTCTTCTATTAGCTTATATATTTTTGCAGCTTCAGGTGATCCACTACTAAAATAATTAGTAAACACCTGAAACTCATCTAATTGATTTCTAGCAATATCATATCTTACCTTTTTATTTTCAGTATCAGAACCTATAAACTGGTTGATTTTAAGTTCTGTTATTTCCCGCATTGGTTTAAAAACCTTTTCTATTCTAGTATCCTCAATTCTTTCTCTCCAATTTGGACGCTCCTTAAGAACCCTATCTAGATAATCATTCGCCTCTAAGTATTTTTGCTCGTTTGCAAACCTTTCAATATTAATTCGCATTCGCTGTTTAGGTTGAAAACTCGTGAGATAAAAAAACAAGCCAGAAATAATACCTACTCCAACAACCGATGAAATAACGATAAGTTTTAAATTCTTTATATAAAATGGAACCTCATCTGCATTATCTATACCTGATCTAGCAATACTTGAAACCGGCGAAGCACCAATACCAGTTTTAATAAAAGAGGGAGCAGGCACATTAGTTCGAGCAGGAAGAGAACCAGTATTAATTTTAGCACTTGCCTCCTTCTGTTCAGATCGAAGATTCTGAGAAGCGAATTCGGCGGAGCCAGACTGTTCTTTGGGACGAGAGTTCACCGTGGGCTTAGGCGCTAGGACTCCCTTAACTGCAAGCTGAGCAAGCTCTGTGTCTGGAGATTTTTGATCAATATTATTCAAGTTAACAATATCCCTATTCGTTGGTTTC
The DNA here is from genome assembly GCA_902510815.1 of uncultured Verrucomicrobiota bacterium. Classification (GTDB taxonomy): domain Bacteria; phylum Verrucomicrobiota; class Verrucomicrobiia; order Verrucomicrobiales; family DEV007; genus EC70. The sequence goes on along the minus strand of CABXDI010000013.1, from coordinate 35,564 downwards.
TGAACCATTGAACTTCCCGATTCGCATCCGATCCATTGAAAATCAGACATCGTATCTCCCTCTTGAAAAAAAGTAGTGAACGTTATCTCATTAGGTGAGCTTAATAATTTAGCCGACTCGCCAACTAAAAGTATCAATCTTTTTTCTATGGACTTATCACTTTCCTCAAAAACAAGAATTGAATTCTTAGCCTTTGATTTTGTATCAACGAGCAAAGCTGCGTCTGCGGCTTCTCCACGCAGAATTTTCCAATTAGCTGCTGGCAATTTTATATTTCCTTTATAACTGGAAAGATCAACAATATCAGAATCTTCTAGATATTTAGGTTCACCCTCAAATGAATCAAGCCAGTCAAAATTCAATAAAATTTCTGCCGGATGAGTTCCACTACTTGATAATTCTTTAGAATCACAAATGAGGTGATGAGCAAGATAATTCGTTCTTCCAGTGTAATCAGACCCAGCATCAACAATTCTCGTTAGGACATGAAATTTACTTCCTGAAATATCAAAAATGCGATGCGCATATACTACAGGAGATTCTCCTCCCTTGGAATATGAATAGCGGCTGACTCTTTCTATCTCAGAAACTAGCCTGTCTCGAATCTGACGATGCCTCGCAGCTACAGTATATCCGCTACGCCCGGGAACTAATCCCCGAGGAACGCTAGTATATATGAGTTGGTAAGCCATTTAAAACGGCCTTTGTTCTTAAGTTAAATTATTGGAAAAATGGAACTAACCCGGGCCTAACCCTTGAAAGCGCCCAGAGAGTTGGTATTTCAACATACATTGGATTTATCTTCTGAGGATCCGGTCCGATACGGGAAACCCCTTTTTCATCTTCGAAGGTTACTGGGGTATGCCCAAATGCACTCGCTGCAAAATAGCATACGTCTGATGATATCCTTTCAGCATTTGCAACGACGTATGGGCAATGCTCTTCCATCATAGCTCTTACTAATTGGGAATTCGATTCGACAGCTCCTATATCAAGAGTTCCATCACTGACGGGATCTTTTAAATTTTCTACCCCTATTTTGTCTATCCAAGAGTCACACTTTCCTACAATTATCGCCAATGGAGTATCAACTTTTTCCCGCCGCCCTAAGCCAAGGAGTTTTTTAATTCGAACCTCAGTTTCGGCCAATATAATATCCTGCTGATCGGAAACTTGTGATTTAAATTGAGGATCCTCAGAATCACTAATACTTCTTCTGAAGTCAGGATTAATTGTAGGGTCGAAGAGAAAAAAGATAGTATCTGATGAAGCGATGTGTTGAGCCCCTGGTGAATTCGTTGAATCCTGTCCCGGTTGGAAATGCTCTCCGGCATTATCGTAAAAAACCAATGAACAATTTTCATCATCAGAGTCAGCGCCAGACAAAGAAAAAATAAACGGCTTTGGCAGAGTAACCATCCTATCATATCTAGGCAACCTTTCATACATCGAACCTTCTAACTGAGTCTTCGTCAAAAAGGCCTGAGCAGAATTTTGAGCACTAAATAAATGAGATTTCATCTCATTTATAGGAGCATTCCCAGCAGGATCAGCATCGCGAAAGACCACACCAAATTCTTTAAAAAGAGTCGTCTGCAAGAGCTTAATTAGAACAGTGAGGTAATAGGACTTTCCTGACTGAGGCGCCCCGACAATAGAAAATATTTTGTGTGGCTCATCGAAAAAACCAGGAGGCAAAGTTCTCCTACAATGAGGACATGCGATTTCCGTACAGGGTATTCCGTATTCATCAAGAGCCTGACCCTTATCATTAAACCTATCAGCATGAAACCTCTTCATTTGTTCTTCTCCAAGTAACGGATCCCCAAATAAAGAATCATGAACAGCCACATGCATCACATCACCTCGATCAAATTTCAACCAGCAAGTTGGGCAAGTAAACTCCCCATTATCAGAATCAACATATCTGGACATTGATGCGTTTTCTACTTCATGATCTTCAACTCTATCGGCGACCGGCTCATTTTCAGATTCAGCCAGTTCAGCGTTATGACTTTGTTCACGTTCTGGTTCAATGGACATGAGTTGCCAAAGATAAAAACCGACCTCACTAGAGCCCTTAAATACGGGTGTTGAATCAGGATCCAACCCCATTGTGTCACGTGCATCAAAGACTTCGTTTATTTGTAACGGTCTGGTGGCTGCCGCCTTATTGGACTTATTAATTATCCATCCTCCGTTCTTAATATTTTTTCCCCACATCTGAATGTTTTCTTTTTTAGAAGACATCGTTGTAACGATAACTAGAAAACTTTTTCCAATTTGTATAGAGTGCTCAGTCCTAGCTTTGAGCTGAGCCAGAGTGGTGGGACTACCATCAAGAATGATATTACCATCAGGGTGATCTGGCTGAGTGGATCTAATTTGAATTCCTTTTTTTGTCTTTTCTATAAGACAATGCTGATCCAGCACTAAATCATCATACAAAACCATATCTGATTCTGACCCCGAGCCAATCACAAAGGGCGAACTGATACCCTGCTTAAATTCACCACTTAAACAATTAACAACCCCAAGACTTAATTTGTGTGCAAATGCCATTTGAATCGAACTTAAAATATATACTCTGAATAACACTAAATGCTAGTTCTGAAAATAGAAATCCCTATTAATAAGCCACTGGCTATCAAGGTATTTAGCTTGCTTTAAATGCTCATTTCGTAGTAAAAGTTTTCAAATGACAAATCAGGAGCAAAAATCTAGGCCTTTTACCACAAAATCCATTTTGAATATGCTAGTAGGAACATTTTTTCTACTCGCTTTAAATTCAGAAGCCCAAATAAAAACATATGAAGTAGTTTTTAACGCATCAGCACCCGTATTAGATGGTGTTCGTAGTCCCGGAGAATGGGATAAAGCCAGCGAAGCGGCAACCGATTTTAAACTTCTGAGAACTGGCGGAACAGAATCTAGTGAGAAAATTGAATTTCAATTACTATGGAATGATGAAGGTCTCTATATGATAGCCCAAACTAATAACACTTCCTGGGGAGATTGGGGAGGAAACGTTGACTTTGGATTTGATGATTATAATATTTTTATAGACCCCAATGATGATGATGAGCCTAACGAAGGAAGCTTCGACGGTTACCATATTGGCATTTGGCAGACCAATGGTCTTATCACTAGATTCGCGGATGAACTCGATGATCAGGAAAGAACAACTTTTTTAGAAGCTAGATACAACGCTAATTTTGGAAACAACGCAGGATGGGCTGCTCCTAGGGAACTAAATTGGGTATCTAATCATGGCGACTTTGGAGGAGTTGTTGAATTATTTATCCCTTGGACAGATTTCAATGCAGATGAATTTGGAACCAATGGATTGTACCATCCAAAAGCCCCAGAATTTGATGACGTCTGGTATTTTAATATTGCTAAAATTGCCAGCTCAGGCGCTTTACCTACATGGAATTGGACATCTGGACAATTTTTTGCTGTAAGACCTCATGGAGAAATCACTTTTACCGGTGCTCGAGTCCCATTCATTATTACTGAGTTCGGACCCAACGGTGACAATGCAAATTCCACTGACATCACTTGGAACTCCGTTGCAGGCAAGATCTATGGAGTTGATTTCTCTACGGACATGATCGAGTGGGAAGAACTTGATGATGGAATTGAAGGTGAAGATGAGAAAACATCATTCACTCACGAAGATGCTCCCAAAGGCAAAAAGGGATTTTATCGCGTGAGACTACTTGAGTAGTATTAAAATAATTTTGGAGATTGTTTTAATTAATTTCTAAGGAAATGGATGTCTATTTCGTTTCCTTAACAAATGAAATACATCTACCTTAAAAGAATAAAAATATTTCTAACTATGCCTAAAAGTCATCAACCTGGGAAACCCCCTACATTAATTGGGTTATTATTCACATTGATGATCACTTTCTCTTCTTCTGAGGAAAAAATAGACAAGCCCAATAAAATTAATTTTGATGTTCACTCGGGTTACTTCGTTTCTAGCAAATTCGAACCTAAAAAACCTCAATCATTTGTTGTCACTAGTGAGCAAAAAAGTTTTAATTCTGCTTTCGGAATTGCCTTTGTTCAGGGAGACAAATCAAACCGTTTAAAAGAGGGATCATTACAATCAAAGATTGTTATTTCTGCAATCAGGCGAGGATCATTCTTTTACGAATTTGATGTTATTTCGCTAACTAACAATGAAGGTGAACTTGAATTGAGATATAATACGAAGAAAAAAAAGTCACAAACAGCAAAATTTTCTTGCCCACTGATCATTTCCATTCCGAAAATAGATTACAAATCAGTAAAGTTCATAGAGAATGGTAAACTGATAAAAAAGTTAAACAAAATTAAGACTTAATTATTTAGCTAACATTGAAAAAAATGAAAAAACTGACCTCTAATCGTCGTAAATTCCTGAAGACAACCTTAGCAAGCACTGTTTTTGCTCCATCTATTTCATCTGGGAAAAGCCCTAACGGTAATATTCAACATGCCTGCATTGGTGTTGGAGGAATGATGGGTTATAACGACTATAAAAATTTCAGTTCGCATTCAAAAACTAAGGTTGTTGCCATTTGTGACGTTGATAAAAACTACTTGGACAAAGTCTCCAAAGAAATTCCTGAGGCCAGAACCTATTCTGACTGGAGAGAACTCATGGAAAAGGAGGGCGACAAAATTGATTCCATTAACGTTACGGTTCCAGATCACATGCACTTCCCCATTGCTTACAATGCTGTCAAAGCAAAGAAACATGTGTACTGCCAAAAACCCCTTTGCCACGACGTAGCAGAAGTCAGAGCATTAGCTGAAGCGACTCGTGATGCTGGAGTAAAAACACAATTAGGAACTCAAGCCGCTTCTGGCTTCGGTGACAGAATGGGTGTCCATTACATAAAGAAGGGACTGATTGGAAAAGTGAAACATGTCTATCTTTGTTCTAACAGACCAGGAGCAATTCAGAGCTACCGACTCGTTGGCCCTAGGCCCGAGAAAAAGCATACTAAACCTGATCAATTAAATTGGGACCTTTGGCTAGGAACGGCACCCACCAGGCCATACGCTCCTGAAATTTACCACCCAAGTAAATGGCGAGCTTGGCAAGACTTTGGAACAGGATGGTCCGGTGACATCGGTTGCCACGTCTTTGACGCTACTTGGAAGGCACTTGATTTAACGGCACCAAAAACCATTCATGCAAGAGTTCAAGATTCATGGAAAATTTCAAAACCACGAAGAGGTGATACGTGGCCCCAGAGTGATCACATCACTTGGACATTTCCAGGCAACTCCCTAACCGAAAAAGACGAGATAACAATTGAGTGGTTTGATGGACTATTCTATCCACCAGAAGAGGCACAAAAGTGGTACCATGGAGATAAATACCCACCAGAGTCAGCACTTATTGTTGGCACTGAAGGAGCCGTCTTAATTCCTAATGGTGGAGGAGCTATGTTGCTTCCTAGGGATAAATATAAGGGCACGATTAAGCCAGATCTTGATCCAAGAAATCACTATCATCACTTTTTAGATGCTATCCTTGGAAAGACTAAGAACGAATCTTACTTTGAACAAACCGGACCAATGACCGAAGCCATTCTCCTTGGCACGGTTGCTATAAGAAATCCGGATCAAAAATTGACGTGGGACGCACAAAATCTGACCATAAAGAATAGTGCATCTGCAAATAAACTAATTAAAAGAAATTACAGAGAAGGCTGGGAAGTCGAGGGCTTCAGCGCCTAATTTTTTTTATTATAGCTCTCTGAGAAGTTCTATTTTATCATAGCTTCCCTTCCCTCCCATTGTCGTAAACGCCATTCCTGTGATGGTGAAGTCTCCATTATCCTTCCAAAGGTCAATGGTATAACTTTTCCACTTTGTTGGAATTTCTTTAGAAAGCTGATTGGATTGCCATCCAGTTGAATTATCACCCACGTAGTAAGTCCTGACGGCTTTGTTTTCAGGTGGAAACTTTCCTTTGTCGGCAAATTCAACCATCATGCCTTTAGCATCAACCCCCTTCATCGCTATTCTTATATATCGAAATTCATCCTTGTTTTTAGGATTCTTTCGAACATTAAAATCCCAGCCAGGCAATTGGCTAGAGTACCTCTGAAAACCTGAAACCGTTAAACAAGCTTTACCAGATAAACAATCGTCTTCATCAATTGCAGCCTCCCCCTTGCCTGCATCAAGAGACTCAGCAAAGCGAGGCTCATCGTCAAAGAGAACCAGAGAATTGTCAGTTTTTTTGTTTTTAATAAACCATATGATATCCGACAAATCCTTAGGTTTTAATATTTTATCGAAAGTTGAAGGCATTAGTGAAAGGTCGACTGGTGATAACGAGGCAAGGTCAGAACGTAGGATTTGAGTCTCTGAACCAGCCGCCTTGATAAGTGAAATACTGGTCGCTGATTCCGAGGATAATACCCCGGTATGCTCAATGCCCCCATTTATCTTAGCAATGTAGGTTCTATAACCCGCAGTAATTTCTCCTGAGGGATTTAATACATCTGCTAAGAGTGACTCGGCAGGACGTCCAGCTTCTCCATCAAGTGGAGGACCCACACTAATTCCTTGGCCTTTAAATTGATGACACGTACCGCAATGCGCGCCAAACAAAACGCCACCTTTTTGTATGTCTGCTTTATTAGATAATGCTGAATAAAATGCTTTATACTTTTCCTTACCTTCTGGATCAACATGACTTGCATTGGAGAGTGAGTTCGCAAGCGCACGAATTTCACTATCATCATGATTCAGCAAACGGTACACCTGCAATTCGGAAAGACTTATATTAGGAATAGTTTTCAAGAGCTCCTTAGTGGTTTTATTATAAGCCAAGAGCTCTTCAACAATAATCGAACCAAGGCGCGGAGTCGTTCTTGGCAAATGATCTATCAGAACCTTGGCCGCTACCGGGCTCTCTTTGGAAAGAACAGCATTAATGACTTTTACTCTAAAGTCTGAACTCGAGGCAGGTTCCATTAATCTTTTTACTGCTAACTCAACGACCAAAGGGCTCGCGTGATGAATTAATTCAAGCGCTGCTAGTTGCTCTTTTTTACTAGCTGTTTTATCTAAAAGGGCTCGATCTGCCGCGTCACGTAGTGAACCAGACACATCAACGCCATGCTTATCCGCAAGCCCAAGAATTCGGAGTCTGAAAGCAGAATCAGGATGATTCACGGCAACCAACAGTGAACTGGCTTGACCAGACCTTGCCGCTGTTTCAGCAACCCTTTCAAGTAACGAGGAATTCACTTTTGATTTTTCTTTAATGGCCAACTTAAAAAAATGGCCTGCGGTACGACCTAAAGAGCTCAACACAGCATTGTCCATCCAACGAATTTTAGAATAATTAGTTGCTAAATTAAGAAGTCCTTTAACTGCTTCAGGTGAATCACTTTCACCCAAACTTAATGCAAGCTGCAAAAGCACACTCGAATCGGATTCATTTTCAAGTAGCGCTAACGCTTTTAAAAATAGAGCATTATTCTTATTAAATAATTTATCAGCAGCCCTCAACCCATGCAGCCTAATAGCATAATTATCATCACTTAGGGCATTAGATAAATTTGCCCCTGGTTTATATAATTTTTTGATTCTTTCTGATACAGATTTAGCAAACTTCTGACCATTACCCTTAATAGGTTGTGGCTTACTACTCACTGGTGCAACCCTCCAAATTCTTCCCCTATCACTACCATTAAGTAATCCGTATTGCTGCTGCATGTAGCGAGGTATTGCAGAATAATCCTCTATAATTTCACGGTACATATCTATGACGTACAACGCCCCATCAGGACCAACTCTTAAATTATTTGGACGAAACCACCCGTCCGTTGAAGTCAAAAATTCTGATTCTCTGTTCTTAGGATGACGGCGAACGCGCACGCCAGGACCATCACGTTCAACGACGGCTCTGTGAACCATGCTCTGTTGGGGTTCACAACAGAAATAATTACCACGATATGCCTCTGGGAAAAGAGTTGCCCTGTAAATTTGCTGGCCACAGGCAGAGGTGAAATTACCATTAGGCTTAGTTTCTCCTTCACCGTAAAACTTAACCCACCTCGGATCAGCTCCCCTTTTACTCCTCCAAGGATGAGGCGTACTCGTTGGAAACGTGTTATGATAATTACTGGCCGTCTCAGTCAAGCTAGGAGTAGGAACATGAGGATTCCTTTTTAGATAATGATAAGGTAACGGAACCGCGTATAAAGATGGTACACTTGTTGTAATTAGAAATCGATTCCCAACATCATCAAAAGCCATCCCAAAAGTATGATTTGAACCACTCACTGGTTCGATAGCAGAACCATCAACCTTAAATCTAAAATCTGTACGCCCCATTTTAACTGATCCTTTTAGACCTGGTCCGGTAACATCTCCCCCTCCCCATCCTTGCCCAGCATATATCCAACCGTCTGGCCCCATAACGGGATTATTAATAGCTCTCTCCATTTCTCCGGTAGTAAAACCCGTAAAAAGAGTTTTTCTTATATCCGGTTTATTATCTCCATTAGTATCAGCAAAAAAGATAATGTGCGGAGCAGCTGTGATAATAATTCCGTTTTCAACTACAATGACACCGTAAGCCGCAGGAATATCATCTGCCCATACAATAGCCTCATCCATTCTACCATCTTTATCATTATCTATTAGTAGCTTCAGGCTTCCAGTCTGACCTTTTTGAGCTTCAGCCTTTAGTTCGGGTCCAACGCGAATACGACGAATGGATTTGTCCAATTTACCAGTCTTGTTAAGCTCGGTCACATCCAAATGACCCTCCAAATTATAACCGTAAATTTCGGTCACAAACAATTGTCCTTTAGAGTCCCAAGCAATACAACTCGGATCTTTAATGAGAGGCTCTGAAGCAATGAGATCTATCCTAAAGCCCTCCGTAAGCTTAAAATGTTTTTTACTCTCCTCAGGAGAAAGAGGAAGCGGAGCATCATCAGGCTTCGGAATTTCAGCCGAAACAAAATTAAAAACTAAAAGAGAAAAAATTAAGGTAGCGGGTATTAATCTCATTAGAATTACTATTCAATTTTACAACTCTCCTGTCCATTGTAATTATTCTAAAATTTACAACAATTATTTGACTGACTCTATCACCGCAGCATGTCTGTTAGCTTTAGGATCCCCCGCAGCATAGAAAAGATCAGTTTCTTTTTCATAAAAAACCATCACCGGAGCAGCGATTGCTCCACTAGCCTTTGAAACCTTGTGCCCCCTATTAAGGAGATCCTTTACCACATTCTCTTTGATCTCAGTATTAAGAGTGAGTCCACCTAAAACACCAACCGTACGAAGAGCAGTAGGATCAAAAGAGTTTTCGTGATGCCTAGTCGAAAACCGTGAGGCAGTGACCGCCTTTTGTGGTTTCATTCCAAACTCAATAAAGTTTAGCAAACAATTTAATGTCGTTTGGTCTTGAAGATCTCCACCTGCAACACTGATTCCCATAATTGGCATCCCCTCTTTCATTACTAGAGTTGGAGTCAAAGTAATCCTTGGTCTTTTTCCTGGTTCAATTCGGTTAGGATGCCCTTTAGCCGTATTTAAACTTCGTAACCTATTGCCATGAGCAATTCCTAAGGTCTCACATATATTGTAAGGTGGATTACCGCTCGGAGTTGCCGCCACAAAATTACCCCACTTATCAGCAACAACACACGTTGTTGTTCCTCCAGGACCAGGGCGGTACTTCGAAGGCTTATCAACCAATGCTTTCATATTAATTGGATCACCAGGTCTAACTTTTAGAGAAGCCGATTCCATATTAACAAGGCCTTGACGAATCTTCGTATACTCATCTGACAAGAGCTCATCCATAGGAACCTTAGTAAATCTAGGGTCACCATAATAATAATCACGATCAGCTAAACCTAACTTCAAAGACTCGGTCAAAGCATGAATATAGTTACCAGACAAATGCCCCATCGCTTTTAAATTAAAACCCTCAAGAATCCTAAGTGTCTGGCATAGGTAAGGACCTTGAGTCCAAGGGCCACATTTTAAAATTGTATAACCTTTATAGTTAACGCTAACTGGATCCTCGATGAGAGTCTGATGTTCTTTTAAATCTTGTAACGTTAGATAACCTCCATTCTCTTTATAGTAATTAACCAATTGTTCAGCAATATCTCCCTTATAGAAACGGTCCCGTGCAGCTTTTAATTTTTCTTTTCGATTACCGTTTGCTTTCGACTCGGTTGCTATTAATTTTCTTATGGTTATTGCTAATTCGTCATACCAATCTTCACCGCCTTGATCTAAAATTTTCAAAGTAGGTGCTGCAACTTCAGAAAAAGACATTGTCCCATACTCGATTAAAACAGTAAAAAAAAGATGGACGGCTCCTGGGACAGGCACCGCTCTCATTCCTCCTCCAGCAGGAATACCTTCCTTGAAATACTTAGGAATCGATTCCTTGTCTAATGGAGCGCTTCCCAAACCTGAAAGTGTTTTTACTTTACCAGAGGCTGAATCAAAAATCATGAACGGAACCTCTGAACCAATTGAGAACATACCATAATCGACAACACTAGCAGCGAGCATCACAGCAACTGAAGAATCTGCTGCATTACCACCCAACCTAAGAATGGTCATTCCTGCACTAACTGCTCTTGGGTCCTCAGCGGCAATAGCTCCTCCTTTACCCTCAGCATGATATGTGAGCTTGGAATCAGCAAAAGAAAAACATTTCGTAAAAATTAATAATCCCAAGAGATAAATTAAATATTTCATCTTCAAATTATTTAATTAAAAAACCAAAAAGGCAAAGCTTCTATTTTGTTTCGTAACCCGTTGATAATAATATTAATGCGTAGCGTTTTATTTTTTGTAACTTCTTTCAAAAAGACGCATCATTAAGATCTTCTCAATTGATTAGACCTAGAGATTTTTTATGCAAAATCTTCGGAAGAAGATAACCAAAAATCAGCTTAAATTTTTTAGCTGTTTCGTAACCCGTTGGTAATAAGATTAATGCATAGCATCTTATTTTTTATACAAAATTCTCGGAAACCGATCACTAAAAAGGCTTAAATTTTTAAGCTATTTCGCAACCAAAGTGTCGACTTATTCCAATATTTTAAGCAATATTTCCAAAATCTCTGTAAATCCAGTCTGCATTATTTATGAAAATAATGCACATAAAAATTACCTACTAAACATTCATTAATCACAATGATAAACAACACCTATACAAATTTACGTCCAAATTTTTGGACCCAATTACTGACATTATTATTATTGGTAATTTTACCTGGTCACCTTCATGGACAAGATACTGACGGTGACGGCATTGCAGATGCTCTTGACACACAGCCTGATGTTCCCAGTGGAATGGTTATAAATCTGGATGAGACGGCTGACCTTAATGCAAATGGAAACGCTTTAAAAAAAGAAGGCTCCTATAATAAAGGAGCTTATGAAAATCTTGTTCTACCCTACACAAAGAAACAGGTAACGGCATCGTACTCATCTGGAAATCAATCCCTCTATGGTGACCTCGAGGTATTGACTGATGGAACCTATAAATATAATTCCAAAGCCAACAAGGTTTCGGGAATAGATTATGCCGCAACACATGATGATTTGCCTGCCGGCGCAATAAGGGAGGAGTTATTTTCTTTCACTGCTGAAAATGGATTCGTATTTCAAATACTCGTTTCAATAAAAGGTACTAATGACGCGGCAGTAATGTCCAAATTAGACTACATCATTGAAGCATCTAAAACATCTCAAATCGAGAAAGGAAGTGGCTTCATCAGGGTGAAGGACAAAGATACCAATGAGGCAAAATTAATAGCCCAAGAAACACAGGGTACCCACGGAAAATTTACTCTCACTGCAGAAGGTGCTTGGAATTACGAATCTACTCTGAGCAACCATCACCTAATGGCGGTTGGCTCCGAGAGCGTGAAGGATGAATTTACTATTAAATCTTTTGATGGAACCGAGCGAAACATAAGCATTACGATAGCCGGCTCTAAAAATCCTAACCCTGTGACCGCGGACGACGGCTACGGCGACACCATCAGTTTCTATGAAGTGCCTAGCCAAGGTAAGTTAATTCTCAGAGAAGAAATCACTGAAAGTGGACCATACTTTTCACCCTTCAATGGATGGACACAAAACGGTGCCACAAATCAACAAATCTTTAAGTTGGAAAAGGATCAGCGCTACAGATTTGTAATGGAAGGCATCACATTATCTGATTCCGAAATGCAGATTCTAGGGCCTTTAGACATTGATAAAAGAAGGTATTCAGTAATTAAACAACCCGACCTCGGAACGGTCACCATTAATAAGCACACCGGATCTTGGCTCTACAGCGCAAATGATGCAGAACCCGCTCAAGATGACAATTCAACTTTTAAAATTGGTGTCGAATCTAATGTTCCTACCCTAGTACCTACTAACACAAATTTGAACAGGTCACGCACAAAAGTAGGAACCGAGAACACTGCTGTTGAGTACTTACTGAAAATCAATGGTGACAGCATTCCATTCAAGGTAAGTGATGACGGTACTCCCACAGGGAACGGAATTTCATCTGAAATTGGTTTGGATTGGGAAATGTCATTTGAGATCCTCCCCGACATTAATGATGGACAAACTCCCTACGCAAATTATGACATAGATAATACCAAACTTAATATTCACGTTGCAAACGATGGTACTAGCACCACCGCCCAAATAGCCACCGCCATTAATAACGCAAAAAAATTAAATGGTGATGGAAATTTAATTCCTATATCACAGGATTCAGATGGCAATACGGTCAATGTGTTTTTTGATGCTTCAGCTCAAGAAATTATAGAGATAAGCGGCATTAATCTCACCAATAATAGAATGAACAGAACAAAAGCCGGCGGCCTTTTATATGACTCGCTCGCAGGAAACGATAATGGAGACTTTATGGGTGATGACGCTGAAATATTTTTTACACCAAAAGCAACTGGATACTACTTGTTAGATTTCTTTGGAAGAGGAACCGGCACTGCTTATAACCTCGATTTTCTATTTGGTACTTTTAACATTATTGCTGAGCATGTCCCAGCTGACACTTTTATTACAGATGCAGGCACTCTTATAGATGTTGAACCTAACGGGGATACAGTGAAACCTCAAAGCTCTGGCGGCGATGCTCCAACCGAAGGACAAGTGGATGCGTCAACTGTTGATTACGGGATTATTGACGAAAACTATAAGTTCAAAAACTTTACTGGTAAGTTAGATTTTGATGGTGATGTCGACTACATCAAAATTTATTTAAACGTAGAGAGGTGGTATGAGTTTGAGGTTGGCGGTGAATTCCCCGACACACAAATAGGATTGCAGAAGGACGGTCAAAACTGGGCAATGGGAGACGAAAATGACAACGGTAAGGGATTAAATGGAACATTAAAATACAAACCTTCAGAGGCTGGCTATTATTACCTAGTAATTTCATCAGGCTCGCCAACCTACTGGCCTAACTATGAAGGTATAGGAACTGGTCAGTACGTTGTGACTGGCGGTGGCGGACCTGTAGCAAATTGGGGACCTTGGTTAACTGAAAGAGGAGTGCCAGTCGCTTTTAGTGATATTTCATCAAATGATGTACCCAGCGGTATTGATACAACTGTTACAAAAAGCATCTCCGACAAATTTAGTGGGAAAATCGAAGTTGATGGTGATAAAGACTGGTACAAGTACAGCCTTGAGAAGGGTAAAATCTATAGATGGGTATTATCAAAAATTGATGCACCTAAACCCTCTCTCACTCTCAGAGATGATACTGGTGAAATTCTTGAAGAATCCAGCATTACTAATTATTCAGGTGCTGGGTCTACAGACGAATCTACAATTGTTTTTATAGCACCTTATACAGGTGATTTCTTCCTTGAGGCATATAGCAACGAGGACATTGATGAAAATCAGGCTAACGTTGCTACGGGAAGCTTTAATCTAAGTGCTAAAGAATTGTCAGATGATTTTGGTGGAGACGTTATCTACCCAGATGATGATGGCTGGCCGGGACGCACGAGATCAGATGGTAGAAGTCCATGGATACCCGCATCCTATGATTTTACAGATGCTGGATACCTACAAGCTGGAAAGAGGGTCAGTGGAACTTTTTACGCAGGCCCGGGCGAAGGAACAGGAGCAAAAGACAATAGGGATTTCGATTTCTTTGGGATTGATATGTTAGCTCAAAATAATTATTCCTTTAATATTTTTGGAACCTCAGAACATTCACTCGGAGACGACTATGCAAGGTTAGTGCTTTTCGATAGTGACGGTGTTCTCGTTGAAGGTGATGTAGGAAATGGGTCTTTAGGCTTGGAAAATATCACCCCTGTAGCCGACGGCTATTATTATTTAAGAGCCTCAAGTGCAAACGATTTTAATGATTTAATGGGGTATACAATCTACTCAAATTTTTTCAATGATGATTTTTCAGACAATAGAAATACTCTTGGAATCCTCACTACCTCCTCACCAACTTCTGGAAACCTTGACGCCAAAGGAGACACTGATTGGATTAGAGTCGATGTCGAAGCAGGCAAAAGATATCAATTCAGGATCGACTTAACTGATGTGAATAACTCGGATTACAGCGCCCCTTTAGGTAGCTGGCTCAAACTTAACGGACCACAAGTACCATCAAATTATTGGCTGCAACGATCCCTTTCTGGTATCGGCAGTCAGGAGAATGCTTACACTCGTGAAATCGGTGATAATCCTGCGAAATCCTATAAGTTCCCAGCATTAGATGGGGATGGAGTAAATAGCATTGGAGCTATCATCACTTATGGAGATAAGGATTGGATCGCAGCTGATCTTAAGGAGGGACGAGTCTATCAAATTAATGTCGTTGGACGTCCAAGTAATCTCAATAGGGCACTACCCGATCCAAAGTTTTCTATTTATGGACCAGATGGTCAATTTATCAAGAATGCCAACAACAACGCTGGCGTAAGTTCATCACATCAAGGAACTAAGTTTAAAGATGCTGAAATGCTATTCACAGCAACAGAAACTGGAACTTTCTATTTCCAAGTAGAAGCAGAAACTACCACTCCACAAGCGAGCATCATTGCAGACGGCGCAAAAACAGATGGAGCCACCACTATTAATGTGGATCCTATGGGCAATTATTTAAGAGTCGGAACGATCATCAACTTTGAAAGTGGATCCACGTTCACTTTATCACAAGAAGCCTTAGTCACCCACACAACACTAACAGGTACACTGAGCGGCAACATTGCTGATGATGAAGGTGCTTATTACAGTGTATATATGGCGACAGCAGACGCTTCAGATGGAGACTCTACGATACAAATAAACCCTCTCTCGACTATAGTAGATAAAGGAACAACTATCATTTTTACCAATGGTTCAACATTTGAAGTATCTGAAGAAGCTCAAAAAGAAGCGACCACACTTTCAGGAAAACTTTCTGGAGACATTTCAGCTACCGAGTCCGGATACACTTTCATTACTGGAAGATATAGATTTGGAATGGTTGAATTACCTACAGGCATCATCTCTCAGCATTACCACGGTGTTAGTGAGAACGAGCAGGAAATAGTAATCGACTGGACTCCAAAATACACAGCACCATACTTCGTTGAAATTGGAACTCATTGGGGAGCCAAGGGAGGTTACAACATCTCAATGGCTGAATTAGATAGCCTTGCTGCTAATGACACTATTGGTGAAACAAAAGAAACTGCCACACCTTACACATTCGGAGAAAAAATAACTTCAGTCATGGATTATGGCGGGGACAAAGACTGGTATTCAGTTCAAATGATCCCAGGAGAGAGTTATAAAATTGAACTCGAAGGAGATGCTAACCTTTCCTATAGCCGTCAATCACCTCTCATAAGAGTTTACGACGAATATGGTAAACCAAAGGGTGATCTCTGGAAGTGGAAATATGACAGAAAATGGGGAAAACCAGGAGGCGGTTATGATGATGAATCAAAAAGCTCAACTTATGTTTATTCGGTACCTCAAAACCGCTTTGAAAACGATAACGAACCTCGAGATTTTTATCTTGAGGCTTCATCAAACATTACTGGAAATGTTGACTTCACTGTCACCCATGTTCTGGATGACCAAAAAGAAAACATGTCCACGAGCGGAGTCATAGAGGTTGGTGGTACCGCATCAGGCACATGGGAAAAACATGTAGAGGATGGTGCTAATGAGGACCTACTTTGGGGTACTCACGGTGGTGATGGAGATTGGTTTAAAACTAATTTAGTGGCGGGTAATACCTACAAGATTGATATCATGACTCACCACTTCCACAGGCCTAGCATAAAACTATTCACAGAGTCCGGTGTCTATTTTAGAGACAACCAAAAGTATATTCATGGAAATCACGACGCTAGCGTTTGGATTGAAACAATTAAGGACGGACATGCCCAGATGACATTTACAGCGAACAGAACAGGCGTCTTCTTTATAGACGCATGGAACACAAAGTCATGGGGCATTGAAGATGGTGGAACTGGCAACATAATTTACGACTTAAGCCTGGTTCACATTACTGATGATGTTTTGTCATCAATGGACACCACCCAAACATTATTAAGTATCAAGTCGGACGGTGAAGCCACAAACGGAGCTACGTCAATCAACATTGATGCATTGGTTTTTCAAACCAACGACTCTACAGGAGCAACAAACAGTAATGCCATGCTAGATGTTGGAAGTGTTGTAAACTTTGCTGGAGGCGGCACCTTTACCTTGTCGCAGAAAGCTTTAAATGGTCATACAACGCTTAATGGGTCATTAACCGGTAACATTGCTGATGATGAAAAAGGGTTCAGTGAAAACCAAGCCACCCTTGAAAGAAAAAATGATAGAGATTGGTTCAAAGTTAAATTAGATGAGGGCTCAGTATATGAATTTAACTTAATAGGAAACTCACTCAAGGATCCTGAATTAAGGATAAGAGACAGTCACGGCAAGCAATTATTTTACAACGACCACATCAACGGGTGGTGGAATCCAAAAATTACTTACACCGCCAACGAAACGGGTGTCTACTACGTCGATGTCGCTGGAATTGATGCTGGTTCATACAGAGTTAAATGGACGAATACTTGGACTCCACCTGAACCACTTGATTCAAATGATCCTATCAAGTTTGTTGGATCTGAGGTTGAAGTGCCTTCGGGCCAAGCTTCTGAATTTCTGAATAATGCTACTGAGCACACGGTTGGAAATTTCATTCAAGACGAAATCAAGTTGGAGAACAACAGGAAGTGGTACAAAATGAATCTCCAACAAACTCGAGCCTATCGCTTTGAGCAATACGGAGACTCAATGCAGGCTCCATCTATGTTTATTAGAGATAAAAATGGAGTTCCTGTATTCCCTCGACCGAAAAAGGATAAAGCAAGATCAACTGGAGAAAAGTTAGTGTTGAACTATGATGCTCCAAGCACTGGAGTCTACTATCTTGATGCTGGCGGATTATGGTCCGACGGTTATCAGCTCAATGATTCAGGAAGAATTTCTGGAGTCCCTATTGGTACTTTTACAATCAAATCCTATGATTTAGGCGAAGCAACAGAGAGAGCATTATCATGGGACACTAATATAGATGGAGTACTTAACGATGATGACACCTTTGATAAGGCTACACCAACTAACATCATCATAGGTGCACAGGACACTTCAGGCCAGATAGAATATGCAACCTTCAGAGATCTCTACAGTGCATCATTAACAGAAGGCGCCACATACAGGTTTAGAATATCTGGAGCACTCGTTAATGGTGATGTCGATAGAGGAGTCAAATCCAGGCTCTTTCTACACGACACAAGTGGTGAACTACTTCATACGATGACAGATGCGGATCTGGACTACAAAGCAACTTCATCCGGTACTTACTACATCGCCGTTGGAGCGACGACCGGACAAGTAACAGGTACAAACTTTAGACCTAACGGCGTGCCATATGGGTATGACCTGAAACTCATTCAGAAACGAGCCCCAAAAACTTTACCTTCCGCCAGCTGGCTATCAGAACTTAGCGTTATTTCAAGTGAAGTTGCGGACGCAGTTATTTCTGGAAACTCAGATGGATTATTAGACCGTGCAGAATTAATTGCCATCTTGGACAAAGTCAAAGTGGACGGCATAACACAAACTGAATTGACTGACCTCAGAATTCTGGTAGCAAACTATAAGGAACTTGGACTCAATAACTACCTTGTTACAATTCTGGACAATATTGCAAATGGCGATCCAGCTAACCAGTACTACACTGGTAGAAAAGAATCGAATCTTGGAAACACAGCCAGAGAAAACATTGGGAATCTTTATCCAGGCAGTTCAGAACAGAGAGTTCAAAGACTTATCAATAAATGGTTCAGAGGCTTGGATAGTCCGGCAACACCAAAGCTATATGTCTACTTAGACCTACCTCTATTCTTCAACGAAGCCCGAGCAAAAGACATCAGACAAGGAAGCCTAGGGGACTGTTATTTGTTATCATCGTTAAGTGCCGTCGCTGAATCGACTATTGCTTCGATTGATGGTCGCCATCCTTCAGTCTACCCAGGCGATATGTTCATTGATAATGGAGACAACACTTATGGTGTACGTATGTATGACAACTATGGCGCTGAAAGGTGGGTCACTGTCGATAAGTATGTCCCAGGATACAGATCCACAGACTTAAGAAACGTTAGTACCGTTGACGGTGAAACTTGGGCAATGATGGCAGAGAAAGCATACGTTCAACTCAACGAATCTGACAACATTGGACAAGATGGAACCAACCGATACGGAATAGGAAATCACTTCGGAATCGCAGGAGGCTCCGCAGTAATGGCCCTATCTCACATCACTGGCCAGGAAGCGAGTTATAAATATATCAGTGAAAAGACTGATGATAATGGTGAATTCGGTAAAGCATGGTTAGTCGCTCAAATTGAGGCAAAACTTCCACTCGTCTTTAGCACATCTGCACCATGTCCTCTCGCTTCCAGTAAGGGAGTCAAAAGAAAACACACCTATACTTATGAAAGTTATGGCGTCGTCGACGGCAATACTGAAAGCCAAGCAGGAAGATTCTTCCTCAGAAACCCATGGGGTAACACCCACGCAAACGTGACCTGGGAAGACCTCAAAGAACTTGGTAGTAACGTTGCCTATCTGGATGGAAGCAGAACTAAGATGACACGCATTGACCCAACTAACAGCGCATTCTCTGCCTCAGATGCAGCCTCAGGGCAAGGTGGAAACGATGATGATTCTGGACTTACAGCTGTCGAAACAATTGGTAGTACAAGCCTTTATTACGATAATCAGCAAAGATTATACGCAGGTTCTAATGCCAATAATGCTCAAAAGCTAAGTATCAATGGTGAGTCAATCCAATTGGAAACTTCAGGAAGAAGCGCCACCTCGGTTGCGAATATTAACGGCACCAACAAGCTCCTCTGGAAAAAAACAACTACAAAAGCTATTCAGGTCATGAGTTTCAACTCAGCCTGGCAATTCGTTTCCTCTGGGAACGAAATTACCGAAAATTCAAATGATTATCTAACCACTCAACAGTCTTTTGATACAGGCGACCAGAATAACATCGTCACTCTGACTGTTAATGCCGCTAACGGGGCTGCTAATTTCATAGCAAGCCACGGTCAAGGCGCAACTACAACAGTCACAGCAATTCCTCAAGACGGTTACTTATTCAGTGGTTGGTCAGGAGATGCCTCAGGATCTGACAACCCTCTCACCGTAACAATGAACAGTGACAAGACAATTACCGCGATATTTTCTGCGATACCTACTGTCACTTTGACTGTCAATGCGTCGAACGGTACAGTAGATTACTCGGCGAGTCACTTGGAAGGTGCCACAACCACAATTACTGCAACCCCAGCTGCCGGTTACACTTTCACAGGCTGGGATGGAGATGCCTCAGGATCTGATAATCCTATCACTATAACAATGAATAGTAATAAGACGATCACCGCCTTATTTACTGATAAGCCACAACTACCAGCTGTTACGGCTTTCTTCGACTTTGAGGATCATTCAGGTAATAATATTGCCGATAAAGGAAATAATGGACTAAACGCCAGTATAATTAATCCAAATGAAATCACAATCGGGGGATCAGGTGCACCTAATGGTTCAACCCCGACAACAGGAGCAGACTTCCAAGGTGGATTCCTAAACGTCACAGGAGCAGATCTTTCCGGAATCATCAATGATGTTGACGGTCAGAACAGTTATACTATGTCCGCATGGATCAAACCTAGTGATCTCAGTGGAGAAAGATTCCTCTTCGGACAAACTGAAGAAGGTATCCACAATGGTATTCGTAATGGTGGATTTTTACACCAGGCTCACTGGGGAGCTGACACAGACGGTGTTACTGATCTCAGCACATTAAATGGCGAATGGATACACGCAGCGTGGGTTTATAATGGAGCCACAGACGTTGGAACAATTTACCTCAACGGTGTGGTTGACTGGTCCGGCGACAAGCCTGCTCCTAATGGCAGCGGATCTCTCGTAATCGGTGCACGTGACGGTGGTGGCGCAACTTACCTCGGAATGGTGGACGATGTTGCTGTATGGAATGAGGTCCTTGATAGCAGCCAAATTGCGGAACTCGCTGCGGGCCAAAGCCCAATCAACGCAGCTTCTCAGGGTAATAACGGACAAGACCCTGGCGACAATGAAGTCCCTAACTTCCTTCAATACACTGTTAACGGAGACTCAGTTACAATTACTAACTGTGACACTTCAGCAACAGGTGAATTGGTAATTCCTGCAACTATAGAGGGTAAGCCGGTTACAAAAATTGGTTTTGAGGCATTTAAAGAAAGCTCCTTAACTAGCATTTCTATTCCTAGCAGTGTCACAGATATTAGTGAAAGAGCCTTTTACAATAGCACCTCGCTAACAAGCATCTCGATTCCTGATGGGGTTACAATTATAAAGAAAGATACTTTCTTTGAGTGCACCAGCCTGACAAGTATCACCATTCCTGATAGCGTTACAAGCATCGGAGATTGGGTTTTTTATAAGTGTACCAGCCTAACAAACATTACCATTCCTGATAGCATCACAAGCATCGGAGATGGTGCGTTCTTTAATTGCTCAAACCTAACTAGTATCATCTTTTCGGGTAACGCTCCAGAAATTGGTAATGATACTTTTACCAATGTTAATAACAATGCAAAAATTACCGTTTCCGCAACCTCACAGGGTTTTGGCGATACTTACGGAGGGCTGCCTTTAGTGGATACAACTGCACCAGTGATCACTATTACTAGTGGCACGGATACAGTAGAAAAGGGGTCCATTTGGACGGATGCAGGAGCTTCATCAGACGGCGGAGAATCAGTTACTTCTTCAGGAACGGTAGATGTTAATACGTTAGGTAATTATACAATTACCTACACCGCTACAGATGCTTCAGGAAATACTGGAAGTGCTGTAAGAACGGTTACCGTTGTGGGTTCTAGTGTTGGAGAGACACAGACCTTGAACCTAAAAGAGGGTTGGAATTTGGTATCTTTCTATGTAGAGGCCAGTGACATGACCACGGCCACTGTATTTGCTCCAATACAGGAAAAGCTCTTACAAGTTAAAAACCTAACACAGTCGTTCGACCCGGGTAATCCTACATTCTTAAATACATTATTAAACCTAAATGTGACGGATGGGTACTGGCTAAAGGTCAGCGAAGACGTCAGCTTGGATGTGCAGGGGCAAGTGCCGTTGGGAGCATCGATCAATGTTAATAGCGGCTGGAACTTGGTTGGCTACCCAAGGTTGAACGGAGAGGCTGTTGCTAATGAGTTGACAAGTCTTGGAGATACGGTTGTACAAATCAAAGACCTAGAAAGTTCGTACGACCCAAATAACCCCTCTTTCCTAAACACGTTGTCGACGATGACACCTGGTTCGGGTTACTGGTTAAATGTGGATGCAGATGGGACGTGGAAAGTTGGAACTGTGATAGAACCTCGACTTCGACTCTTTGGAGCTTTTAATCCTAGGACAAATAATTCACCGGAAGAGAAAGTAGGCCCGGCTTGGGGGAAAGCGATCGTCTATCCAAACCTAGGATCAACAGTCCAGGCGAAAGTATCCATCGGAGGCAAGCCCGTGACCGAAGGCAGTGTTGTTGCGGCGTTTGTTGGAAATGAACTCAGAGGATTTCAAGATGTGGTTTTGAACGAAGGAATGAGTTACGTGACCTTAAATGTAAACCTCAATGGCGCCGAAATGGTCAGCTATCGGGTGTGGAACCAGGATGACAATAACGAGTACCTCGTGAACGAGACTATGATCCTAGAACCCGGAAGCCTCTATGGCAAACCGGAACTGTTGGAGCTGGATGCCGTATCCATTGCTGGCAACCTACCACATGTTTTCAACGTCACTAGCAAGCCTTTCGGGTTTAGTTTTAACTCCACAGTCGGCCGAAGTTACACCGTACAGGCTTCAGGTGATCTCCAAAGATGGAAAGCAGTTGAACTTTTCCGAGGCAGTGGTGGCGAGATCCGCTTCACAGCAAAACCGATATCAGGTGAGAAACCGCAGTTTTTCAGGATTTTGGTGGAATAGCCCTCGCTTGGCCAAGTATTACGAAGTTCAATTCAAGACACTGTTAACGAAATGAAAAAATTCCTAAAGCCATCAACTCTAGTAATTATTCTGTTCCTCTTGCTGCAAGGCTTGGGAACTGAAATGACAAGATCAGCAGAGCCGACACGGGTTGATTTCAACGGAAATTTAACCAATACCTCCGGTCAGTTTAATAGCGTCTCGGACTCTAACCTAAGTTACGTCACTGAAAGCAATCGTACTGCGGTTTCGTTCTCTAGTTTGGAGCATGTCCGGTTTCCGATGGGCCTTAGTAATTCTCTAGATACCCAGCGATTGCGTTTTAGGATTCGATTCAAGATTTTACCTGACAGCCAGGGGAATATTGGAGTAGGACGCATCTTTTTGTTCGGGAATGCGCCGCATCATAGCCATCTGCCTGGTTTCAGAATGGATATCCGCAGTGATGGAGAATCAATGTATCTGTCACAATCAGTCGGCGATGGACTTGGCTCTGATGATCGTCAAGGTGAGTTAGGTGTCGTGCTTCCTAATAAGTGGTATGATGTCGTAGCCACTTTGGAATTGGACCGTGAATCACCACGAGTTGTATATATTTTCGACGACCAACAACAGTTTCATGAGCTTTTTGTAGAGGAAGGTTTCAGCCTTGCCAATTTTCGAAACCATCTGAGTTCTGTCAATCCTCTGCAGATTGGGGGAACGGCCTATTATCCTTTGGGAGATACTAGTGATGCGGAAGCTGATACTGGAGCAAAATTGTTGGTGGATGATTTTATAGTTGAGCCAACAGTTATTCCTGGGGATTTGCAGCTCGTAAAACAAACATTAATTGATCTCACGGCACACGTAAATGGTTCTATTATCATGACGCCTGAGCAATTAAAGGAAGCAAAGTCAGCCCTTTACTTAGAATTAGATGTGGCGGCAGCGCAGAATGCGCTTTCTGAACTCAAGATTTTCCTAAAAACATATGAAGACAAGTACGATGCGCTTTTTAAAAGCGAGGACAGAGTGCCGTTGAGCGATCTTGATTTAGTGGCACAGACTGTCTTTTTCGTGAAGCAATGGATGCTTGATGATTTGTATGTTGGTGGGGATTTACAGTCACTTGAGGGTTTTGTGTTTGAAGAAGCAGCAGTTTGGCCTGGAGTCCCCAAGGTAGATGCTCTTCGGACAACAAATTCAAACCCAGCCAACATTACAATTAATGGGACATATAATAAAACTCCTGGGGTTCAAGAAAATGGTAGTGAGCATGCCTATAGAATGACTGGCTATTATTCGGCGCCAGGTGAAATTGTTTCGTTAACTTTTCCAGAGGAGGTCCTCGGTAAAAATTTTCGAGTATTGGTTGGGGTTCACTTTTGGAACACATATTACGTGCGCCCTTATAACCGTCTGAATCGCATCAGCCTTTCCTACGGTATAAACACCACAACCGTTCAGGTGATGAATCCGATGGGTGGTTCGATTCTTGTTCGAGTACCTGACGGGTCAAATCTGGCTGACCTATCAGTTGCGGTCGTAGGTGCGGTAAAGACGCCATATTTCTCCACACGGACTGGATCTGAAACAACGCAACAGGAATGGGAAGCCGCAAAAGCGACGGCCAACGTTCCTTGGGTAGAGTTTGAATCGGACAAGGTCCAATTATCAGCTCCTAGAGCACTTTTTGATAAGGGAACGTTGTCTCCTCAAGAAATCCTTGCTGAGTGGGACTCAATACTTGATGCCTTTTCCGTTGTTGGCGGTCGCTCTCTAGAGCGTGCTCGTCCTTATTTTTTTATGGCGGATCGGCAGAATGTGGCGGGAGGCACTGCGGCGCCTGCAGCAAATCCATTGCCACTAGTTCCCGCAAATGATCTTGATTCATGGGAGAACTTTCTCGACCCTCGCCCTAATTCAAATTCAGGTGGAATATCTGCTGAGTTTATTGTTTTGCATGAAATGAGTCATGCTCACAACTATCCGACTTTGGGTTATCAAGAACAGGAATCGAATGTTAACCTTCCTGCAGTAGCCGCCTACAATCTCACCTACGGGCTTGATCTTACTACTGACGCCATGGCGCAATCAATTGATCAGGGCTTGAGTCTTGATCAGGCAGCTATTGATTGGATGATTTCGCCTAATTTCTCTGCAAACAAACGTATGAGCTACGATTTTGAGCAATGGGACCAGGCCTGGAATGAGGAGACAACCGAATTGAACTATGTCTGGAACGAAATTCGTTATCAGTCACGCGGTCATGGCAAGTTTGTGGAATTAGCTAATCTATACGGTTGGGAGTCTGTTGGTAATACTCATGCTGTATTTATGAATGTGGGAGCCCAAGGCAATCGCGTAATTAATTACGGAATAGCGGACGACGACTTTATCCGCAAAGCTTCATTTGCGAACAATAAGAATTTAGCACCTATCTTTCATTTTTGGGGAATCATTCCCTCAGCAAAATTGGCTATTGAACTGGATCACCTTCCAAAAGCCATAGATTTCAAAGCTAGGCTAGAACATTATCAGAGTATTATCCCCGCAAACAATAGCGACTTTAGAGGTTATTTTGCAGGCTTACAAACTGGAGATTGGACCAAGGGTTATTGGAGTGATGATAGAAATGGATTTCAGGTCTTCCGCTATAAAGGATTAGAGCAGGTATATGATGAAGCCCGTGCCAAGGGGATGAGTGATCAGATAGATTATCTGCTCTCTGTTTATTTCCCGCAGGGAAACACAGCGAATCAACCCCCGGTAATAGTAAGTGGTCCAATTTCGCAAACAATTTCGAACGGAACAGCTTTCAGTATCCCTATGGTGGTTACAGATCCTGATACTCCGCAGGATCATCTTAGCTTCAGTCTTCATTTTGCCGATCCCAGCCGACCAAACGAAATTGAAGGTCTCTCCTTTAATTCCAAGACTGGGGAACTTTATGGGCAAACCGATATAGGCCATGAAGCTGAGAGTTCCCCAATAAAGATTAGCGTTTTTGACGGCACAACCGAGGTCTTTACAGACCCTTTCCAGCTTTTCTTTCGGGAACCGAATAAACCTGGTTTCACCATTACTAATTTAGTTGATCTGCAGGTAACTGCCGGACAAACGCAAACCCATTCTTTTAATATACAAGGTTCAATTGAAGGTGATTTTAATTTTTCGGTACGCTCTTTGAAACAACCGAACAATGAGTTCAATCCGTCATGGTTACAGAAGGATTCCCTAGGGATTACGCTGACTCCATCTAATGATGATATTGGCGAATACAAGGATCTGTTCATTAAATTTGAAACTCCGCACGTTCATATTCGTTCGGTTTTATTTTCGATTATTGTCGTTCCCAATGATAATTCTCTTCGTTTAGTCGGAAGTCCTCGAACTAGATTGATGGCAATGAGACCATATGATTTTAAGCCCTCCTTACTAAAAGGTTCGCAGGTTGAAGGCATCGTCTCATTTTCCGCATCGAATCTCCCTGACTGGCTGAGATTGGATACCTCAACCGGTCGAATTTTTGGGACCCCACTTACTAATGATGGAGGAACTTACAGTGGCATTACAATCGCAGCTTCCAACGGCAATCAGTCCGCCGTATTTGGCCCCTTTTCTATTGAGGTAAGCTTTGACGGTAATTTAAAAGTATTAAATCTGAGTTCGGCTTACAACTTTTCACCTAGCGAAAATTTTGATATTCCGATTGTCTTAGAAGACCTAGACGATGATGACACATACATGAGTGATCAATACGGCAACCTGCGATTTGCTGATTCCAAGCCCGAATGGATTAATTATGATGGAACTTCAAGGCCGGCTAGACTTTTTGGAACTGTTCCTGTGGAAGTTGCCGGGTCTTACACAATCGAGTTTAATGTACACGGTGGCAAGCCATTCCAGTTTTTGCCTATCACAGTTGCTGGAACTGCTAATAGTACGCCTAATGGCGATCCTAATGGCGATCCTAATGGCGATCCTAATCCAGAAAGTTTTGGGAATGTTGTAGTTTACGCAAACAATTCTGCGACATTAATTGGTCAAGTGACAATCGAGGGAGAAGTTGCAGAGACCGGGGATGTGGTGGCGATTTATGTGGGGAGTGAATTGAGAGGCAAGCAAGAAGTGATTATTAATGGAGGTGTTGCATGGGTGAATGCCCAAGTGAACGCAGCAGGAGGAGACGAGACGATTAGTTTCAGGTTATACGATGCGAGCAAAGGAGCGACATATGAAAATAGCGATACAAGCGCTGTAATCACGACCGGGGGGTCAGTCGGGAGTTTTGCGAGCCCGCTCATGATAGAAATCAAGAATCCTAATAGTGATCCCAATGGTGGAGGCGGTGACCCAAACGGTGGCGAAGGCAAGGGACAATGGGTCGAAGAGAGCCTTGATACTGAAACGGGACTTAGAACAGGAAAATTTGAAATTAGTAATAACTATCCAAACCAACCTCAAGGAGATTTAGTTAGCCATCAAATTAAACCTAATGCCGCCCTCTCAGGAGCTATTATGGTTGAAGGCTCTCTACAAATGGCCAACCTGAAAGGAGCTAACCTCGCTGAAGCTATTCTCGTTGAAGCCAACTTAGAAGGAGCCAACCTAGAGGGAGCCGATCTTACTAGAGCCGATCTCGGAGGAGCTAACTTAAGAGGTGCCAACCTTGTTGGAGCCGTTTTCATTGACACAAACCTCGGAGGAGCCAACCTAGAGGGAGCAAACCTTGCTGGAGCTAACATCGATGCAGCAAACTTCTCAGGAGCCAATTTAAGTGGTGTTAATTCAGGATCTATATCGGGAACACCTCAATCTCTACCCAATGGTTGGATATTAGTGAATGGAGAGCTCGATGAATCAGGAGATGGCGGCGGTGATCCTAACGGTGGTCCTAACCCAGAAAGTTTTGGGAATGTTGTAGTCTACGCAAACAATTCTGCGACATTAATTGGCCAGGTGACAATCGAGGGAGAAGTTGCAGAGACCGGGGATGTGGTGGCGATTTATGTGGGGAGTGAGTTGAGAGGCAAGCAAGAGGTGATTATTAATGGAGGTGTTGCATGGGTGAATGCCCAGGTGAATGCAGCAGGAGGAGACGAGACGATTAGTTTCAAGGTGTACGATGTGAGCACAGGAGTGACGTATGAGAACAGCGATACAAGCGCTGTCATCACGACAGGAGGAGCAGTCGGGAGTTTTGCGAGCCCGCTCATGATAGATATAAAAAATCCTAATGGTGGCGGAGGCAATCCAAATAATGGTGAGGGTAATAACCAAGAAATACTTTACTCTCAAAATTTTGAAGAAGGTGATGGCGACTTCATCCAAAGTACCGAAGGAACAAATCCTGTTGACGCCAACTACAATTCAGAAAGAAAAACTTGGCAATTACCAGGTAATGATGCGGGACCATCAACGAATTATTTAACAAGCCCAGAAATCACCATTACTCAGAATTGTGATATTGAAATTCTTTTAAATCATAGATACAGCATCGAATCTGATTGGGACGGGGCAGGCATTGAATTCTCAATTAATGAGGGAGATTTCCAAAGAATCGAAAAAGAAGATTTGTTTGAAAATGGTTATAACTCTGATTCCATTCAAGGCCAGCACGCTTTATTTCAAAAATCGGCATTCACCGGTGACTCAGATAGATACCTAGATAACAACTTCATTGCAAGTATAGCCAGACTTAATGGACTAAATGAAAATAGCACAATAAAGATTCGTTTCATTGCAGCTTGGGATGAAGTCGTTAAAAGCCCAAATTCACCCAACTGGGAAATTAATTCCTTAGTAGTTAGGATTGCGGGAGATCAACCTCAAAATGATAGCGGGTCTCCTACTCAGATCTTGGGTGGTATTGATGCTTTCACTTCAAAAAATGGCAACTTCATAAATATCTTCCTTGAAGTTCAGGATGATGACGGACGCACGGGAAACAATTTTAGTATTTCCTCACCTCCTACTTCAGGCGAAGCAAGTATAGATGTCGACTCAGGAGAATGGTCATATAAACCTAATGAGGGGTTTGCAGGCGAGGAATTTTTTGAAGTTACTTTTAAAGATGACCTGGGCAACACAACCCCAATTCAAATTCGGGTCGTAGTAGAGGATGACGGCCAAGGAGCTCCTGACTCCAGTTCACTGGTCAATGTCGACACTGACACAACTAACTCTACCTTAAAGAAAGATAGCAATAACGGTTCAATTTACTTTGTTAAGGGAGCCCCCATTGATGGCCTGAATGATGATTTTGGAACAACTAGCAACCATTTCGTTGTAAACAATGAAAAACTTATCAGAATTGTCGACGACGGAGGAAATCCAGTTAGCAATCTTGATGAAAATTATAGTTGGTCAGATGGCAATTTTAGCGAATCTGTGAACCAGTCACTCATTGCCATCGAGCAATTGGACAATGGTTCATATAAATTAGTTATCAAAAAGGAAGGCCTCAGAGGAGAGCAAGGGAATAAGGAAAATTTCACTGACTGGGTTCTTCACAACATAAGCAGCACTGGTGTTTTTGACTGGGAAGGACAATACCTATCATCAATAGTCACCTCCGAAGCTATATTCAAACAGGACCTGAACGGTGATGGTGTAATTGGGTTTAATACAGCAAGCCTCACTTCAGTTAGCACAGACACATCAGGCGCTCTACTCAAGAAAGATTCAGAAGGTAACATCTGGATCATTGATGGAGAAACAAATATTCTTGTTTTAGATGAAGGGGAAAATCCTGCAAAGCTAGAACACTCTAGCTCATACCCAGGAGGTTCAAGCACTCACGTTGTTTTTGCAGTTGAGTCAACTAATACAGGTTATCAACTCGTCAAAAAGATGAATGACACCTACACAATTCAAGGAACCAACCAACAAGAGACTAATGAAAGCTATGAAGTCTTTTCTCTTAACTCATCTGGTATCTTATCCTTCGAAAACGTTCGCTTTATTGAATCTTTAATTTCACTTGAGACTGAATTTAATCAGGACTTCAATAATGATTCAGTCATTGGATTCAATGTCGCGTCACTCGAGTCAATTGATACTGACACCTCAGGTGCAACCCTCAAGAAAGATAGTGATGGTAACCTATGGTTAATAGACGGAGTTGCCACTTATCAAGTCAAAGATAGTTACGGGGGTATTCCCAGACTTACATATTCTGAGACTTTTCCAGGAGGAAAACATATTTCAGATGCAATCGCAGTCGAAAAACAAGGGGATGGTAGTTATCGTTTAGCTGTAAGAATTACTGATTCTTATAGCTCCTCTCCAGGCGGAGGAGGCTCCCTGGCGACCGGACAGAATGGAAATTCTGATAACTTTACTCAAGGCGGCGATCCTAATGGTAATCCTAATGGTAATCCTAATGGTAATCCTAATGGCGATCCTAATGGCGATCCTAATGGCGATCCTAATGGCGACTCTGATCAGGACGATAATAATAACGGATCTTCAAACCAAAGGACTGAAACTCAGTGGCAAATTCACACTCTTACAATTCAAAATGAAGAAGCTATATTAGACTGGGAGCAAGAAGTATGGACTCAGTCAGTGATGGCTTTTGAGGAGATCTTCAACCAAGACCTTAACGAAGATGGAAGCATAGGATTTGATACCTCAAAATTAATAGCAGCTGAGACCGATACCGCTGGACTCAAATTATATAAGGACTCTGACGGTGCGCTATATATCAAAAAGGAAGACGATAAATTTTTATCTATAACTAATGAGTGGGGCGGCACTGAATCATTTGACTTCAGTTCCATGGATGAAGAAGAAAATTATGGAGAATCAGCCAAAGCCTTCGCCGTAGCTAAAGTTACTGAAAATGATAAAAGCGTCTACAAAATCGCGGTTAAATACACAATGAAAACCAGCCTGAACGGTGAAGTTACGGAGAACTCAATGTGGGAGGTTCTAACTGCATCAGAAGAGGGTGTCATTAATTTTGAACAGTCAAGTTGGGGATCCATATCTCCTTGGGAAGAACGATTCGGTCAAGATATGAACGGAGATGGTAGTACAGGCTTC
The DNA here is from genome assembly GCA_902510815.1 of uncultured Verrucomicrobiota bacterium. Classification (GTDB taxonomy): domain Bacteria; phylum Verrucomicrobiota; class Verrucomicrobiia; order Verrucomicrobiales; family DEV007; genus EC70. Next base: position 4,904 of record CABXDI010000013.1, on the reverse strand, counting down.
AATTTAAGCTCTTTAACATTACTCAATACAGACTCTCAAGGAGCAATCGTTAAAATAGATCAAGACAATGGCGTTTACATTTTTGATTCTATAGAAAGCACTGATTACTATACCGTTCAAGACCAATGGGGAGGCACTCCTTCATTTGATCATCAAGCAACTTGGGAAGACGGATCATTCTCTTCAAAAACCTACGCTGTAGAAAAACAAGAAAATGGAACTTATAAATTAGCGGTAAGACAAGAAGAGTCTCGTAAGAATGGAGATAATGTAAAATCTAATATATCTTGGGAGGTTTTTACACTTCAACTCGTAGACAGCAAACTCATCCTAGACTGGGAAACTGCAAGCATCAGCTCATCAATAGCCTCGCAAGAAGCCAGCTTCAATCAGGACATGAACGGAGATGGAGCAATAGGATTCAATACATCCAATTTTACTGAAGTTAGCACTGACACTAATGGAATAAAAATTTACCTAGAACAAAGTGGCGCCTTATTCATTAAGGACGATGATAAATACATAGCTATCATTGATGAAAATGGATCAACCCCTGCCTTCAATTATTCAGACAATTGGGGAGACAGTTCTTTTGTCTCTTCCGCTTATGCTCTCGAAAAACAGGAAAACGGCACATATAAATTAGCAGTAAAACAAATTGAAACATTCACCAACCCAAGTGGCAATTCTGAAATCAGAACGTTTTGGAATATCCACACTATAAGCAGCACGGGAACCTTTAATTGGGAACAATCTTCATGGCTAGAATCGATCGTTGACTCAGAATCTGACTTCGGCCAAGACCTTAACGGAGACGATGGAATTGGTTTCAATGTTTACTCTTTATCCAATGTGACCACTGACTCAAAAGGTGACACCAATCAAAGCACAACATACCTTAAGAAAAGCGCAGAAAATGCACTCTATATTATTATGGATGGAACGGACCCAGTCAAAGTCACAGACCAATCTGGATACGCTGCTAACTTCTTCAACAATGATTCCTGGACCACTCAAAGAGGAACTGAAGAACACACTTCAAGCGCATATGCAGCAGAGGCCATTCTCAATGATGCCAATATTCTGACTGGTTATTTACTAGCAGTAAAACACATCCATAAGAATGCGAGTGGAGAAACTTTCACAGACTGGGAAATCCTTACCCTGAATAATCAGGGACAGTTCGACTGGGAGAATGCCTCTTGGTCATCCTCAATTCTTGCCTTTGAATCACAATTCAAACAGGACCTTAATGGTGACGGAGGAATCGGACTGACTGCGGATATTTTGAAAGAGGTCGCAACAGATTCTTCGTCAGACCAAAACAATGAATCGAACTCATTCCTCAAGAAGGACTCTGACAACGCGCTTTACATCATACTAAAAGGACAAGACAATCCCATTAGAATCAGTGATCCAGAAGGAGGTTCCCCAACCTTTGATTTTTCTCAGTCTTTTGGTAAAGACTCATTCAAGTCTCAATCCTACGCTGTAGAACTTCAAGGTGACGGTACCTTCAAATTAGCGATTAAGAGAGAAGAAACTTTCAACGGGAATGAACAAACTAATTGGGAAATATTCTCCCTAGATTCCAAAGGCGTCATCTCATGGGAAACTTCGACTTGGATTTCTGAAATTAGTAATTATGAACCAAATTTCAATCAAGACCTTAATGGGGACGGAGCCATTGGGTTTGACAGTTCGAGCCTCACCCTTATTGATGTATCCCCTTCCAGTGACTCATTAAAAAATGACGACTCAAACAATCTTTTTATTATCACAAACACTGAATCAACTATTCAAATTATTGATTCAGGTGGTGGCCCAATAAGATTAAAATATGCAGAGAGTGGGACCGAAGGAAATACTCAATACTCGTACCAATCAGATCCCTATGCTCTCACCAATGTAAAAAACTCAACTGATTATCTCATCGCCGTCAAAGTTACTAGTGTATGGGATGGAGAAACGAATACACAATGGGAACTTCAAACAGTTTCAAGTAAAGGCGTCTTGGACTGGGAAAAAAATATCTGGACTCGCTCAATTTCAGGATACGAGGAACAATTCAACCAAGACTTAAATGGTGATGGAGGTATAGGCGCAGTAAGGACTGCAATTAATACTGACTCCACTGGGGAAACACTTGCAAAGGACTCAGATAATGGACTTTGGGTTGTTGATGGATCTAATAATATTGTAATAAGGGATCAAGATGGAGGAACTCCGAACTTTGATTACTCAGAAACCTGGGGCAGTTTTTCAAGAACAAGTTCAGCCTACGCGGTCGCCAAACAAGCTAATGGCAAGTACCTACTTGCAATCAAAATCGTAGAGACCAATGGAGATGATTCTGAAACATTCTGGGAAACTTTCCAGATAAGTTCGACTGGAATTCTTGACTGGGATTCTGGAACATTCGGATCAGGAATCGCCAAGACTGAGGAAAGTTTTAACCAGGACCTCAACAACGACGGAACCACTGGTATAAAGGTTTCCGTATTGCAAACATCAATTCACGATACAGTCGGAGAAAAACTCAAGAAAGACTCAGAAAACGGACTCTATATTTCTGATCCAAAAGTCGCTAATGTTATTCCTATTATTGATGACTCCGGTGCTCCAGTGCTTTTTGATTTCACTGATACATGGGCAGAAGGGTCATTTAAATCAGTTTCTCATGCTATTGAAAAACAGGATAACGGCACTTATAAAATGGCCGTCAAAGGTATCGAAGTAAGTAAAGAGGGCGATAACGAAACCACTTATACTAACTGGCAAACATTCATCATAAGTAATGCAGGGATTTTGGATTGGTCCTCTGGAACATGGAGCGCAACAATTCAGAAATCAGAACCTGACTTTGCCCAGGACCTTGATGGAGATGGAAGCGTTGGGATTAGCACAACTGGACTAGCTTCAATTGCAACAGACACAACAGGTGAAACACTAAAGAAAAACTCTGGAGGAGAGCTTTTCATAATACTCCAAAATGGAAACAATATTCCTATCCAGGACACTTCCGGCTTTCAACCTGCTTTTGATAAGACCGAAACCCTTGAAGACGGAACCTCGGTTTCTGTAGAAACTTACGCCGTTGAATCATTCACGAAAGATGACGCAACTTATTATAAACTTATCATTCGAATCAAAGAAACTTTCAACAATTCGACTACAACGGCCTACGAAACATTCACCCTTAACTCTTCTGGAGAACTGGACTGGACAACTTTTGCTTATTCTGAAAAATCAACAGCTTGGGAAAAAGTATTCAATCAAGATATCGATGGTAATGGATCCATTGATTCAATAGGAAGCAACTCAAATGTAGCCGACGTCAACACTGACTCAACCGGTGCCCGCCTTCAAATTGATGACAATAATGTCTTATACATTAAAAATTCCGCTAGCAGAATAACTATCACTGATAGCAATGGAGGAACGCCAACATTTTCTGAAACAGAAACTTTCGGGTCAGGATCATTCACAAGCACCCCCGTTGCCGTTGAGCAGCAATCAGACAATACATATTTACTAGCCATCAGAGAAGAGGATGTCTTCAATAATGAAACTAATACGAACTGGGTTATATACACAATATCCGAGACAGGTGTTCTTAATTGGAACGCTTCATTTAAGATTGAATCAGAACTTGATGAAAAAGCATTTAACCAAGACCTCAATGGTGACGGTTCTCAAAGCTCTGGTGTTTCTGAGGAAACGAGTTCACTAGCATCTCTAGTGAACACAGGAACCACTGACGCCGAAGTCTTGGCCAAATTTGGTAACACTGCCCAGTCTGACATCATTTCAATTAAATCTAAAGCCGATGATGGCAAAAATATTAGTTTCTTTAGTGAAGGAGAACAAAACACTTCAAAATCATCTTTTGAGGTTGCGATGAAAGTATCCAAAGTCTTGACGGATGGTCAGGTTTCAAAGATGGCTGCGGACTCAGGTTCAACCTCAACAATTACACCTCTGACAGACTTACTAGACTTTACTGTTACAATTACCGACCCCGACAAATACGGAAAGATTCACAAAATGTCTTTCGTTATTCCTGAGGGATCCACTGATGTGAAGTATATGAAGCTGGATCAAAAAACGGGTAAATTTTTCGACTTCAAGTATGATCCCATAACCAAGGAAGGCGCCAGAATTGAAAGCTCTGATCCAACTCAAAGTCTTAACGATGTTCTCGCTGTATACATCCGTGATAATGGTTTGTATGATGAAGACACAAGACTAGGGTATATCAAGGACCCAGGCGCTCCTGTCTCTGAGTACTCATCGGTTACCCTGACTAAAAGCAGTGTCACTAATGGTTCAATCACAGCGGATAGCTCATACAAGAAAAATAGTACTGCCTCTATTAGTGCAACTCCAAGTTCTGGATACGCTTTCTCTGCGTGGTCTGGAGATGCGAGCGGATCAAATAACCCATTATCTCTCACAATGGACTCAAATAAAACAGTTGGAGCCACTTTTGTAGAGGACACTGCTGATAGTGATAGTGATGGTTTTAGCAACTTCCAAGAATTAGTGACCTACTCAACTGACCCCAATGACGAAGGAAGTTACCCTACGGTCGACCTCACTTTAAATTCAGTTACTAACGGTTCGCTTAACGGCACAGAACAGCAAAAGCTTAACGCTAATGCAACAGTCACAGCGACACCTGCAACAGGATATGTTTTCACAGAATGGACTGGAGATGCCAGTGGATCAAATAACCCACTATCTGTGAGTATGACTACTGACAAGACCATCGGTGCCACATTCACTAAGGACATCGCTGACACAGATGGTGACGGGTTCTCTAACTACGATGAGTTAATCACTTACTCAACAGACCCTGCGAATAACAGCAGTTACCCAACACGCACTTTAACAGCTCAATC
>CABXDI010000012.1 GCA_902510815.1 uncultured Verrucomicrobiota bacterium | reverse complement strand
TTCGAGAAATCACCCACCAGGTGAGAGATGACTTGCTAGAAATAGAAGGGATTAGCCAAGCTAGGGCTCAGGGAGACAGGAGTTATGAAATATCAATTGAAGCTAAAATACCAAAACTCGAGTCATATAATCTAGGCTTTAGGGAACTTGTTGATGCAATACGAAGATCATCAATCGATTTACCAGCAGGTTCAATTAATAGTGAAAGCGGAAACTTAATAGTACGCACGAGAGGACAAGCTTACTCTAAAAAAGAATTCGAAAATATTCCCGTGAGGGCGGCTAACGGTGCAGAAGTAAAATTGGGTGAAGTTGCAGACATAAAAGATGGTTTTGAGGAAGATAAGGTAATTACTAATTTTAATGGCAACCCAACAATGTTTGTAAGAGTTAGCAGAGCAGGAAAAGAAAGCGCCATTGATATATCGGACAAAGTGAAAAATTATGTAGCTAATTCTGGCGAAAAGTTTTCTGAGGGAATTCAATTATTCACATGGGACGATAAGTCATTGTCAATGAGAGGCCGACTAGGAACACTGATATCCTCTCTCCTTCAGGGATCCATTCTTGTATTCATTGTACTCGGATTATTTCTCCGACCCAAGGTAGCACTTTGGGTCGTAATTGGAATACCAGTTAGCTTTGCTGGGGGAGTAATACTAATGCCTTACTTCGGGGTAACGGCTAACGTAATGAGCTTGTTTGGGTTTATTATAGTTCTAGGCGTCGTCGTTGATGATGCCATAGTAACTGGAGAAAACGTATACTCAAAGCTTCAATCAGGCATGAATCCCATGGAGGCTTCTGTATTGGGCACTAAAGAAGTTACTGTCCCAGTAACTTTTGGAATTTTAACAACTATCGCTGCTTTCATTCCCCTATTATATCTTAATGAGGGAAGGTTCGGAGATTTTGCCAGTCAAATCCCTCCAATAGTTGCACCAGTTCTTATTTTCTCTTTAATAGAATCTAAGCTAATTCTACCCTCACACTTAAAACATATTAAGCCAAGAATAAGTGAGAGTGGTTTCTTTACTCGATTCCAGAAGAAATTTGCTAATGCCCTAGAATGGTTTGTTAGCAATGTCTACCACCCCAGTTTAAAAAAAGCGATTAAGTGGCGAGTAACAGTCTTGGCAGCTTTTATTGCCGCAGCCTTTATAATGTATGGAATTTGGTCTAGTGGCAGAATCGGATTTGCCGGTCACCCTTCTGTAGAAAGTCTAAAAATTGTTGCTAATTTGAACTTACCCAATGATCTAGGGATCGAAAGAACAGGTCAACTCATAGATAGAATTGAAAAAGCAGCAAACGATTTAAAACCTAAATTTTTAGACCCAAAAACAGAGGAGACGCTAATTAGGAACATTGCCAAAGTCACCGGATCCTACAGACTTGGAGGACGTTATGATGAATCTAGAGGGCAAGTTATTATAGAAGTTACTCCTCCTAGTATGCGTTCAGAGCCTGGCCCTAAAAATAGTGAAATCGCAAGTAAGTGGAAAGAGATTGTAGGCGAGATTGAGGAGGCTGATGATTTTTCAATTCAATCAGAAACTTTTGGTAAAAGAGATAATGATAACGCCGAACAAAAGCAATCAGAACCACTTGAACTTGAATTACGAGGCCCTTATTCGGAGGAGAAAAACGAGATAGCTCAAAAGATCAAGGATCTCCTTAGAATGAAGATCAATCCAAATTACAATCCAAATTTAACTTCTAATCCAAACGATACTTCCGAGGCTAATGAGACCAATCCTCGTATGATCCCAAATCCCAAGATTGCTAGCAGTTGGGCACAAATAAATCGAGGCAATGATGAATTAGAATTTACTCTAAAGTCACGTGCTACAGAACTCGGACTCACTCAACAATCACTAGCCAGACAAGTAAGGCAAGCCTTTTACGGAGAAGAGGCTCAAAGAATCATGCGAGGCACCGATGAGATTAGAGTCATGGTAAGGTTACCCAAAGAAGATCGACAATCTTTACATACTCTTGCAAGACTTAAAATAAGAACACCTTCTGGGTCAGAAGTTCCACTCGCCACGGTTGCTAATTTTAAAGCAAAAAAATCACCAAGCTTTGTGGAAAGAAATGATAAAGCGGAAATAATAAGAATAGGAGCCCGCCCAACGGATGACACTGTTGATATATTAAAGGTAGCCAGTGTCATGAGACCAGAGATTCAAAAAATAATTAATGAGCAAAAAAATCTTTCATTCCAATTCACTGGCTACATTGCTGAGCACGAAGAACTTAAGAGAAAGAATATAATCGCTTCAATCACTCTTATCTTTGCTCTTTTTACTCTTCTCGCCATTCCTTTTAAATCGGTGATGCAACCCCTTTACGTACTACTTGCTCTTCCTTTTGGAATTATAGGGGCAATCATTGGTCATTTAATCATGGACATTAATCTATCTTGGCTTTCAATTTTTGGGATGCTTGCTTTAGCTGGTGTCGTTGTTAACGATTCACTCGTCATGGTGGATCATGTTAATAGAAAACGAAAAGAAGGAATGAATTTATTAGAAGCTGCGATCGAGTCTGGAACTCGAAGATTCAGGCCAATAATATTAACTTCTTTAACAACATTTGCAGGCCTTCTTCCTCTTCTGATGGATAACTCACTGCAAGCTCAATTTCTTATACCAATGGCGACATCTCTCGGTTTTGGCGTCTTATTTGCAACTGGGATAACTCTTTATCTAATACCATGCGCATTACTCTTTGCTGAAGATATTCAGAAAATTCTCTTGAGGCCATTGAAATATATTTTTCAACGATAAAAATCAATCCAATCTATTCTAATTTTTTTGCATTTAACTGGGATCTTCTTTGATATTTCTATCTCATAGTACCCAGGAATCTTCTTCGACTTTCCATTTTCATAATGAAGAAGATATTTCTCTTCAATAGACTCTCCTTTTTCATTACAGACTCTTATTTTAAGATCATCTCTCTGATAGACCTTATCCGAAACTCGTAATTTAAAACCCTCAAGCCCAGAAAAGTGGCATCTTATAATTACTTTTTTAGGCCAATGACCTTCAATAATTTCTAGATCTGCTTTGCCTATACCAAATTTATCGTAGACATTAAAAACTACTTTTTCAGTATTCTGAGTTACCTCAACCTTTCTGTTATTAGACTCTTTTTTCTTAGAAATAGTTACCTCAAATTTTGTTAGTTTATCAGCTACCCCTGATTCAATTAAAAATAGAGCGAGAAAAAATGCGATTAGTGGAATTTTATTTCTTAACATTATTCAGGAACTACAAACATACATTCTTTTTACTCACTCTTAAAAAATTATATTATATTAATACACTACTTGACCTCAGACCCTCATGATATCAATATCTGCTTCCAATGGCTAAATTAAACGATAATTACCTAAAACTCAAAGCTGGATACCTTTTCCCTGAAATCGCTCGCAGAGTAAATTCTTTTACCGATAATAATCCCGAGGGTGCCAAGCAAATAATCAGATGCGGCATTGGTGACGTAACCGAACCTCTTCCTTTGTCCGCTCGTGAAGCAATGAAGAATGCAGTTGATGAATTAGGTAACAAAGAAACATTTAGAGGATACGGTCCAGAACAAGGATATGACTTTCTCCGTACCGCTATTGCCAAAGGTGATTACAGAGATAACGGAATTTCGATGGAAGATGATGAGATTTTCGTTTCTGATGGATCAAAATGTGATACTGGAAATATTTTAGATATATTTGGAAGTGATAATAAAATCGCTATCACGGATCCCGTGTATCCAGTTTACGTCGACACAAATGTCATGGCTGGCAATACCGGTGAGGCTAACGAAAGTGGAGCCTATGAAGGCATTCATTATATGCCATGTAATGCAGAAAATGGCTTTGTTCCAGAAATTCCACAAGAACGAGTTGATCTGATTTACCTATGCTATCCTAATAATCCTACTGGAGCTACAGCAACAAGAGAACAACTCGAAAATTGGGTAAGCTATGCAAAAGAAAATGGTTCAATCATACTTTATGATGCTGCTTATCAAGCTTTCATCCAAGATCCATCCGTACCAAGATCAATTTATGAGATTGAAGGCGCAAGGGAATGTGCGATTGAATTTAGATCCTTTTCTAAAAATGGAGGTTTCACCGGTGTTCGATGTGCTTTCACAGTCGTTCCAAAAGAACTAATGGCTGAAGATAGTAATGGTGAGAAGCGCTCACTTCACCCTTTGTGGTCACGAAGACAGTCTACTAAGTTTAACAGTGTAAGCTATCCCGTTCAGAAAGCCGCAGAAGCCCTCTACTCAGAAGACGGCAAGAACCAAGTAAAGAGTTTAATAACTCACTACATGGAAAATGCCCAAAAGCTTAGGTCCGCCTGCTCTGATATCGGCCTTTCTGTATATGGAGGAGAAAATGCTCCTTACGTGTGGGTCGCGTGCCCTGAATCAATAGATAGTTGGGGTATGTTCGATAAAATGCTTAACGAAGCAAACGTCGTCATAACACCTGGCGCAGGTTTTGGTGAAGCCGGTGAAGGTTTCTTTAGGATTTCAGCATTCAACTCAAAAACAAATGTCGACACTGTTTGCGAGAGGTTAAAGGCTACTCTTTAACAATCCGATATTTTATTGAATAAAAAGGAACTGCTGAGTATTCAATGTGGACCACAATATGCTGTGTGCGGCCATTTGACCTGATGCCGCAGCTTCATCTCTCAGAAGGCTTTTTTCATACAAACTAGGATATCTTGAGAAAGCAGTGAGATATATGATTTCAATCAACTCATCTGAATCTTGTGCTGAGTTCATCCGTTGAGAAATGACTGAATCTGGATTCATCAAAACTTTTAAGAAGTTACCATTCATCAATGATAATGCCTGAGTTGTGGATGCTTTATAATTAGCATTTTCAATTAACGACCTATCTGATTGTCCGAAGTCACGTAAGAAATGGCCATCGGGTGCAGGGCTTGATAAATCAGAGGCTCTAACGTAACCACGGAAGATTTTATCTCTCTTCTCAAAGCGTGATTTCTTTTGATTCTTTTGCGCTTTAGAAAGTTGAGTTTTCATTTTTGAACTTGCCGCCTGCTTATAAATATTTGGAAATTTCTTCCCAGGAAATGCTTTCTTTAATTCCGCTGCGAGCGCTCTTGGAGTATTTCTGAAAGGCGTTCTAAAATATCCCTTCAAATCAGAGGGATCCCAGAATGTAAGCCTTGCATATTCAGCTGTAGCTTTTTCGTTAAAATTTAAAATTTTTCGAACTAAAGAAAGAGCCTCTTCTTCATTTTTCTCAGAAATCACTTTCTTCACTTGCTTGCGAAACTGATCCATTTTCTTCTCTGAATCCTTATTGAAAGAAGCAACTTCTTTCGTTCTCTCTATAAGAGCCTCTGGGGACTGATTATTTAGCTTTTCCCATGCTTTGAGACGAGGATTATATGAAGCCTCATCTGAAAATTCATCAAAATCTGTCCTAACCATAGACACAATAGAATCCCAAATTTGCTCAGCACTCATTCTCTGAAGTCTAGGCCCTTGGAAATAAAAATTGTCACCTGAATTCAATTCGAATGATTGGGCTTCTCTAGTGAAAGCATCAGTATTATACAACACTGTATTAAATTTCCTCATATCATATTTCAAATCAACCAACAATCTTTCGAGATAATTCATTAATTCTGCATCAGCAGGCTCAGTAGAATCGTCTATTTTATCAACTGGCTCGAATAATCCGACTCCAAAGACTTTTTTCCACATCCGATTAACAATGGTTTTAGTGAACCTAGGATTATCAGGAGAAGTCATCCAATCAGCGTAAACCTCAGCCCTGCTTTGACCACTTTTCACTTCAACACTTTCTCCAAATGGAGTTGCAGGCAGTATTACTTCATTAGGTTTCGCATCATCATATTGATAATCATCAGGAAGCTTGAGAGGAGTCTTCGTTTCTCTTACAATAGAATTACGAAAGTTATCAGTAAGGCCCTGAAAGGCTTTCTGCAGTTGTCTGGTTCCATTATTTTTTATGGCTATGGCCTTTCTTTTATTACCTCGCGGCACCTTGACTTTGTTTCGTGCAATCTGAATAGCCTTGTCCATAGACTCGGTTCTTCTAACTGACCTTACAGGAGTACTAAAGGCTGCTAATTGGTAATAATCCATCTGACTCCAATCATCAAACGGGTGATCATGACATTGGGCACAAACGAGTTGAGTGCCTAGAAAGACCTGAGCAGTAGTAGCTAAATGATCAAGTTCCATACCTCGATCACGAAGATAAAATCCAACAGCTCCATTCTCATCGATCATTCCCTCTGCAGTGATTAAATCTCTTACAAATTTATCATAACTTTTATTCTCACGTATGGACTGTTTAATCCAATTAGAATAGGCCCCTCCATTTGTCGGACTCTGACCTTGCATTCTTGTATTAACTCTTAATATGTCCGCCCACCAATTGAACTGGTGACTGACGTAACCTTCTGAATTAATAAGTTCATTAATAAGTGAGGATTTCTTATCCTCTTCCCTAGAATTTATAAAACCAGTTGTTTCCGAAGCGGTTGGGATTCTTCCAACTATATTTAAATATATTCTTCGTACAAAAACCGAGTCATCAACTTTGGGATTCAAAGTCACCTTACTCTTTGTGTTATAAGTGGAAATAAGAGAATCTATTTTCTGCGTATGAACCAATAGATCTTCTTTTGCATCAACAAAAAGCAAGAGGGCAAAATGAATAAATAATGTATTATAAATTTTTTTCAAAGTAGCGGGATTTCAATTCATTACTATGAGAATAACTCCATAACAGGGTCTCCATGGTTTGCCACGGTGAATGGACGAGCATTTTTTGAAAATAGTCTCTGGTCTAAGGGTAATCCACATCCATAAGCAATTGTTGCGTTAAAATCACCAATCGTGACTGGGTTCTCTACAGGCTCTGAGCCTTTTTCGTCAGTTTTACCATAAACAAGACCTCCCTTAACCCCACCTCCAGCGAGCATAGCTGAAAAAGCCTTAGGATAGTGGTCACGCCCAGCATTTTGATTGATCTTTGGAGTTCTACCAAACTCTGTAGTTAAGACAACGAGAGTCTCTTCAAGCATACCACTCTGGTGGAGGTCCCCTATCAAAGCACTCAACGCCTGATCCAATATGGCAGTGTTTGATTGAACTCTTTGGAAATTATCCTGATGGGTATCCCATCCTCCAAGCTGAACTTCAACAGACCGCACACCGGATTCACTCAGTCGACGAGCTAAAAGACAGCCTTGTCCAAAAGCATGATCACCGTATCGCGCTCTTAAGGATTGATTTTCCTGTGAGATATCAAAAACTTTCAAATCAGAGCTTCTCATCAGAGTAACAGCTTCCTGATAAATAGCAGTATAAGCACTTGCGTTCTTATCTTTGTACTTAGCCTGAAACTTTTGATCAATACGTTCGGAAAGTTTTCGTCTCCGCATAAAATCTGTATCAGAAATTCCAGGAAAATGCTTACTATTCTGAAGTCCGCTCTCGGGCTTTCCAATAATTAATGGCTGACAATCAACTCCAAAAAAGCCAGCACCAGCTTCTTTGCTACCACTATTAATTGATACAAACCCAGGTAACTGTTCATTAATACGATCTTCGTATTTTAAAAACCATGCTCCCATGTGCGGGTGTTGAATTGTACCACGCTTTGCATAGTTCGTCTTCATCAAGTATCGAGCCTGCTCATGAGCTCCTTGCTTTGAGTGCAAAGAGTTCACAACAGCAACTTTGTCCATGTGCTTTGCCATTTTAGGCAAATACTCACTGACTCGAACACCAGAAGCGCTTGTTTTAATCGAAGATAAATTTCCTCGAATTTCTGAAGGCGCGTCTGACTTAGGATCAAGAGTATCGAGATGAGACATGCCTCCAGACATGTATAGATAAATAACCTTTTTTGCAGGATTCTTTCGAAGAGGAATCTTCCTGTCATCACCACCAGCTGCCATTAAATCTCCAGATAAAAAATTAACACCCAGATACGCTTTAGCAGCTCCAGCCATAAAAGCTCGGCGAGTTCTAGGATTTGAAATTTCAGATGAGGTGAACATTAATTTATTATGCCTGTAAAAGATTAAATAAAGATTACCAAGAGATAATACTTATATTATAACTCCTTTTCCTAAAAAAATCTTACCAAAAAGCTGAAATTATTGCAGCTTTTAATCGTTAGAATATAGACAATTTATTTCAAAAACCTATAGAAGCGCCTCCATCTACTGTCAGCAATGATCCAGTTACAAAACTAGATGCGGGTGAACATAAAAAGACAGCAGCATGCCCAACCTCTTCAGGTTTCCCCATCCTACCCATTAACGTTCTTCCTAGAACCTTTTGGCGACGAGGTTCATCTCCCTTAAATGAATTTAAAGCCATCGCAGATTCAATCCAACCTGGGAGTATCGCATTTACCCTTACGCCATGGGGGGCGAATTCCGCCGATAAGTTGTAGACTGCTCCATGCATCGCAGATTTAGCCATCGAATAAGAGGTGACTAAAGGAAGACCCATAACAGTGGCCATGGATGAAATCCACAGCACAGAACCATTAGATTTTTCTATCATTGAAGGAGCAAATTCCTTCGTGATTTCTAGAGCTCCCCGTATATGAACATCAAAAACATTCATAAATTCTGAATCTTTTAATTCGAGAAACGGCTTCTTGCAATTAATCCCAGCATTGTGCACAAGACATGTTGGCTGACCGTGCTTTGAAATTACGTGCTTCGCAAATGATGGAATCTCATCAATCTTAGATATATCTTGGCTAAGATAACTAGCTTTTTCACCAAGACTTTCAGCAGCTTCTTTTAATACATCTTCTCGTCGACCAACTAATATCAATTTATCAGCACCGGCTTGGAGCATACACTTAGCGATACCAAGCCCTATTCCGGTTCCTCCTCCGGTAATAAGAACGGTCTGACCTTTCATGCTGTAGGGATTATCCATAATTTATTATTTAATTTTTTAATATTTTCTAAACTTTCTTGCCATGCTTTTCCATGTATTCATCTTTTATCGTGGTGCCGGCACCGGGCATTTCAGGAAATTTAAAGAATCCTGAATTAATATTCAAAGGCTCCTCAAAGCAATGTGTAATCCAAGGAATGAATTCTAAAAGCTCAATGCTTGGGTGCGCTATGCTCATGTGAATTTGTGTTTGAGCCATATCTCCAGCATGAGGCGTAACCGGCAATCCCATTTTTTGAGCAACATCACAAACATCAAGCGCCTCAGTAATACCACCAAGACGAGTTGCATCTGGTTGAACATACCTAACCCCACCTAAAGAAATAAATTCGTTAAAATGGGCGAGTGAATACAGCATTTCACCTAATGCTATTGGTGTCTCTATTTGATTTGCTAGATCTCGATGTCCAGACACATCGTCATGCCAGAGCGGCTCTTCAATCCATTTAATATCATAATCTTTTAAAAGAGATAAAGTTTCTAGGTCATCTGGAATCCTCCATCGACCATTCGCATCAGTCATAATGCTAATGTCTTCGCCAAGAGCATTTCTTACCGCTTCTATTCTTCTTATGTCTTCAGCTCTGTCAGGTTTTCCTACCTTCATCTTGATGCTTTTATAACCCTCTTCTTGTGTTAGCCGTTTGACATCATCAACAAGCATATCTTGACTAAAATTAAGCCAACCTCCATCCGTATTATAGGCTTCTACTTTTTTGCCATGTCCTCCTCCAAGAGTTTGCCAAAGTGGTTCAGCTTGATATTTACTTACTAAATCCCATAAAGCTATGTCGACAGCAGCTAATGCCATTGTCGTTATCCCAGCTCGACCGACCCATTGAAGTGGAGGGTTATAAGCAATCTTTTTCCAAATTTCACGAATACTAGTGAGTTCCTCTCCAATCAGTAACTCTGCATAACAACGTGAAATACAATCAGTGATCAACCTATCACTCGCAAGATGAGCATGCGTCCCCGTAAAACCATATCCGACATGCCCAGAATCTGTAAATATTTTCACACCTGGCATACCCCAATGAGTGATCGAGTGGGTACTATCAGCAATTCTATTCCTTGTTACAGGGACATGAAGAATGAAGGTTTCTAGAGAAGTGATAATCATTTTTCTTTAAGATTATATTTCTTTTAACCAAATAGTTGATGGTGAACCTTCGCAGGCTCAGTTCCGGTGAGCCTCTGATCAAGACCTTGAAATCGATATGTTAAATTTTCATGATCCATTCCAAGCGCGTTCAATATAGTGGCATGCATATCTCGCACGATGACAGGGTTTTCTTTTATGTAATAACCAAAATCATCTGTACTTCCATATGATATACCTCCCTTAATTCCTCCTCCGGCCATCCAAATTGTGTAGGCCTCTTTGTGATGATCACGTCCCGCATTATTTATTTTGGAACCCTGAAACATAGGAGTACGACCAAATTCAGCACCCCAAACAATCAGCGTTTCATCAAGGAGGCCCCTCATTTTTAAATCTTTAATGAGAGCAGCTATTGGTTGATCAATTTCTTTGGCCTTATTCTTAATTCCTGATTCAATGCCTCCATGATGATCCCAACTTGAATTAAATAATTCAACAAATCTTACACCTTTTTCAACAAGTCTCCTTGCTTGTATACAGTGATTTGCAAATTTTCCATTCCCATACATATCTTTAATAGGCTGAGGCTCAGAAGCAATGTTCGTCAACTCAGGAACTGAGGACTGCATCTTAAAAGCAAGTTCATACTGCTCAATCCTAGTTCGAATTTCAGGGTCACCAGTACTCTCATATTCAATACTATTTAATTCATTAATAGCATCAATGACTCTTTTTCTTTTTGTGGCATCAACTCCCTTAGGGTTAGATAAGAAAAGAACAGGATCTCCACTACTCCTAAATTCAACACCTTGGTGAACACTAGGGAGAAACCCATTATTCCAAAGACTTGCACCTGCTCCGGGAACATTACCCGAAACCATGACAACATATGCAGGCAAATCGCTGGATTCAGATCCCAAACCATATGTAACCCATGACCCCAGACTTGGACGACCTATCCTATTTAGCCCTGAATGAAAAAACATCTGCGCAGGACCATGATTAAAGTCATCTGTTTTCATAGAACGTATGATGGCTATCTCACCACTTACAGATTTAATATGAGGAAGAACCTCGGAAATCTCTTGTCCTTCATTGAGTTTACTAAACTTAAATGGAGATGCCATCATCTTTGGGTGACCTCTAAGAAAAGCGAATCTTTTACCATCAATGAATTCATCGGGAGCGGGTTTTCCGTGGTACTCCTCAAGTTTAGGCTTAGGGTCAAAAAGATCTAATTGCGAAGGAGCCCCAACCATATGTAAAAAAATCACAGACTTTGCAGTTGGAGCAAAATGAGATAAACCAGAAGAATTCAGCTCCGAACCATTATTCCTACCCTCTGAAGCAAGAAGCGTGTTAAACGCTAATGAACCCACACCAAGATTCGTTGAGTCTCGCAAAAAAGCTCTTCTAGATGTCAGGCGTTCTAATTGATCTATATCCATTTAAAGGTCCGTAGGACTACTTGGTAATTGTTTCATGAAGGTTTAGAATAGTTGTCGCAATTTCAAACCATGCGTTCTCAGAGGAACCATCTGTATCGAGAGAAATGAAAAATATTTTCTTTAATGCTTTCATTTCAGAATCTTTCGGAGACCTTGAAAGAGCCAACCTAAAAGCATAATTTAATTGCTGCGTCGTATTCATTTCGTGAGTCTCTTTAATAATCCTCTTTGAAAAAGCTTTAGCCATCTCCACAAAAACAGGATCATTTAAAAGAGTCAAAGCCTGCAAAGGAGTGTTACTTGATTCTCTCTTAACACTACAAGCCCCCCTTGTCGGAGCATCAAAATTGGCAAAGCTTGGATAATGCGCCGAACGGCGCCATATCGTATACACGCCCCTACGGTATAGGTCCTCACCATCTGAAGTATAGTAGTTGTTATCAACTTCTCCTATCACACGCCAAAAGTTATTGGGTTGCCTAGGGCGCACTGGCCTACCAAACATTTTCTTTGAAATAAGACCTGAAATAGTAAGCGCATTGTCTCTAATTAATTCAGCCGGCAAGCGATTTCGAGGACCCCTTGAATAAAATTCATTGAAAGGGTCTTTTTCCAAATTGTTAATGGTAACTTTAGAAGACTGTCTGTAAGTAGAAGAGAGAACAATCCTTCTAATAATTTTTTTCATCGACCAGTCATCAACAGACTGAAAAGTAACAGCCAACCAATCCAGAAGTTTTGGATGTGTAGGTTTGGTTCCATTAAAACCAAAGTCCTCAATTGAGGTTACTATCCCCCTCCCAAAAAGTTCAGCCCAAATCCTGTTTACCGCAACTCTTGCTGTCAGGGGGTTTTCTTCAGAAACTATCCATTTAGCTAAACCAAGCCTATTCCTTTGAAAATGTTTTGGAAATTCAAATAATCTGGAAGGGGTGTCAGCAATAACCATTTCTCCGGGATTAGTAAAATCTCCTCTTAGCAGCACTCGAGTTTCACGTTCTTTCTCCCTTTCTTTCATAACCCTCGAGGTATAGCCAATTTGAAATTTACCCCCCTTCGCAAGATTTTTATTTTTAGTAATATTAGCCTTCAGCCCTGAAAGAATGTCTGCCGATTTACTTTTCTTTAAAAACACTTTATCAATGGCTAAAGCATCTTTGTAAGAAATATCAGATTTTCTTACTAATTTAACTTCCTTGGGATGTTTTTTATTTAAATCATTAAGCTGTTTATCAGAAATGTTATCGCAAAGCTCTTTGACTGTGGAAACGTACTTTTGTTCATCTACCGAAACTGCTTCTGTGGCACTTTTTCTTTTCATTAACTCTTCCTCAGATAAAGTTACCTTAATATCTGTTCCTGAATAATCCATGGAGGCGTCATTACCATTGGGCCTTCTCTTTCCTTCAATTGGTGTATTATTAAAAAAAGCAAACATGGAGTAATAATCTTTTATAGAAAATGGATCATGCTTGTGGTCATGACACTGAGCACACTCTAATGAAGTTCCTAACCATACCGTAGCCGTCGTATTAACTCGATCGACGACCTGTTTAACACGATCCTCCTCAGGATCAGTACCTGCTTCAAGATTCAAGGTTGGGCCACGATTAAACCCCGTGGCAATCTTCTGACTTTCAGAAGCATCAGCGAGCAAATCCCCAGCTAATTGATCAATAGTAAATTGATCATATGGCATATCGGAATTAAGCGAACGAATCACCCAATCTCTGTAAGGCCAAACATTCCGAAATCCGTCCCTCTGATAACCATCCGAATCAGCGTATCGTGCTAGATCCAGCCAACTAATTGCCCATTTTTCACCAAAATGTTTAGAACTTAGAAGTTTATCAACAATCTCAGAATAATGCTCTTTGGACGGATCTAGTAAAAATGAATCGACCTGATCTATAGGAGGAGGAATTCCTATGAGATCAAGGTAAACTCTTCTTATTAATCTGTCTGAGGACTGGTCAATGCTAGGAGTAAGCCCTTCCTCCTCCATCTTAGATAAAATGAAGGAATCAATAGGATCAATAATCCATTCTGAATTTTGAACAATAGGCGATTTCTGAATCTTTGGTACTTTATAGGCCCAATGAGTTTCTTCTGCTGTCACAGAACTGACAGCTAAAAGTATAAAACACAAATGGCGCATTGTTCGACTATTCCATCATTCTTTGACCTTTAAGGTGCCAAACATAACTTGGCCATGACCTGGATACGTACACACATAAACATAATCACCAGCTTTAGCCGGAACCTTCATGTACAATGTGTATTTTCTTCCAGGGGCAACTTGAGGAGTTGAAGCAATTACTTCGGGGATATCGGGAACGAAGTTTTGTTCAATAGCCTTCGGGCCAATGGTCAACGCAGAAGCGATGACTTTTTGCCTGCTTCCAGGAGCACAGACTGCAAGATTGTGCATCAGACCAGTAGGATCATTATTTGTAAATTCAACACCTACCATCTCACCTGATTTTACTTCTAACGACTCAATATCAAATTTCATTCCTGGCTTTGCTCCCACTTTAAGTATCCTAGCATTTTCAAATCCTTCTGGAACAAGTGTTATCTGTTTTTTACTAAGTGAGTCCATCTCAGCCCGAGTGTTTGCATCTTTAATTTTACTGAGGGATTCTTTCCTAAAGTTATCAATAAAACCTCCAAAGCTCGCCCCTCCTTTAAAGTTTCTAGACTTAGCAAACCAGCTAAAGAATTGATTTCTAAGCCCCTCGCTCCATCCATTCTCAACATTTTTTAGTGCATATGCATACCATATCTGCTGCCTTTGTGGATTGCTTGCTTTTTGATTTTGAAATGATTTACCGTACTGTCCTGATCTGCTTAATAAACCATCATCAAACTCAATCTCCTCGAGCCCAGCGGCTTCCTGACTCATCAATGGAATAGTCTTAGCTAGAACATCTTCAGCTTTCAAGTAGACCAACATTGCTACCAACTCTCTATTCATAGCATCAGTTGCTGCGGGATAGAGTGGAGAGATCGCTTCAGCAATTTCTCGAGCAGTCTCCTCGTCAGGCCCACCCATACGAATAAAGGTTAGCCCCATGACTCTGAGGGCATCTAGCTTTTGGGCCTCAGACATTTCTGAAACTTGAAGCATTGAAAGAGCATTTAGAATATCACCCTGTAACGCTACATCTCCTTGACGAGCTAACGCAAGAAGCGCTGAAAGCAGTGTTTGCGGATCTTCTTCTTCAAGGGCTTTTTCCTGCCACTCAACGACAGGTTGATGCTCTAATGCAACCCGAGCAGAATATCTAATGAAACGGTCCTGATGACCTAGATTAGGCCAAATCTTATCAATTGATCCTGGAACAGCCTTACCATGAAAAGCTGCCATAGATCTTCTAGTTTCTCTTAATTTGCTTTCAGAAGAAACTTTACTTTTAATGGCTGCAGTTGAATCACTTCCTGAATACTTAACACGATACAGGGCAGATTGAGTTCCTCTGCCTCCTACAGCAAAATACATATTACCATCTTTACCTATCACACCGTCTGTAACATTAAGAGGAACGCCTGTAACAAACTCCTCTTTTTCGGCACTGTAAGATGCTCCGTCTTGGGTCATATGAATTGCGTAAATAGTTCCATAAGTCCAATCAAACGCATAGATCGCATCCTGATATTTGGCAGGAAATTTAGATCCTAAACCTGACATAACACCCGTAGGGCAACCCGGACCAATATCTAAAGTTGGTGGCAAGACATCCGGATACCATTCAGGAAATTTACCAGTTCCTGTTCGCCATCCAAACTCTGATCCACTAGTTACATGATAGATTCTAGTTGGACGATACCAAGGCGTTCCACTATCCCATTCCATATCAGAATCATAAGTGAACATTTCTCCATCTTTATTGAATGCAATATCATACTGATTACGAAAACCCGCAGAATATAAGTGAAAAGATTTTCCATCAGGATCAGTACGAGCTATCCAACCTCCTGGAGCTCTAATATTTCTAGCATGACCTCTTGCATCAGGCATCCGAGGCAGCAATTGATCTTCAGCATAGTTCATTTTTAATGCGGAAGATTCTGGCTCTGGAACAGCAGTATGGTTTCCACCAATAATATACAAATGTTTTCCATCTGGCGACAACGAAACCGCATGCGGCCCATGCTCACCTCCTCCTTTAAACTTTCTCATATCTTGAACTTTATCCAAAACGTCATCTCCATCAGAATCAGTAATTCGATACAAACCCGAACCAGGCTTTCCTCCGTTGGTACAAGCATACAAAGAATCAAATGCCCATAATAATCCTTGGGCTCCAGAAACTGGGACAGGGACTTTTTCAATGACTGGCTCTTCCGAACTTAAAGTAATTCTAAAGATGCCCTGACCTCCCTGGTCTCCACAATATAGCCTGCCCTTTGAATCAACTGCCATTGAAACCCAAGATCCTTGTTGTCCTTTAGGGACATTATAAATCTTTTCTACTTCAAAACCTTTAGGATGAACTTTTGCAGATCCTTTAGCCGCTACAGCAACGGCAAAACCAGGCTTCTTGGAAAAAACATCTCCCCAAGGTGAATCACCCATTTTTCCGGTAACTACAGCATTTTTCCAACCAGTAGTGTCCACACTTGGCGCCATCCAACCACTAGCCTTCTTATTTGCAACAATCCACTCATTATCACTTACGATCTGCCTAGTGGAGCCGTTAGCAGAGACTAACTTAACCTTAGCTGCCAAACCAGCGACTGCACCCTCATTGTGAGCTTCAACAGCAAGAACATTGTCTCCATTATGAAGATATTTTTTAATATCAAATTCGTAATGAGTGTCCCACTGATTACCAGAACCAACTTTTTGACCATTAACGAAAGCTGTGAATCCATTGTCACAGGTAATACTTAACTTAGAGGATTTAAGAGGAGAACTTAATGTCCACTGACGCCTGGCAAAAATAGTTTCTGTTCCTGCGGACTCATCATTCCAAATCCACTTTACTGAAGGCAGTACATTTGGATTAACTGCATTAATCAATTTAACATTATCAGAAATTTGGGTATTAAACTTTTTTGATGTT
Source organism: uncultured Verrucomicrobiota bacterium (assembly GCA_902510815.1). Lineage (GTDB taxonomy): Bacteria > Verrucomicrobiota > Verrucomicrobiia > Verrucomicrobiales > DEV007 > EC70. The sequence continues at coordinate 20,906 of CABXDI010000012.1, read as the reverse complement.
TTCTTATCTTTACTTACTAGAGAGATATCTTTGACTTCAAGCTTCATGGGACCGCCAGCATGAAGCTGTAAAGCAATCACTCCTGTATTAGATTTTTTACCAGTTTCATTATCTTCAAGACTGACAGTAACTTTACCATTCACCATATGAGTGAGCTTATTACCGATAGCCGAAATCTTAAATTCATTCCATTTAGAGAGGTCATCACTTTTTTCTTTTTCTGGATTACCTTTGGATGTTCTTTTTCCTTTTGTATCTATAACTACACTCTGTCCTCGCTGAGCAATAATACCTCGCCCTCGCTCCTCATACATCATTCCAAGATAATTTGGAGCCGGATGCATGTCCATTTGGTAACCTCCCACTGACCATGTTTTTGCATTCAGAACTTTAGAGCGGTATTGAATGCCTGAGTTATTGTTTCCTATTACCCTTGCCTTTAAACTTAATTCAAAATCCCCGATGTTACCTCCTTCCCAAATCAAGAAAGTATTGCCTGAAGTCTTCTTTTGGCTTGTTGTCTCTCCGACAATGACACCGTTTTCAACTTTCCAGAAATCTGGATTGCCGCTCCAACCTGAAAGGTCTTTACCATTAAATAGATCTTTGGCATCGAGTGCACAAACTTGAATAATGCCTAGAAGAGAAAATAGAGTTAGAATTTTTTTAGTCATAAATTGAGTGATTTTGCTTAGATATTATAACGATTAGAAACTTAGGTAAAGGGAGGTTTACCTTCAAGGAAACTTTGTTTAATATGACAATATGAGCAGAATTCTCACAATTTTTTTATTTTCAATACTAATATTACAATCGCCAGCTGAAAAAGCAGTACACTTAGGTGTTTGGTCTCAATTTTCGGCCGTATCCGGCAAACCTAATACCTATCTCGCAGAAATTCCTGCTAGTAAATCAGTCGAAAGACTACTTCTACCCTCAAGCTCACCCAATATTATCAAGGTTGTTATTGATAAAAAAATATCAAGATTTGAGCATGATCAAAAATTAAACCGTATAGCGATTGAATTAGATAGAAGTAAAAAACATTTAATCGAAGTTGAAACTGCAGAAAATTCTAAGCAGCTCAGTGATGGGCGGATCATTTTTTCTTCACTCGACGCTAAGATCAAAGGAGAAACAGCTAAACTGGAAAAAGATCCTGGAAATTACAGAATAGGCTTTTGGAGCAATGAGGAGGATTCTTTATTCTGGAATTATAATGCCAGTCGCTGGGGGATGTATGACCTTGAACTCACTTATTCATTAGCCGCCAAGGAATCCAAAATAAAAATACAAATTGGAAGCAAGTCGATTGTATCCAATATCAATCATACTGATAGTTGGTACCATTACGATACCGTTAAACTAGGAAAAATCTACTTACCTAAAAGCGGCAAATATCAGGTATCAATCAATGCTATAGATAAACAAGGGGGAGCCGTTATGAATTTTAAATCTCTCGTACTTGTTCCGACTTCTGAAGGAAAAGAAATCATTCAGTCGGGTAGTAATATATTACTTCACTCAATGGACTCTAAAGTAAACGGTGTTACTTTGAGGTATGAGCCTGCCTCAAAAAAACGATGTCTTGGATATTGGTCTAATCCTTCGGATTGGGCATCATGGGATTTTACTGTTAATCAGCCCGGCAAATACAAAGTCACAGTTCGCCAAGGGTGCGGGAAAGGCCATGGTGGTAGCACGGCTTCTATCATTCTAGGTGATCAGAAATTATCGTTTGAAGTTGAAGACACTGGAGGTTTTCAAAACTGGAAAAACCTAACGCTCGGAACTCTTCAAATAGAAGAGGCAGGCCTTAAAAAACTAGAAGTTCGACCGATAAATAAAAAGGGGGTTGCTGTTATGGACATTCAAGAGATTATCCTAACTAAGGAGTAAAAATTCACTGAGAGGAAGATTGAGCCTCCTCAAGCTCTTTAATTTTTTTATTTAATTCATTAATTTCCGCTTCGGCCTTATCAAGTCGATCCTTTGTTATTTCTAAATCTTCCTGTACTTTCTTTTTTTCAGTTAACTCCTTTTCTAGAGAAGCCTTTAATTTATTCCATTCAGTCTTTTCTTGGGTGATTCGTTTTTCATATTCAACTCTAGATTGCTTTAATAATTCTGCAGAATCACTAAGGTCACTTCTCAAGGCAGAGACCTCTTTGTTCAAGGCTGTGTTCAAGGCTTCATTTTTTTGGTTGCTTTCTTGCAACACGATCTGAACCTTTTTAAGCGCATTCATTTTTTCCAAATTGGTAGATTTCAAATTAGATATCTGAGCTTTGAAATCAGTTATTTGCCTCAAAAAAATCTTCTCTTTATTCTCATAGTTCTTTTGATCAGTTTGAACTTGTCCCGTTAAAGTCTTTATCTCCTCAAGTTTACCTTGAAGGACTTCGTTCGCTTTTTTCATTTCAAGTCTATTAACCTCTTTAGCATTTGCCGTAGACCTCTGAAATTTTAACTGATTATCTCTTAGATTACGCTCAAGCCTAAGCGCTTTTTGGTTAATATTTTCCATCTCCAGATTCTTCTCAGAAATATCATTTTTGTATTTATCCACCTCCCCTTTTAGCTCATTATTTTTTGTACTAAGACTGTCTAATTGAGAGGCCTTAAAAAACATCCAAATTATACAAGTCAATAAAATCAAAGAGCAAGCTACAGGAAAGAAAATAGATCGACCCTTATGTGATTTTTCAACTTCCTCTATATGTTCAGAATTTCCCTGAGCTGAATCTCCTGTCACAACATCCTCTATAGCTTCAGACGAATCATCATCTCCATCTGCAATAAGATGAATTTCAGAAACCCTAGATTTCATCAGAGCCTCTTCCGTAGTCCATACAGTAAAAGGTCGATGCTCATAATTAGAAAAATGATTCATATTGTCTGAATTGGCATCAAAAGCTTCTTCCGGAATAGACGGAATGGATTCAATTGAACCATCACTCTTTGGTAAAGCTTTAGACCATACAGTAAATGCTTGAGATGAAGGCAAAGAAATTAATTCCTTTTCTCTTAATGCTTCGAATACAGAGGAAATATTACTGACCCCATTAATTGATGAATAATCTTTAGATATCCAGATAGTGAAAGCTTCAGATCTTCCAAGCTTTATCATTCTCTTCGCCCCCCCGTTGCGTTCATCCCAAATTCTTGCAAACCATCCACCTTCGGGACGACTAATAGCTTTGGGTACATTGTCTTCTTCTTCACCTACTGGTCTAGCCATAATATTAGGGTAGTATTTGAGTTCTAAAAGTATCTCACAAATTATACTTTAATAAAGTCAGATCGTCAGAGACAATCAAATAACCAAAAGATCAATAATTGATTAAATTAAACCTCATGTCAAAATGTACATGGCTTTCATCTTAGAAAGCTAAACCCACAGTACTAAAATGCTACTTGTTATCGATAACTACGATTCCTTCACTTATAATTTGGTTCAATACTTTGGGGAACTCGGTGCATCAATGGAAATACGAAGGAATGATGAAATCACCATTAATGAAATTAGAGAACTTAGCCCATCTAAGATTTGCATCTCTCCAGGTCCTTGTACCCCAAAAGAAGCCGGTATTAGTTGTGATGTTATAAGGGAATTTGGTAAAGAGATACCAACTCTTGGGGTCTGTTTAGGGCATCAATGTATAGGTCAAGTCTATGGAGGAGAAATAATTCGCGCAAATAATCTAATGCACGGAAAAACTTCAATGGTAGAGCATAACAGTAGAGGGGTATTTAAAGATATGCCTAATCCATTTGAAGCGACCCGTTATCATTCACTACTAATAAATAAGAACGATTTTCCTGACAGCCTAAAAATAACAGCTACGGCTGTCACCGACGAAAATGAAATCATGGGCGTACAACACAAGGAGTATCCAGTGTATGGGGTTCAGTTTCATCCAGAATCAATACTGACTGGAGAAGGCAAGAAATTACTAAATAATTTCCTTCAGTTTTGATTTTAACGAAACTGTTTATGAACCAATTCTATAATCAATTTGATATCACTCCAAGGTATGAAAACGGTGATCCACGGCCAGATGACTATAGAACACCATTTCAAATTGACCGAGACAGAATAATTTACACTTCAGCATTTCGAAAACTACAGAGCAAAACACAAGTTTTCTTATCCGGTGAATATGATTTTTATCGAACACGCCTTACTCATTCATTAGAGGTAGCACAAATCGGAAGATCAATTTGCAATAGAATAAAATCTACAAGTGAACACCTTAATAAGGATCATTTTATAGATCCTGATCTTGTTGAAGCATCATGCCTTTCTCATGATCTTGGCCACCCACCTTTTGGACATGCAGGAGAAAGAGCGCTTCATCTGATGATGCTTAAGATGGGAGGTTTTGAAGGGAACGCCCAAACCCTAAGACTTCTCGCAGAAACCATTTATGGACAATCAGGAATGAACCCAACTCGAGCATTTTTGGATTCAACTCTAAAATATAAAACTCTTCTTTCTGAAAATCCTGATTCTCCAAACCATTTTATATACGACTACCAATCAGATCATCTCGATTTCGTTTTTGATGGACTTGATGATGTTATCAAATTTTCTCCTGGAAAAAAACGGAACAGCTTTAAATCCGTTGAATGTCAGATAATGGATTGGGCAGATGATACCGCATACTCGCTCAATGATATCGTTGATGGAAACAATGCAGGATTTATTAATTTAGAAAAATTAGAAAGCTGGGCAGAAAATAATGAGATTAGTAAGGACGATGCAAAACACATAGAGACGATTTGTCGTTCCATAAAAAGGAAAAGGCTAGAGCCTCTAATGGGGCGAAAGGTCGGAGATTTTATAGCAGCAGCTACGCTCATTGCATCTGACCAAAACTTTATGTCATCCAAAACCTCAAGATACAGGTATAACATTCAAGTAGATGAAGAAATTTCAGCAGAGTCTAAACTCTATAAAAAAATTGCACTCGATTTAGTTTTTAAATCTCCTCAGCTTCAGCAACTTGATCATAAAGCCTCACGAATACTAGGAGAACTATTCAAAATTCTTTCAGATAATTATATTACAAAGAAAACAAAACCTCTTCTTCTTCTTGGTTCAGATAGTGAAAATCTAATAACCAGCGCCCAAAGCGATCAAGAGAAGGCTAGGATTATTAGTGATATTATATCGGAGATGACTGATAGATTAGCCATAAGAACTTACCGAAGACTCATTGATCCAAACTTTGGATCAATAATGGATCTTGTTTAAGGCTTTCTCTATCTTTAATTATCCATTACTTTCTTAAAGAACCCACGATTCATGAAATATTTCATACTCTTTATTTTTCTACTGCTTGCATATCACAGAACAGCTAATGCCGAAGTGGTCATTAATGAGATTCATTACAATAGTGAACCGAACAATGCACTTAATGAATTCATCGAATTACACAACACGGGCAATGAACCTATAGATATCTCAGGTTGGTTCTTCTCGGATGGAATTAACTATCAGTTTAACGAAGGCACCATAATTGCTGCTAATGGTTTTTTAGTAGTTAGCGAAAACCCCGAAAGACTTGAAAGCACTCTTGGTGCGAATGCTTTGGGGCCATTCTCAGGAAGCCTTTCAAGTAACGGAGAAAAAGTGGAATTGAGACGTCAAAACGGATCAATTGCCGATATCGTTGAATATCGATCTAAATTTCCTTGGCCAGTAGGAGCAAATGGTACAGGCGCATCGATGGAACTCATAAATCCTGCATTAGATAATGACTTGGGAGGCTCATGGAGAAGTTCACTTGTCCCAGGAAAACTTCCTGAGCTTACACTCCTTAAAGAGAGTGATGAAAACTGGCGATGGAGACCTGGAGAAACCGAAGCGTCAAACCCAATCGATAAATGGAGAAAAAGTGATTTCCAAGAAGATGATAGCTGGTCAGAGGCTTCTCTACCTATTGGTTATGGAAGCGTAAGAGGATTAGATATAGCAACTGAGATCAGCGGAATGCGAAATAACTTCACCTCTATTTTTTTACGAAATAGAATTAGTATTGCGCCCGGAGAGGTACCTCAACAATTACAAATTCGCTACTCGGTTGATGATGGAATGATCCTATGGATCAACGGTGTGAAATGCTTAAGTTATAATGTAGCTGCAGGAGAACAGAATGTATCAAACACTGCCAGTGGCAATGGCCAAGAGGGCGTTTGGAGAGAATCCTTAGTTGAGGGTGTATCGGCATACCTTAAGGAAGGTGAAAACCAGATAGCAGTACAAGTATTTAACACTAGCCTTAATAGTAGTGACCTTGGAATAGATTTAGAAATCATTCGACCTAGCAGAGGGGAAAACGAGCCTCCCAGACCTTCTCCAGGAATAATAAACACAACATCAACATCAAAAACGCCTCCAATAATGAGGCAAGTTGAACACTCTCCTAAATCACCTAAATCAAGTGAAGCGACAGTAATAAGCACAAAAGTAACAAGTGATGCATTGATAACCTCAGTCAAACTAGAATACCAAATAGTCTCTCCTGGCGCTTATATTCCCTCTCATCTAGCAAAAACAACTAGCCAATTAAGATCAAAGCCCAACGATGATAGAGAGCCTAATCCTGCATATCATAATCCTAAAAACTGGACATCTCTGATTATGAAGGATGACGGATTAGACTCCGACATCACGGCAGGTGATGGAATTTATACTGCAGAAATTCCCTCCCAAAAAAATAGAACCCTTGTCAGATATAGAATCATCTCAAAAAGCGAAGAATCTGATGAACTGCGAATTCCATATAAAGATGATGGATCTTTAAATTTCGCCTATTTTGTATACGATGGTGTTCCTGATTATGTGGTTCAGAAGAGCAGAACATTCCCAACTCCACATACTTATTCATCTGAATTAATAAATTCAGTTCCAGTGTATCATGTCATCACTGATTCGAATAACTTTGATCAAGCCGTTGCTTACAATAGTGGCGATCAAATAAGCCGTGACAATTACGATGCTAGGAGTGCATACAACTGGAATTGTACCTTTGTGTATGATGGAAAAGTCTATGATAATGTAGGGTACCGACTAAGACAAAGAAACGCCAGATATTCAGGCAACGGAAGACGAAGTTTTAAATTTAAATTTAATCTTGGAAAATACCCAAAGTTTAATGATAACGATGGGGATCAATACAAAACGGAATGGAAATATTTAGCCTCTCATAAAATGAAAGGCTCAAGGGGAAATCACACTTGGGGTATGGAGCAAGCGGCGAACCATTTATTATGGAATATGACAGGCACACCTGCTCCATACACTCATTGGTTTCACATGAGAGTAATTCGCGGGGAGGACGAGGCTCCTTCAGGTGCGAACGGTCAATATCAAGGAGACTATTACGGAATGTTGCTTGCGATGGAAGAATATGATGTGCGCTTCCTCGATTCACACGGAATGAAAAAAGGTAATCTATATAAACTTATTAGCGGAAGAACAGATGGAGTATCAGTTAGGCGATACCTTACAAAAAACGGTGTTGATGATGGTTCTGATTTTAAAAATATCATATTCCAACTCAAGCCCAACAAATCAGACGACTGGTTAAATAAGCATGTTAACTACGATTCATGGAACCGATACCATGCAATAGTGGACGCCGTTAGGCATTACGACGTTCAACCTAATACAAGTGAACATTTAAAAAACAGGGCCTTTTATTTTGAACCATCACTCGAATCCAATCTAGGCAGACTATGGGTGCTACCTTGGGACTCTGATACAAGCTGGGGACCAAACTGGAATGGTGGAGAAGGCTTCTGCAAACAAGCCATTTATGCCACAAACCCTCCAAGACCTGAATTTGATATCGCCTATAAGAATACTGTACGAGAAATTCGAGATCTAATATGGACTGAAGAGCAGATAAATATTTTATTAGATCCGTTAGCAGCAAAAATCTCAGGTCTCGTGGATGCAGATAGAGATCGCTGGATTGGAGGGGTTGGAGGCAATGAAAGCCCGCCGTCAATCGAAAGTGTCATCACTGACATGAAAAAATTTGCTTTTATTGGAGGTTCTTGGGTCGGAGGAAACGATGGAACAATGGATTCCATTTCCAGAGACAACGGTGTCTCAGGAAGATCAGGTCGAGATGCCTACCTTGAAGCACTAGCAGCTGACTCTGCAATTCCAAGAACACCTTCTATAAATTATGCTGGTAAAGATCAATTTCCCCAAGGTGAACTAACATTTGAAAGTTCCCCTTTCTCGGACCCAAATGGTTCAAATAGCTTTAGTTCCATACAATGGAGAATCGCTGAAATCAGTAATGGAGAGACCAATTTTCTACCTCAAGGGTCTTCATGGCGCTACCTTGATAACGGCAAAGATCTAGGAACAGAATGGCGATACGTGGATTATAATGATTCGGAATGGTTATCTGGTGCCACACCTGCTGGATTTGGTAGTATCATTAATACACCCATTGTAACAACTCTTGATTTTGGATCTCAACCAGCGAACAAACATCCCACCTATTATTTCAGAAGCTCCATTAACATTCAGGATCCCAATGAATTTAGTTATTTTACATTCAACCTCCATGTAGATGATGCAGCTATTGTCTATGTTAATGGCAATGAAATCATTAGGGATGGTTTTAGAGATGACGCTATAGTGAATTACAACACTTATGCTCCCTCCAATGGTAAAGAGGGAGTCTTTGATACTTTTGAAGTAGAATCATCTGCTTTTTCTTCGGGTGAGAATATAATTGCTGTAGAACTACACAATCAATCAGCAGGCAGCAGTGATTTGGTTTTTGATATGTCTATAAGTGCGGATGCTTCAATCCTTGCTCCCAAGTTCGAATGGTTAGCAGAATGGGAATCAGGTGAGATTAATAGATTCGATAAACAAATTACACCACCTGCTACAGCCGTAAGAGTCGGCAAAACATACAGAGCTAGAGTTCGCCACAAAGATACCACGAATCGCTGGAGCCACTGGTCAACACCTTTGGAATTCACCGTCAGTGATCCAGATATATCAATTTTTTCTGATATTAGAATAAGTGAAATAATGTATAACCCTGTAGGGCCAAGTGAATCTGAACTTGAAAAATATCCAAACCTTAGAGATTCCGATTTCGAATGGATAGAAATAACCAATGATGGAAATGAACAAGTAAATATCGAGGATCTTAGGTTCACTAAAGGCATTGAATATAATTTTTCAGATTCAAAAATAAAAATAATTAAACCAGGAGAAAGCCTCCTAATTGTTGCAAATGAGGAGGCATTTAAACTTCGTTATCAGTTATTAGAAACTCCAGATTATGTCATAGGAACATTTAGCAAAAATATTTCAAACTCCGGCGAAAGAATAAAATTAAGTTATGGGGCCGGAACTTCAGTCGTGGATTTTGAATTTAAAGATCAAGCTCCTTGGCCTGAAAATGCGGATGGTGATGGCCACTCCCTTGTCTTAATTTCACATAAAAGTGTAACCAATCATCAAGATCCAAAGAATTGGCGCATTAGCGCTTATCCCGGAGGCAACCCTGGAAATAATGATACAATAAAATTTTCAGGAAACGCAAATGGAGATGAGAACTCTAATGGTATTAACGACTTCATGGAATACGCCGTTCTAGGAGGATTAGAGATCGGAACTCTCCTCATAGAAGACACGGTCTATTCTTCAATCAGTTACACTTCAGTAATCGGATCGGATGAAGCTGCTATTGAGATTGAAAGCTCAACAGACTTAAATAATTGGAATGTTCTTAAATTAGAATCCGCAAATACTTCTAATCATCTACTTGGAGATGGCTTACTCAAAGTAAGCATTCAAGATCCTTCACCTCTATCAAAAGATAGCAAAACTACATTTTACAGACTGAGAACAACAAAGAGGTAAGCTTAATACATTGGCTTTATATCCAAAAGCATCTGTGCATTGCTGGGGAACTTTTCCATAATAGAAAGCATTCTCTCTATAGCTTCAATCGGTCTGTGGCCAGCAAGTCCTCTTCTAATGATTGAAATCTTCTCCCACTGATGTGGGGGTAGCAGTAACTCTTCACGACGAGTACCGGAACGAAAGATATCTACCGCTGGATATATGTATTGCTCTGCAATAGCCCGATCAAGAACAAGTTCCATATTTCCTGTTCCCTTTAACTCCTCGAATATACGATCATCCATTGCGCTGTTCGTCTCCACAAGAGCAGTAGCTATGATTGTTAAAGACCCGGCATCACGAGTATTTCTTGCTGCCGCAAAAAGTTTACGAGGCATTTCTAATGCACGCACGGTAAGCCCCCCAGTCCCTGTCGGACCTCCTTTATTATTGGCATTATTAAATGCACGGGCAAGACGAGTAATAGAATCCATAAGCATGAAAACATCTTCACCTGACTCAACTAATCGTTTGGCTCTTTCAACTGCTATTTGGGCAATTCTGCAATGCATCTTTACCTCCATATCGTTTGAACTAGCATAAATTTCAGCCTCAGGAAGAGCGCGTCGTAATTCGGTGACTTCCTCAGGTCTTTCATCCACCAACAAAACCATAACCTTGACGTTCTCATGATTCTTGAGAACGGCCTCAGCAAGATGCTGTAAGATTGTTGTCTTGCCTGATCTTGGAGGAGCCACAATTAAGCCTCTCTGGCCTCGACCAATGGGTGCGATAAGATCAATTAGTCGAGTCGTCATCCGGTCCTGCGTTGTCTCCATTTGTAGTCTTCTATCAGGGTTAACAGCCTTGAGCTCCTCAAACCACGGCATTGTTTTGAATTCATCAGGATTTCTACCATTAATATCCAACAACTTGGTCAATTGAGGTCCACGTCTCCCCATTTGCGTCTCAGCTCTTACCCATAAGCCGTCCCGAAGACCAAAATTTCTAACGATTTCTGGAGTAACGAAAACATCATCTGGGGTCTGCCTAAATTCCTTGCTAACCTCCCTCAAAAAACCAAATCCTTTACCAGAAATTTCAAGGATTCCTTCTTGTTCAACGGGTGGGCCAGAAAGCTCATCTTTAAAATTGCTTTCCTTACTTCTTTTGCCTCTTTTATCTCTTGATTTAGAATCTCTACGATTCCTCTTCCTTTTAAAATTATTTGCGGAGTCTGAACCTTCTCCTTTATCTTGATTTTGACTATCGCTCATGCTGTTTAAATCATTAAATTTTATGAATTCTATAGTTCTATTGACTGCATTAATTGGTCAGAGATGTCAAAATTCCCATAAACACTCTGAGAATCATCGTAATCATCAAGAACAGAGAAAAGGCGCAAAACTTGTCTCGCCGTAGAGGAGTCCGTAATTGGCGCAGTGGTCTTAGGTGTAAATATCAATTTTTGAGAATCAATCATTGCTCCAGCCTTTAATAGAGAACCTGCAACCGAATTCAACTGGTCATGTGCAGTAAGAACAGAAAAACACTCTTCTTCATTAACAACATCATCGGCTCCCGCATTGATGGCTAAATCCATCACTTTCTCCTCGTCTTCATTATCACCTGAAAGAACGATCTCACCCTTCCGTTCAAACATATGTGAAACACTTCCTGGACCGCCTAGATTGCCATTATTTTTATTAAACAGTGTTCTCAAATCCGAAAAAGAACGGTTTTTATTATCTGTTATAACTTCAACTATAAAAGCAACACCTCCTGCACCAAACCCCTCATAACAAGCTTCCTCATAAGCAACACCTTCAATCTCACCTGTACCTTTCTTTATCGCACGTTCAATGGTATCTCCGGGAAGACTCAATTTTTTTGCATTATTCACAGCTTGTCTCAGCCTAGCATTTAGTTCGACATCTCCTCCTCCATCACGTGCAGCTACAGTTATCTCCTTAGCCAACTTGCTAAAAAGTTTGCTTCGCTTAGCATCTGCAGCACCTTTAATGTGCTTTACCTTGGACCACTTGTTGTGTCCGGCCATAGTTCTTAAGTTCAGCCTAGCTGAATAATTAATTATAAAGATATTTAAATTTTTTTTCGATCTCAACAGATTATTCTGAATGAGTAAAAGATTGTGAGCTATCAATTTAAAGCCATTAATACCTAACATTGACAGTGCCCTGAATCCTAATTGAGGTCCCTGTGAAGCCGGAAAGCTTTGGTGAAACTCACCTTTCTCCGATTGGAGAATATTCATATCCTATGTAAAAAACCTATAATGTCAATCTATCCTTCGAATTAAATATAAAGAAGAAAAATGCATTGAAATCTCTATCTTCTGTGGAAGAGAATGCAAAAAAACTGTTAAAACATCTCAAACATATAAATTAATTAATGATTTTAATTAATTTATTATTGCCTTAAAAGCCTTTTCTGCTTGATCCTTTAGCTACGTTCGCTATTGAAAGAAACAGAACTATATATTTAAATTTGCTCTAGAGCATTTGTGGACAAAATAAAATGGGAAAACAATACAACAAAGTTGAGAAGCGCACTAGACGTAAGAATTACCTAAAGAGGAAACGTGAAAAACTATTGGCCGCAAAAAAGTTGAGTAAATCAACTAATAACAATAAAAGTGCAGCAAAGAAAGCAGTAACTAAAAAAACTGCGACTAAAAAAACGGCCACCAAAAAAACCGCGACTAAAAAAACGGCCACCAAAAAAACCGCGACTAAAAAAGCAGCTACAAAAAAAGCAGCTACAAAAAAAGCTCCGGAGAATAAGTCTTAGATAAGAAATATCTTATCATGCAATGAACCAAGTCGATCTGGAATCTCTTAGATACCTGATCATTGATGGTCATAGCATAATGAACTCATGGGATTCGCTCTATAAACTTCATAGAGCAAACAAATCGTCGGCTAGGCTAAACCTCATTCGTAGAATGACGAACTATCAAGATGTCACCGAAGAAAGAGTGATAATAGTTTTTGATGGTAGAGGGGATGAAAATGACTGCATCAATGAAGAGAATGGAATTCAAATTTTCTATTCGAAAAGTGGAATAACAGCAGACCAAATAATTGAACGACTTGCAGGAAAATATTCTAGAAGCCGAAGCATTACCGTTGCGTCAAAAGATAAGGCTGTGCTAGATACATGCTCTTCTTTTGGTGCCAACGTAATATCTCCAAAAACGTTGGAAGAATTATTGGAAGGCGCGGAGGATAATTTAAGAAGAAGATTGATATAAAAATGTCAAATTTTCATTAATAATAAATGATGAAGGATGAACTACTTCTCATTTCCTTAGGCATATTAAGGAATAGAAAATCTAGAAGGAAATTCATATTATCCTTCACCTTGTTAACAATATTTTTTTTGATTATAGGAACCTTCGTGATAGATAAGCATCTCGAAGAAAATCTAATATTATTTCTTATCTACTGGATCTTCTCCGTTGCTTTGGTCTTACTTATAATCCTATTCACTCTCTACGACATGCTGGCTTGCAGAACTGAAATCATTAAAGAAGGGAAACAAGAACTAGAAAAAATAGTTAATAAAATGAAAGATGATCTCCCTAATAAGAAAGGTTTAAAAACATCGAATCAAAATGACTTGGAAGCCTAGAAACCGTTCTCTAATAGAAAAATTCGAAGAAGAAGCCCTTTCCCCATTTGCGCAATTAAGCTCAGAGAGCGCAGGAAGAAAACATTCAGAACCCTCGCACCCCTTTAGGACGGTCTACCAAAGAGACCGTGCAAGAATAATTCACTCTAAGGCCTTCAGACGACTAGAATATAAAACTCAAGTGTTTTTGAATGGCACAGGTGATCACTTGAGAACAAGATTAACGCATACAATTGAAGTCTCTTCGGTTAGTAGAACCATTGCTACTGCCCTTGGGGTTAATCAAGACCTCACTGAGGCAATAGCTCTTGCGCACGACTTAGGACACCCACCCTTTGGACACTCAGGTGAAAAAAAACTTAACGAACTAATGGTCGATCACGGAGGCTTTGAGCATAACAAACAAAGCCTTAGAACTGTAGAGTTGCTTGAAAATTTATATCCTAATTTTGATGGACTTAACTTATCCTACGAAGTGTTAGAAGGAATAATGAAACACTCTAAAGGATTTAATAGACCTTCATTCAAAAACAAGATTGAAGAGACTTTCAAAAATCCATCCATAGAGGCACAAATCGCTAACCTCGCAGATGAAATTACATATTATGCACATGACCTGGATGATGGGTTAGATTTCAATCTAATTAATGAAGATCAACTCATAGAACTCGATTTGTGGCAACGCTGTGTAAATTTTGTAGATACTAATTATAAGAATTTAAAGGGCAAAAGAAGAAGGGCTTACATCATCAGAAATCTCCTAGATTTTCAGGTAGCAGATATAATAAAAGCTAGCACTCAACACATATCGGAACATGCTTTAGATTCAAGTGATCAAGTACGAAGGAGCTCTGCTCGACTTATACGAAATAGTAAAGAGATCAATCAAAGCAGCATACAATTAAAAAGATTTCTTTACGAAAACCTTTATAACCATAAAGAGGTTGCTCAACCCAACAAAAAAGGAGGGGAAATTATTTCTTCAGTTTTTGAGCTTTTTATAAAAAACCCTTCTCTACTTGGTGAAACAACAAGCAAAAGAATTAGTGAAGATGGACTCCATCGAACTGTTTGTGACTATATTGCAGGCATGACAGACAGATACATCATTGAAGAGTTTGATGAACTAATGAAATCTTAGCAAAATCTAATCTAACAAAGATTTAAGTATTAGTTCCAACCTTTCATCTATACTTTCAAGAGATAATAATTTTTGTAGCGTTAACTGATTTGAAATAAAGTACTGGGACACAAAATCAGCAATTTCTTCAGGCGTCTCTATACTCTCCAAGAGTTGATTAATATCCATTTCTGGATTCATATTCTCATGTAAAAACGAATTCCCTAACAAGATAGACCTTATTTTTTTATCAGCAGACCGAACCCAATCCACATCATTCGTATTAGAATTTATTTCCTGTACGTGGCCAATTTTGTAGGGTTTTTTGTATTCTAATTCTGTAATTTTTACTCTTTTAATTCCTTCAAGCATTAAATTGGAAGTGCCGTTTTTATTTACAACACATGCTCTAAGTAAACCCGCTGTTGAGTAGGGATAAATATTATCTAGATAATCATTAGACGACTCCGATCTTTGCACTGCACCTATGCAGAACATACGATCACCAGCAATCACATCAGAAAGCATTTCTCGATATTTATGCTCAAAAATGTGCAAAGGAATACTGGTACTTGGAAAAAGGTAAGTATTTGGTAGAGCTATGATTGGTAATTTATCAGGTATTCGCACAACACAAAGCACTTAGTTAATATGTCTTAATTAAAAATCGTAAAATCAGTATATTAAACGATTTTTGCTTAGTTTCAGTTCCAAAGTTATTATTAAGGAAATGATTTGAAATTACCCAAACTTATGATTTTGTGTGCGCTCTAATTAAATAATAAAAACTATAAGCCACAAAGAAAGGCAAACAACAATACAGAATCTCCAAGGTGGCGATTCAAATGATGGACAAAGAATGACGGAAGCAGTAACAGAAAATTTAAATTTCCAGCTCCATGAAAAGGACACTGGAAGCGCTGATATTCAAGTAGCGCAACTCACCTCGAGAATTAATCACCTTACTCAACATCTTAGTAAGCATAAGAAAGATTTTTCAACTCGCCGGGGACTACTCAAACTCGTTGCAAGAAGACGTAAACTTCTCGACTACCTAAAAAGTAAAAACGTCGAGCGTTATCAGAAAGTAATCAAAGGACTCAGCCTTCGTCGTTAGTCTTTTAGATTATTTTACTCTGATTATTAAAGTTACAGTCTCAAACGTTTTAATACGGATTCTCTGTATTATATGCACGAACTAGAAGTTTAATCTTATCGAATCTCCAAACAATTTAATTAACCCGCAGTATATCTACTGCCCGCTAGAAAAAAAATGAGCACAGAAAACATAGCCGTAACATTAGACGGCAAAGAAATTATTATAGAAACTGGTAAAATGGGTCGTCTAGCTGATGGCGCTTGTACAATTACCTGTGGAGAAACAACAGTAATGGTTACCGCTGTTTCTCAAACAAAAATGAGAGAGGGACAAAACTGGTTCCCTCTATCTGTTGAATATAAAGAAAAAGCTGCAGCCGCAGGCCGCTTTCCAGGCGGTTATTTTAAAAGAGAAGGCAGACCCACTGAGAAAGAAATACTAACTTGTCGGATGACTGATCGCCCACTGCGACCACTCTTTCCTAAGGGTTATCTTTATGACACACAAATCGTTGCCTTATTACTTAGCGCGGATGGTGAAAATGATTCAGATGTTTTGAGTATGGTAGGAGCTTCGTGTGCACTTTGCCTTTCTGACATTCCTTTCGCGGGACCAATAGGAGCAGTTAGAGTTGGTTACATAGAAGAAAAATTTGTAGTTAATCCCACTCACACAGAAATGGCAAACTCTACACTAGACCTCGTTTATGCAGGAAACGGAACCGAAGTCGTTATGATCGAAGGTGCTGCCGAAGAGTTACCTGAAGATTTATTCTGCCAAGCTTTGGAATTTGCTCAAGGTCATGTAACTAAACTAGTTCAAATACAGAAAGAATTAACTGAAAGGGTCGGAAAAACGAAGAGAGAAGCACCGTTACTCGAAGTTAAGGATGAAATGTTAGACATAGCTTATTCTGTGGCTGGCGATAGAATCGAGGGAGCAATCTACAAGCCTTCCAAGGTAGAAAGAGGAAAAGCCGTTGATGAATTGCGCGAAGAAGTCACAAACGCAATATTGGAAAAATATGAAGACGCATCAGAATTTGCTATTGATCAAGCATTTGATTTCATGCAAAAGAAGGCTTTCAGAAAATCTATATTCGAAAAGGGAATTAGAGCAGATGGAAGACAAATTGATGAATTAAGGGAACTAAGTGCTGAGGCAGATTTAATGCCCAGGTCTCACGGTTCCGCTCTATTCGCACGTGGAGAAACTCAAGCCTTAGGATTATGCACCTTGGCTCCTGCAGACGAAGCACAATTCATAGATGCTTATACTGGCGGAGAAGAGGAAAAAAGCTTTCTACTGCATTATCATTTTCCACCATTTTCCGTTGGTGAGACCGGTAGAATGGGAGGCCTAAATCGAAGAGAAATAGGTCATGGGGCACTCGCTGAACGCTCAATAAAACCAGTACTTCCCGATAAGGATGATTTTCCATACGCAATCAGGGTTACTTCAGAGGTGATGGAGTCTAATGGCTCTACTTCAATGGCTTCAGTTTGTGCCGGAACGATGGCTTTATTGGATGCTGGAGTGCCATTAAAACGACCTGTAGCTGGAATATCAGTCGGACTAGTCACAGAAATGGATGACTCTGGAAACATCAAAGATTACAAACGCCTTTTGGATATCATTGGCTCTGAAGACTTCTTTGGTGATATGGATTTCAAACTATGTGGAACTGCACAAGGCGTAACAGGTTTCCAACTTGATCTGAAACTTACAGGACTACCAATCACGATTTTAAATGAAGCTATCCAGCAAGCTACAGAGGCTAGAACAAAAGTTCTCGCAGTTATGGCTGAGGGAATTGAAGGTCCAGCCGAGATAAGCCCCCATGCACCTAGGATTGAATCTATCAAAATTAATCCTGAAAAGATTGGTAACGTCATTGGACCTGGAGGTAAAATTATTAAAGGTATTCAAGCAGAGACTGGCGCTGAAATTAACATCGAAGATGATGGCACCGTAAGAATCTATGCAATAAAGAAAGAGAGCTTAGACCGTGCGCTAGAGATGGTAAATAATATCACAGCTGAGATTGAGCTTGATAAAATTTATCAAGGCAAGGTCGTTTCAACTACAAACTTTGGGGCATTCATGGAGGTTCTACCAGGCCAAGATGGCATGATTCACATTTCAGAACTCGCTGATTTCAGAGTTGATCAAGTAGAGGATATTGTCAGCGTAGGTGATGTGATCTATGCGAAGTGCATTGGCATTGATGATAAGGGAAGAGTGAAAATGAGCCGTCAGGCAGCATTAGCTGAAAGAGGCGAACAACACATCGATGATGCACTCAGAGAAAAAGCATCAGCAAAACGCTCAGAGCGTTCTTCCAAAGGTGGAAACGACGATTGGAGCCCGAGCGATGGGGATAAAAGAAATAAAAGGAGAAACAATCGTAGGTAGTTGGAGAAACCTTTCTAAATAAGACTTTGGGAAAAACCTATTGTCTCTGACCAAATGCTGAATCAGCGGGTTCCGCCGTTGGAATCATCTTAGTTGCCTTCAATACAGGTATTGTAAATTCATCCCAATTCTCATAGTCCATTACCCCATGGATTTTGTACCATCCCATTTCCTTATAACTTGGAACGGAATCACTAAATTCAACCGGTATTGAAATAGGCCTAGCATCTGCAATACAACAATTCATCATCAATCGAAATACCCTGATTCTATTACCAGTTTCATTTCTCATTGTCTCAGGCATAGCCTGGCCAATTGTCTCTACCGACAGCCCTTTTACCACCTGCTGAACTTCGTCATCACCCCCAGTATAAAAAATACTGATGACATCCATAATAAATTCACCATCCTCATTTTGGTCTACTTGTAGCTTCAGATCCTCAATTGTATAAGGCCCCCAACCGGCTGCTTCTGCAACAGAATCAGTATTTTTACTATCAGCTCCATCTGGGGGGGTAGACTCCACACTTGATGAATCATTTTTTTTAAGGTTGAACGCTTCTGGAGTTTTACCAATAACACCCTTACTCCAATAAGAACTATTTTTTTGCACCCAACTTTTACTGTAAGCGTCAGGAGTATTTATAGCTGCATATAACAATGGAGCTATCACAATTAGAAGGTTAATAGCATTACCTCCTAAGCTTGTTGAACCATGAGTATGGTCATGGTCATGGTCATGGTCATGGTCATGGTCGTGATCGTGATCGTGATCGTGATCGTGATCGTGATCGTGATCGTGATCGTAGTCGTGGTCGTGGTCGTGTAAACAAGATGACTTCTGCGACGATGTAATCGCAAGGAAAGCACCAATCATGCATAAAATCATTCCAGCTATGAGAGCCTGAATCTGAAAGGTGCCAGCACTCGTTAAGTATTTTCCAATCCTACCTTGAACATAAAACCAAATGAAAATGGATCCAAATGTTAAGAGAACGAATGATTGAAGTAAGTAAATTAAGCGCTGAGTCATAATAATTTAGGTGCCTGGAACAGGAATATTACCCCATTGCCCAAAAATAATTGCGATAGCTATAAATAAACTTACAGCCATCATAATCACAAATTTAGGCTTGAAGATTGAGCCATACATAAAAACAAGCTTCACATCCATCATTGGACCGTAGGTAAGAAAGGCAAGCTTAGCGGAAGCAGAAAAACTCAGCATCTGAGAAGCAATGAATGCATCAGAAGTGCTACACAATGATAAAACAAAAGATAAAATCATCATTGTAGGTATTCCCACCCAATCTGACTCACCAAATTGATCAACAATACTTTGATCAATTTGAGTTCTATACAAAGCAGTAATCATAACCCCAATAATGAAATACATACCCACATCCAAGAAATCTCTAGAGGAACTACGTAAAGCTATTAATAATTTGTCAGGAGTCGAACTAGTTAACTTGGCCTCTTGACTATGATTTTGACTAGAGAGACTTGGAGATTTTTCAATCTTCTCTAATATTTTATTCCTTAAAATACTGCGAACAGAAAACTGATGAATCACAAATCCAAAAAATACCGTAACACAGTAAGCCACACCAATCCGAGAAAGCGTCATGAACAAAGCATCATCTCCCGCAAAAGCTGAGTAGGTACTAATAGCAACAATTGGATTAACTATTGGGGCAGATAACATGTAAGTAATGGCGCAGGAAACAGGCAACCCTTTCTGCACTAATCGCCTTATTACAGGAACTATTGCACATTCACACACCGGAAAAATCGCACCTAAAAGCCCTGAAATAATTATAGCAAAGTATCGATTCTTTGGAAGAAATCGATCCATGATGTTTGATGGTAGGTACGCATCTATAAAACCAGAAATAATAGTACCTAAAAGTATATATGGGGCACCCTCAAAAAGAATACCAAGAAAAGCGAATAGGAAATCGCCAATCTGACTAGGTTCATTAACTGGCATTGGTTGTATTACTAATTATGTTAAATTACCTATCTAATAAAGCATAATTGCCCCTTAGCAAAGCTCGGAAAAAAAAAGATGAATAAAATGGTCAAGGCTTCATCAGAAATACTAATATTTATAGAGTACAGTAAAGAAATACTGAGAAACTAATTCTATTAAAATCTAGATATTTTAGCTGAATTCCTAAGCTCCAACGAGCAATCTGGCAGGGTTTTCAACGCAATCTTTGACTCTCCTAAGGAATGTCACTGCCTCACGACCATCAACGATTCGGTGATCATAGCTAAGCGCCAAATACATCATAGGGCGAATAACAACCTCTCCATCAATTGCTACTGGCCGCTCGATAATGTTATGCATCCCAAGTATTGCAGACTGAGGAGGATTGATGATGGGAGTAGAGAGCATCGAACCATATATTCCACCATTAGAAATGGTGAACACTCCTCCCTGAAGGTCATCTAATCCTAACTTACCTTCATTGGCTAAAGTAGCGTACTTTGCAATATCTTTTTCTATTTCCGCAAAATTCTTTTTATCACAATCTCTGATAACAGGAACAACTAATCCTCTTTCACTACCAACTGCGACACCAACATCGTAGAAATGATTCGTTATCAAATCATTGCCATCAATACGGGCATTTATTTGCTCAACCTCCTTAAGTCCATCAACAACTGCCTTAATGAAAATTGACATAAATCCAAGCTTTACTCCAAACTTTGCAACG
>CABXDI010000011.1 GCA_902510815.1 uncultured Verrucomicrobiota bacterium | reverse complement strand
TAATAACACTGCGAAGGCAGTTCCATTTACTAAAGTCATATTAGATGCTGGGCATGGCGGACATGATTTTGGGGGTACTTTTGGCCTAACCTATGAAAAACACCTTGCGCTAGATGTTGTCAGGCGCGTCGAAATTTATCTAAAATCACAAGGAATCAGCACAAAATTAACTAGATCTAGGGACACTTTCATTTCTCTTCCTAGAAGGGCAAGAATTGCCAATGCAGAGTCAGGAGCAATTTTTGTTAGCATTCATTTTAACCATGCAAGAAGCAGGAAAGCCGCGGGAATTGAAACCTTTTACCACACTAAGAATAAAAATAGTCTCAAGCTTGCTCACATGATTCAATCTGCAGCGCTCTACAAGACTAGGGCCAACAATCGCGGCGTTAAAAAAGGAAACTTTCTTGTTCTTTCAAAAAACAATCGCCCAGCAGTGCTTTTGGAGTGTGCTTTTTTAACGAACTCCTCTGATCGTTACCGCGCCCTTGATCCTGAATACAGACAGAGGATGGCCGAGGCAGTAGCCATGGGAATAATAAAGTTTCGTCAATCAAACTAGAACTTTAAATGCTCATTTTTTGGGTCATTTATTGAGGATTAAATTATGATTCTGGATCCACAAGAAATGATAGAAGCCGAAGGGCACTTGATTGGAGGAGGTGTAAATCCAGAAGATCTCATGGATGAAGCTGGTTTAGGAATTGCCAATGCCATTTCTCAGTTCTTCCGAAAACCAGGCACTTTGGTTGTTTTTGTAGGTCACGGTCACAACGGTGGTGACGCTCTAGTAGCAGCTAGGCATTTGAAAGCAAGAGGTTGGATGACTGAATTAAAGTTTGCAACTACTATCAATCAGTTAAAATCATTAACGAGCAAAAAACTGCATGAATTTGAAAAGCAGCCGGCTAGCTCGAATAAATTACAAGATTCAGGACAAAAGCTTCCCCTCATCATTATTGATGGGCTTTTAGGCATTGGTGCAAGTGGAAGCCTTAGGACAGGATATCTTGAAGCTGCAATGGAAATAAATAGCCTCCGTGACAATTTCAACGCCGTTACGTTCTCTCTCGATATTCCATCTGGATTAGATGGAGTATCTGGAAAAGCTTACGAAGAAGCAGTGCAAGCTGACTTCACTCTCACCATCGCCCATCCTAAAACTGGACTCTTGCGTGATCATGCAATCAATCATGTCGGTAGATTGGCACTAATAAATCTACCAAACCTTTATCCATTACCAGGGCAGGGAGACCACGAAGCCTTTCTCGTTAATCCTTTTACCCTTGATGGTATAATGAATAAAACTGCCCATGATACCCATAAAGGAATGAATGGTCATATCGGTATCATTGGAGGCAATATGGGAATGGTTGGAGCCTCTGTCCTCTCAGGAATTGCTGCCCTTAAGGGTGGAGCCGGTTTAGTTACTATAATAGCTAGGGAAGATACGTATCCATTAATTGCATCAATGGCTCCTCCAGAAATAATGGTCGTTCCTGTGAAGTCATATATAGAGGTAACCGAAATATCATTCGATGTGATAGCCATAGGTCCTGGCCTAGGAAAAGGAGAATGGGACAATGAAGTCCTTGAATTATTAGTCTCTGATATTCGACCTCTAATCATCGACGCGGATGCTCTGAACCTTCTTGCTAGAAATAATCCATTAGAGCTACAAAATGCCCCTGGTACTAGGCTCCTAACCCCACATCCTGGAGAAATGAAAAGACTAGACCCTGAAGGCAATGGAACCCGGCGCGAAAGAGCAGAGTCATTCGCAAAAAAGACCTCTTCTACTGTTCTTCTTAAAGGGGCAAGAACCATCATTGCTTCTAATAGTGCTACGCAACCTAGCGCATATAATTCAACAGGAAATCCGGGAATGTCTTCTGCAGGCGTTGGTGATACATTGACCGGATTATGCGCTGCATTAGTGGGTCGTGGAATCAATATTTTTGATGCTGCATGCTTAGGCTCATGGATCAATGGAAGAGCTGCAGAAATTGCAATTTTTAATGGAAAAGAATCAATTCAATCGTTAACCGCTAGCGACCTTCCTAAACAATATGGAAAATGTTTTGATGATCTTGAAAAGAGTGCTTTTTAAAAAGAATTGAAACTGTAAATTGATTTAGGGAAAATCATGGACCCGATAAAGGCAAAGATCATTTTTGAGATATCTACACTATGTTTAGTAGGTATAATTGTTGGATTGTTTGCCTTTTTTCTTCACCGAATAATAACCAAAAAAAATGTTATAGGTTTTAATAATTTCTCCATTAAAAGCGGCCCAGCGATCAGAATTGATATATTTGATTTAATCATTGTGGTGACAATTATTCTCTTCTTTTACGCAAATGTAGCCGTCCTTTATTTCGCGACCAATCTAGACCCCAGTGAAAGCTCTAAAGCAAAAACAGAATTAAGTCTTAATGAAACCCTATTAAGTAGTGGTATTTTTCTTATAGTTGGCGCGGTCATTTTTTCATTAGCCTCTATATCTAGAGGGCGTAATCCCCGTCAAGTCTTCGGATTACGACAACGATCCCTGTCTTATGTCATAAAAATGGGAGCTTTAGGAATGATTGCGGTCTACGCATCAGTATTTATTGGGTCAATCCTTTCAAATATTTTACTATCAACCGGAGAACCAAAAAAAGAGGACCTACAAGAAATTGTACAAACCCTAATAACAAATGATGACCTCTCGCTAAAAATAGCAATAGTCATTTCAGCCATAGTTTTTGCGCCACTTGTCGAAGAAATAATTTTTCGAGGATACATCTATCCGGTATTAAAAAGATTCACTCATCCAGCCTTCTCATGCGCGATGACTTCACTTCTTTTCGCAGTAATTCATACTAATATCGAAGGTCTTATTCCTTTATTTTTATTAGCAATTATCTTAACAATATTTTATGAAAAAAGTAAATCCATATGGGTTCCCATATTAATGCATTCCATATTTAACGGAGTTAACACATTTTTCATATTAATGCTACCCGATGCAATATAAGAAAGCCTCAAAGATATCTGATATAGGTGAAGATTCTTTTATCGATCTAGTCACTAAGAAGCTTATTTCAGGTAAAGATGTTATTGCCGCAGCAGGAGACGATTGTGCCGTCATTAAAAACCATTCAAAGGACTCATACACATTATTAAAAACTGACTCTATCGTAGAGGGCATACATTATTTGACGACTGATACACCTCAAGCCGTGGGATACAAGGCCATGGCGAGATCAATTAGCGATATTGCTGCGATGGGAGGCACGCCCCAATATGCTTTGGTGACGCTCATTTTAAATCCAAAATCCAAAATATCCTACCTTCAGTCTATATACCGAGGGCTTACTAAAGCTGCCTCAAAATTTAAAATCAGTATCGTTGGCGGAGAAACTACAAGAGCCGGAAAAAACTCAACAAACTCGATCTCAATATCGATGACTGGCACAGTTCCAAAAAATCAATGCTGTTTCCGAACTAAGGGGAAACCAGGGCAACTACTTTATGTAACGGGCAGACTCGGAGGCTCTTTAAAAGGTAAGCACCTTAAATTTATTCCAAGAATAAAAGAGGCTAATTGGTTAGTAAAAAAATTCAAACCCACTGCTATGATGGATCTTAGTGATGGCCTTGCTAGCGACCTACCAAAGCTAGCAAAAGCTAGCAATTGTGGTTATGAAATTAATCTCGATGCTCTTCCTAAATCTAGGGGTTCAGATATCAAATCCGCTCTCTCAGATGGAGAAGATTACGAATTGCTTTTTTCAATTTCTCCTCAAAAAAGCCATGCACTTGAAAAAAATTGGGGGAACTGTTTTAGCAATCTCAAACTCACTCAAATAGGAGCTCTTCGCTCTTCAAATATCCACAGCCCAAAACTCGAAGGAGGGTGGCAACATTTTTAGCCCTTAATGAATGAAGTCTTTATAAAGACCGAATCCGAAATGATTGAGTATGGTAAGCAGCTCGGATCGCAAGCACAGTCTGGAGATGCTATAGGGTTAATGGGTGACCTCGGAGCTGGGAAAACACATTTCACTAAAGGGTTTGCCCTCGGAATCCAGTGCGAGAGCCAAGTAACGAGTCCGACTTTTTCATTGCTGCATGAATATAACGGCAGCTCTTTATGCCTATATCATTTTGATTTATATAGACTAGAAAGCATAATAGAGCTGATAGAAATTGGGTGGGAAGATTATCTAGAAATCGATGGTATATGTATCGTTGAATGGGCAGATAAATTTGCTGAAATAATGCCTGAAAATATGAAATGGCTCAAATTCCAAGTTTTAGATGATGGCGTTAGATCAATAAGAGAGGTGCGTAAGCCATGAAAAATATATTATCTATAGATACCTCAACGAACGAGGGAAAAGTCGCCCTATTAGTAGACAATTCATTAGTATACGAAAAGTCTTTCACTTCAGAAAGATCCCATAACTCTCAAATATTTAATCCATTAGAAGAGGCTCTAAATCTTTGTGACAGAAAACCTTCTCTCATAGTGGTCGGCACGGGACCTGGATCCTATACAGGCGTTCGAATTGGTATAGCAGCTGGACTTGGTATATCTATGGCCAAAGAAGTGAGGATTATTGGTATACCATCCATATGCGCAGCAGAAACTCAAAAAGACATTAGATCATATTCATTTGTTGGTGATGCCCGAAGAGGGGAAGCTTTTATAGTTAATATTAAAGATCATGAGCTTGTTTCTTCGCCAGAAATGGTCAAATCAGATGAAAGTCTTGATGATAAAATTGATATCAATCTAAAGCCTCTATACACTTTCGATAGTGAGATTCACTCAAAGGCCATTAAGACAAAACCTAGTGCAGTTAAACTAGCAAATTTAGCCTATAATATAACAGAGAGCGAAATCCAAAGGTTAAGTCTAATTCAGCCAATTCCTCTATATTTAAGAGGTCCATTTATTACAAAACCTAAAAAGATTGGGAAGACTGGCCCAAAAACGATATCCGAATAATTTTACTATTCTTAAAAACCAACCAAAGTTATATCTTTTTCATATAACAACTGAGTAAAAAGACTTGGTCTTTAGTTCACACATCTTCATTTTTTATTTCTTGGCTCTAATCCTTGGAGTCTATTACTTTTCTCCGCATAGGCTAAGACATTTGGTACTTACATTGGGAAGTTACTTTTTCTACGCATGGTGGAACCCATGGTTCGTATTGCTGATGATCACTTCAACGATCATCGATTTTACATGTGGAAAGATTATATATAATGCTAATTCAAAAACACATTATCGAAAATTAGGTCTCTTCATTTCAATAATTTCAAATTTATCAATTCTTGGATTCTTTAAATATGGCGGTTTCTTCTCAGAAAATGTATCTGCCTTGGCACTTGGACTAGGTTTAGGTGAAATTGCCCTGCCAACTTTCTTTAAGGAAATCATCTTACCAATTGGCATCTCTTTTTACACTTTCCAGTCAATGTCATACACTATAGACATTTATAGAAGGCACGCGAAGCCGGCGACAGATTTCCTTTCCTTCGCTTGTTACGTTTCAATGTTCCCTCAACTCGTTGCCGGACCCATTGTTAGATACAGTGACATAGCAAATCAATTAAAACAGCGAATCCATTCCGCCGGCACATTTGTTTATGGTTTCACAAGATTCAATTATGGATTCGCAAAAAAAATACTACTGGCCAATCCTGTCGGTGAAGTTGCCGATCTTTGCTTCAGTGCCGGAGAATTATCATTAAGTGCACCCGTGGCTTGGATAGGAATCTGCTTTTATTCTTTTCAGATTTATTTCGATTTTTCTGCCTATTCAGACATGGCAATCGGACTTGGAAGAATGTTTGGTTTTAGATTCAATGAAAATTTTGATTCACCTTACAAATCAAAATCCATCACCGAGTTCTGGAGAAGGTGGCATATCTCTCTTTCTAGTTTCTTGAGAGACTATCTTTACATACCTTTGGGAGGTAATAGAAAAGGCAAATCAAGGACCTACTTTAATCTTTTATTCGTCATGTTTCTTGGAGGACTATGGCATGGAGCACAATGGACATTCATTGCATGGGGCATTATCCATGGAAGCTTTCTTGTCATTGAAAGATTATTTAGGAATTCCAGTATATTTCGCAATATTCCAAATTTAATCAAAGCATCGTTCACTTTCACGGTAGTACTCCTCGCATGGGTTTTCTTCAGAGCAGAAAATTTTGACCGCGCATTTATCTATTTATCTTCAATGTTCGGCACTGGTGGTTCTAGCGAATCTTCAGGGATATTACTTAGCCAAGCGACCAGACCAATCGTATGGTTAATGGCAGTAATTTCTATTATTTTCATTTTCGCGATCCCGAACTCGGGTCAGTTTTTAAAAAGGTTAACTAGAACGAAAGTATCCATAGGCCTTCTGCTGTTGGTCTTATCGATATCTTTCATGTTTGCCCAAGATTTTAATCCATTCCTTTATTTTCAATTCTAATGGAATCAAAAAAGACAGGGTCTACGAATGCACTGAACTCTCAATTTGAAGTGGTTATAGGGCATGTCACTTGTAGAATATTTATAGCAATTTTTATTATCATAATCACTATTCCTCCAATTTATAGGAATGCCTTTGATGTCTCATCTTATTTTGATAACAAGTCAACTGATCAAACTTCAAGTGCCGCTCCAATATTGAAAATATTTAAAAAGCAAAAAGGCTTATCACTAAAGGATCATTTTAATGATTTTGAAAAAAATCTAGAATCCGCAATCTTTATAGAGCCACCAAGGAAAATAATACAAAGTTGTCTAAGTTTGGGACCACTCAAAGAAGGAAACCGTAAAACAATTATAGGTGAAGAGGGTTGGCTCTTCTTTCGAAATACACTAAGTGCATTGACTGGATACGGCCCTTTAAAAGAGGAACCAGACTTTGTAAATAAGGACCCAAATATTAAACGCGGAAATAGTCCATTATCCATAATCAAAGAATTTGCTCAACAATTAGATGATTTTGGCACTCATCTTGTACTCGTAAATATTCCATCTAAGGCCATGATCTATCCTGATAAAATATCAAAGAACCTAGAGAGTCCAATCAGACACCCGGATGCCCAAAAGTTTTTTGCTGATCTTAAGTCTGTCCCAAATCTTGATGTATTAGATCTAACTGATCCCCTTTTTAAACTTAGGAATAAAATTCAGGTCTTTCTAAAACAGGATACTCATTGGACACCACAGGGCATGGAGGAGTCAGCAAAGATGATTGCAAGCCATATCCATTCCATGGGTTTTAATTTTGAAAAAACTCAGATCGGTTACCAAAAAAAAGAAGAACGCTCTGGGTACGGAGACTTAGTAGAAAATCTTAAAATCAGCCATGGTTTTGAGAAAGAGCTGGTAACCGCCCATCCTGTTCAAGGAAGCACTAAAGATATTAATTCTAAAATCATTTTATTAGGGGACAGCTTCACTAATATTTACTCAAGTAATACCAGCCTTGGTTGGGGGAAGGAAGCCGGTCTCCCTGAACACCTTGCAATTAATTTAGGCGCACCACTAGATGTTATATCTATTAACGGCGGTGGAGCCACTGAGGTCAGAAAAAAATTAGCTCAACGACGTGGCAGTGCCATTCAAATGCGAAATAAGAAAATCATGATCTGGGCCATTACTTCTAGAGACCTTTTTCAATCTGCAAGTCAGCGTCACGAAACTGGAATCAGATGGAATACTGTAAAATTTAATGAACTGGATCCTAAAAAAGAATCACCGAGTTCTTCAATTATTGTTCGGGCGCGACTCACAAAAAAACCCAATATACCAAACCCTCAACTAACCACTTACAAAGATCTTCTTTATGGCTCAGATTATGAGATAATTGAAAAAATTGCAGGGGAAATCAATGATGAGAATGGAAAAATTGCTGTGCTCAACTGGGCCTTCAAAAATAGAAAAATCAATCCAAGCGCTGAATATGCTCTGGGAAGAGAGGCTATAATTGAACTCGTTCCCTTTGAGGAAATGAAAGAACTTCAAACACTTGAGCAAATTTACGATGGTGATATTTTCGATCTGTATTGGGAATTGCCGAAAAACTCAGATGAAAAACCCGAAATTAATCAAATAAATGCAAGAAATGCCGGGTTTAGACACAAAATTGCGTTAATTACTAGTGGTGTTTTTTCCATAATTATCTTTTTAGGGACAAGGTTTATACCGAAACATAATTTCTAATAAGGCTTTTTGAATTTGACCCAAGCACGAATCCAAGGCACCATTCACGCCCCCTCAGAAGCAATATTATTAAGTAAAAACAATACATTAAAATGAACGCACGCATCTATCGCGAAAAAGACGCTGACATGAAAGTCCTAAAAGGAAAAACCTTTGCCGTAATTGGTTTCGGATCACAAGGACACGCTCATGCACTTAATCTTAAAGAGAGTAAAGTCAATGTTATCATTGGACTCTATAAAGGATCTAAATCTAGAGCCGTTGCAAAAAAGTTAGGTTTCAAAGTCTACGATACATCAGAAGCTGTTAAAAAAGCTGATGTTATATTTATTGCTGCACCTGATACAAAGATTGGTGAAATCTACAAAAAGGATATAGAAAAACATCTTACCAAAGGAAAGACTCTTGGCTTTAGTCATGGGTTTGCAATTCATTATGGTACCGTTGTTCCACCTGAAGACGTTAACGTCATTATGGTAGCTCCAAAAGGCCCTGGCCATATCGTCCGACGCCAATTCACTGAGGGTAAAGGAGTACCTGCTCTTATAGCCGTCCATCAAAATCCAGGGAAGGATGCAAAGAAGATTGCACTTGCGTGGGCTCACGGTGTAGGTGGAACAAGAGGAGGAGTCATTCAAACTACCTTTTTAGAAGAAACTGAAACTGACTTATTTGGTGAACAAACCGTTTTATGTGGTGGAGTTAGTGCCCTTGTTAAAACTGGATATGAAGTGCTGGTTGAAGCGGGCTACCAACCTGAGATGGCATACTTCGAATGCCTTCACGAGCTCAAGCTGATTGTTGATCTAATGAACGAATCAGGCATTGCAGGTATGAGATTTTCTATCTCCGAAACTGCAGAGTGGGGAGATGTTTCAGTAGGCCCAACAATAATTGATAACGCGACAAAAAATAAAATGAAACGTGCTCTCAAAAGAATCCAAAACGGACAATTTGCTGAAGAATGGATCAAAGAAAACAAAAAGGGTCAAAAAACATTCAATAAACTTCGTAAAGAAGGTGCTGAGCACGGGATTGAAAAAGTTGGAAAGAGACTCCGTGGACTTATGCCTTGGATTAAGAAGAGATCCACCAAAGGTGCGCAAGCTTCTTATTCTTAACATTTTTAAAGAATTAATTAATTTAAAAGGTCAGGGGTTCAACCTGGCCTTTTTTTTATGCTAGAATAAACTTAAAGCTCATAATATTAAAAAACTCATTACCTATAATGCCAAGAACGCAAAAGGTTCTAATTATTCTATTTTCAAGCATATTCGGTTTGAACATGTTATTTGGCATTGCTCCTCTCAATGAAAAAAATGAAGGTGTAATTTCAAAAAAATTAGACCCGATAAGGTGGACAGTGGGTGTGGCACAAAAATGGGATATGTTCCATAGCATCCCAACACTATCAGGATTAGAGATTGAACTCATTGCCGAAAATATTAAAGGTGAAAAATTTAACCTTGGACCCAGCCTTCCTGACTTGAAAAAAATTGAACCTAAGGAAAAAATTAGGTTTCACTATACTTTTTTAAGACTCTTTCAGAATCCTTCAAACAATACATTTAAGGAAGCTTATATTCTATCACTACAAAAAGCTCTTCATAAAAGCGACCCAAACCTTGTAAACTTCTCAATAGTTCTGCATCTAAATGTAATTAACAAGATAGATGATATTAAACTAGGATCTGATATATCTAGACCTATAATTCAGACTTTTGGTCCTTACCCCCTGAGTAAAAAAGAATGAAAACATTTTGCTCTATTTGGTTGAAGGGGGTGGACCAAAGAAGGTACGCTATTTTTAGGATAGGTTTTGCTATCTTAATGTTATTACACTTTGCGTGTATTCTGCCATACGCTGTGTCACTTTTAAGTCATGAAGGCATTTCACCGTCAAGCATGTCAGCGATTGGATTCCACGAAATTACAGGGGGTATTTCAATTTCAATCTTTAATTTAATAACGTCTCCTCTTTTGGTAAACCTTGCAGTCCTATTAGCCATCATTGCCTGTTTGTTAATGATTTCAGGGAAATACTCGAGAATCTCTCTGATATATTGCTTTATTATCCAACTTTCATTCATCCATAGAGCCCCCATCTCAACAACGGGTTGGGACACCATTATTACAAACATTTGTTTAATCCTTATCTTTAGCCCACTTGGAGAGAGCTGGGGGCCTAAAAACCTTATTAAAAATAGGCTTCAAATCGATTCTATATATGAAAATCCTCGGTACGGACTTGTACTGATCCAAATGCAAGTATTTGTGATTTATTGGCAAACAGTTTTGCAAAAAATGGGTGATTATTACTGGGCAAATGGAGAGTCTATTACATATTTTCTCCTATCACATCATGGTAGATTCTCAGGTCAATGGCCCGTCAATGTTCACGGACTTTTGGATAAGATAAACTATTTAACATTGCTCACAGAGCTTGCAATACCCATCCTTTTGTGGATTTCAAAAACTAGAAAAATAGGTCTAGTAATTGGCATCAGCTTTCACGTTTGTATTGCAGCTCTAGGAATTAATCTATTTCTATTTAGTCTCACCATGATTATATGCTATTTGGCTTTTTTAAAACCTTGGGAAATAGGAATGGGAAAATACAAAAATATTAGTCAAAGTAATTAGTTTGAAATAAGAATACTTCTGACTATTTGTTGATCACTTAAATCCTCAATCACAAAATCCGGTTCATAATGAGATAATTCATCACATGTAAAAGATCCTGTGGACACGGCAAGGACTTTAGCACCAAAAGCTTTTGCACATTTAATATCTTTTGGAGTATCTCCAATAACTATCACATTCTCAGGATCAAAGTTACGATCGTATTTTGCATAAGCTCTTTCCAACGCTATAGGACCTAACTTATTCCGGTCGTAGTGATCACAACCATAAGCACCAAATGTAAAGTGCTCCCCAATGCCAAAATGTTCTACTTTCATCTTTGCTCCTTCTTCAAGGTTTCCTGTTAAGAGACCAATATAAACCCCATGATATTGAGAATTGACTGATAAGTCTTCGAAAAGAGCCTCAACTCCTGGAAGCAAACTACCAGCAAATTTGGAACTAGATAAATTTAATTTTAGCCTGCTCAGATAAGCTTCAAAAAACAACTTTCTTTCTTGTTCGGAATCCTGAATCTCAAGTGATTTGAAAATCTCGATAACTAATCCAGAATCTGTACTTCCAGCCATATCTAGAGTTAAAGGATTGCCTCCTATAAGCTTATCAGAGTAAAGATCTTCGACAGCACTATGAAACGCATTCATACCTGCACCTCCAGTATTTAATAAAGTGCAATCAATATCAAAAAGCAGTAGGCGATCTTGCTTCGCACCCATATTTAGAAAAGGACTAAAATTACCCTCGCTTTAACTTAGGCCTACCATCATCGCCCTCTAGCAACTCTATTTCATCAACAATATCTAAGTGCTGATGATCCTCATTTGGCTTTTCATACTCCTCTATTTCATCTTCCTCGTCTTCGATGTCGTCGTCTTCATCCGGCAAGTCATCATGATTTTTGAACTTGGGCTTTTGTAAGTGCTTTGCTAATGGAGAAAGCATCATAGTGATATTTCTGCCTGTGAGCTTTGGCTCTAAATCTACATGCGAAACACCACTCAAATCCTCTTTGACTTCTTTCATTAGCTCAAAGCCAATTTCTTTGTGAGCCATTTGTCGGCCTCTAAACATCAACTGAATTCGAACCTTGTCTTCTTGCATTAAAAATGACTCAGCACGAGTTACTTTCATGTTGTAGTCATGTGCCTCAATTCCAACCCTAAACTTAACTTCTTTGAGTCTATGAACTTTCTTTGGTTGTTCTTTTTTGAGTTTCTTCTGGTCGTACTTGTACTTACCATAATCAACAATTTTACAAACAGGCGGTCTGGCATTAGTTGAAACTTCAACCAAATCAAGGCCTACGCTTTTCGCTTTTCGCACAGCTTCCTGTGTATCCATTACACCCAACTGCTTGGCTCCATAAATGACCCTGACCTTTGGCGCTCTGATACGATCGTTGATCCTATCTCTTGGGGTCCATTTCCTAAAGTTTTTCTTTTTTGGTCTAGCGATAACTAATTCTCCTTTAAGTTAAATTAAATTAAATCTTAGCATTAAATACAATCAAATAACAGATCAAAGTGCACGGTTTCTTACCTCATCTTGAAAATTGTTGATAAATTCCTCAGGAGACAGTGATCCAATATCACCGCGACTCCTGTGACGCACTGAAATAGTATTCGTTTCAACTTCATTGGCTCCAATAATTAACATATATGGAACCTTATCGAGTTGAGCAAGTCGAATTTTTGCACCAATTTTTTCAGCTGAATTATCCATAGATGCTCTGGCACCAACTTCAAGTAGTTCGTTGAGGCGCTCCTCAGCTGGAATAGTAAACTTTTCAGATATAGGTAATATCCTAACCTGCTCCGGAGCGAGCCAAGTAGGAAATGAACCTTCAAAGTGCTCAATGAGAACTGCAACAAATCTTTCAAGTGAACCAAACGGTGCTCTATGGATCATCACGGGCCTGTGAGGTTTATTATCGGGACCAATATAATTAAGGTCAAATCTCTCTGGCAAATTATAATCAACTTGAACCGTTCCCAGCTGCCATTCTCTACCAATGACGTCCTTTACAACAAAATCTATTTTTGGACCATAAAATGCAGCTTCACCTGATTCTTCGGTGAAAGGAACTTCTAAACTACTCGCAGCTTCTCTTAGTGCATTCTCTGCACGATCCCAGTTTTGTGGATCCCCAACATATTTATTTGAGTCCGCATCGCGGAGTCCAACTCGAACACGGTAATCCTCAATTCCAAGGGTATTTAAAACAACCTTTACGAGATCAAGGCAGCCCATGATCTCATCTTGGACTTGATCATCGGTACAAAATAAATGGGCATCATCTTGAGTGAAAGATCTCACCCTTGTTAAACCGCCTAACTCTCCTGATTTTTCCCATCTATAAACAGTGCCAAACTCAGCTAGCCTGACAGGTAAATCACGATAACTTCGATGCTCACTCGAAAAAATTTTAATATGGTGAGGGCAATTCATAGGTTTAAGTAAAAAACCATCTGTCTCACCTTCCTTGAGTTTATTTGATAACTCACCACATGTGCAGCCCTCATCGGCAAGTTTCTGCATTGAATCTCTATCGACTATTGGAGAAAATTGACTTTCCTCATAATACGGAAAATGGCCACTTGTCCGATAAAGATCAAGCTTTCCAATATGAGGAGTAAAAACTTGGCTGTAACCCTTTTTATCCAATTCATTGGATATAAACTTTTGTAATTCATTCCTAATGATGGATCCTTTTGGCTTCCATAGCACTAAACCTTGCCCAACCGATTCATCAAAATGGAACAACCCTAGTTCCTTTCCAACTTTTCTGTGATCCCGTTTTTTGGCTTCTTCTAATTGCTCTAGGTATTCATTAAGTTGCGTTTTATTTTTAAAAGCAGTTCCATAAATTCTCTGAAGCTGCGGATTATTAGCATCGCCTTTGTAGAACGCGCTTGCGACAGACATTAATTTAAATGCCTTACAATTTCCTGTTCGAGGTACGTGAGGGCCAGCGCAAAGATCCCAGAAATCACCATTCTTATAAATAGATATCTCTTCTTCTTCGGGAATATCATTAAGCAAATCAATTTTAAATGTTGATTCAATATCCCTTTCACCAAGAGCTCCTAGCCGCCCAGACTTTGCCAGCTCAAGAGCTTCATCGCGGCTAACATCAATCCGTTCGAATTTTTGATTCTCTTTAACAACAATAGTCATCTCCTTCTCAATAGCCTCAAAATCATCGGGTGAAATACGATGATTGAGTTCAACATCATAGTAGAAGCCGTTTTCTACGGGCGGTCCTGCCGCAAATTGAGCTTCAGGCCAGATTTTGGCAATAGCAGTTGCCAAAACGTGAGCAGTAGAATGCCTCAATCTCTCAACGTCAGTCATTTGAGATCTCTCTTCTAAAGTCTTTCTTTGATTACCTTCCGCCATAACGTGAATGTTAACCACTTAACCATATAAGTGTAATTTACAACTTGAAACCAGCGGAAGAAGTAGGAATATAGTGTGATTAATCGGGGTGTAGCTCAGCTTGGTCAGAGCGCCTGCTTTGGGAGCAGGAAGCCGTAGGTTCGAATCCTATCACCCCGACCATTTTCTAAAAAACTATTTTAAGCGATTTTTAGCTAATTTTAAGGGGTATTCATGACCAAGGTAACAGCTGAGCAAGACCTTTACATTAAAATCAAAGAAGCATTTAACTCCGTAAATTGGGAATTTAGGGAAATAGAAAATAAGAAGGTTTTAGAAGCAGAATTTGAAGCTCACCACACCAAAGTCCCCTTACATGCGCAAGCATTTGAAGAACTTATGGCAATTTCTATCGTTTCTAGGCTCTCTTTCTCTATTTTGCCTAAATCAATGAGATCGGCACTTGATGCCTTAATGAGAACTAATATTACTCTTAATATAGGGAATTTTGAGGCTAACCCTGTCAATGGAGACGTTTACTTTAGAATTACTAATGTTTTCCCTGATCACGATTTCAGCCCTGATATCATTACAAGCTTGGTCAGGGTCGCGATAGTTGAAATGGACAGAGTGACCCCATTTTTGGCAGAAATTAATAAAAACCCTAATCAGCCGATAGCACAATTACTTGAACGGAAGGATCTGTTACCAGAATTTGAAAATGATGGCACCTAAATGCCATTTTTAGTGGCTCAATGGGTAACCTCTTTCTGAATGAAGAGCATATATATTCCTATAACGATCAGAAATACCCCAAAGAGGACTCTTAATTGAGGCGCCGACAAACTTTTCATTAATTCTGAACCAAAGTATGCCGAAACTAATGCTGCCAGCGCAGCGACACCAGCAATCTTCCAATCAATCAAACCAGCGTGTGCATATTTAAAGGATGAAACTGACGCAGTTACCACCATCACTGCTAAAGAAGTTGCAATAGCTTGTTTCATTGAGAGGCCAAGAAACCCTTTGAAGGCAGGAACCATTAATATTCCACCGCCAACGCCAAGGAGAGAACCTAAAAGAGCCGCTAAGGCTCCGACTGATAGTGCAATTAATAATACCTGCATCGATAATAAGCTTTAATTTAAATTGATTTAAGTCGCGAGTACTCTTATCACCAGTCTTTCTAAAATGACTCTGTGGTCAAGAGCACTAGTAACAAGAGATCTGTTTGCTCGCAAACATTCGAGAAGAGATTTTTGTAGTTGTGATAGAGAAAATTTTCTGCACTCTGAGGATGCAAGAAAAATTGGATAAACACTCAATCCGCCATCTTTTTTTCTTGGTAAATGAGACGTTTCTGATTCCTTGAGCCTAGAAAGAGAGGATTCATATGAACGATAGTTTCTAGTTGCTTTAATGCCATGCCTATCTGCCAAGTCCTTCGCAATTAAAAGCCTTCTAATCGTAGGGACAACAGCAGCTAAAAGAATACCTATGGCACTTTCACCTTGATATAAAAGGTGATCAATGTTCCTAAGAGCAGAAGAAAGATCTTTTTTTGCAATGCTATTACCTAATTCAAAAACAACACCTGCTCTTGTAAGAGCTACTTGATTCAGAACATGCTCTACCGTTACCGTTCTTTGATCTTTGGAGAGGAATAAATCGATTTTTTCAATCTCATTATTAATCTGGGTAAAATCAGTTCCTGCAAGCATAACAAAATGCTCTAATGCCTCCGTTTCAAATTGTAATCCCTTATTGCTAGCTAAGTT
The DNA here is from genome assembly GCA_902510815.1 of uncultured Verrucomicrobiota bacterium. GTDB lineage: Bacteria > Verrucomicrobiota > Verrucomicrobiia > Verrucomicrobiales > DEV007 > EC70. The sequence continues at coordinate 23,159 of CABXDI010000011.1, read as the reverse complement.
GCGAACATGGTTCTTCACCTGATCTTGCCAGCCGTCTCGAGTCATGTCTGGTTTATCAAAAACATCAACGTTGCCGACCTTAACCAGTTTCTTATAAAATGATCGCCTCTTATCAATTGAAGGTGCACTGAGAATAAAAATGATATCTTCAGGCAAGTCATCTGAAATAAATTGAGCCAACGCTTCAGCAGCATCCAAAACTGAAGCAGCTTTACCTGTTTGAGAATCAGCAAATACGTTTGCCCCTTTTAACCAAACTACTTTTTGACCTCCAAAAAACGGTAAGGTCTGCAAAGCACTGAGCGTCTGAGTAATAACCTTAACAGCAGAGTCAGCGTTCTCTGATACCCCATCAATAACCTCAGCTCCAAACTCGGCGTCTTCCTTAGGGGCTAGAGCATTGAAACAATTCAACGCTGCTTCTTTCAAACTCGCTTCATCTGTACCAACGAATGCATGGATATTTTTAGATGACGCACTTTTCTTTTTTGTGACCACAACTGAACTTGATCTGCAATAGCATACAATAAAAGTAAAAAAAGATACTCAACTAAAAGCGCTTAATGCTTGCCGAGCCTGATCCTTAATGCGTTATTAATGAAATCAATCCAAAAAGATCTAGACATTGTGATCTTTCCTGAGGTGACCAGCAGTACAAATAAAAATAAATCATTATGAAAAAATACTCCTACATACTTGCCATTTTAATCCTAGCGGCAATTGGCTGTAGCAAACAAGAGCCTGAGGAACCAAAACCAGCCCAACCGACAGTCGAAGCTAAATCAGACATCAATGAAACCCCATCTACGGAACCTGAACCCGACTCAGAGCCTGTCTCAGAAATTACTAATGTTCCTGAAGAGGAAACAATAGAATTAGGTAAACATGCAGAAGCGGCTAAAGGCCTCATGAAATTAATGAACGGTTTCATTGACAACTTATCGTTGGTTAGAGATAAAGAAAGCGCCGAAGCTGCCGTAACCAAATTTGATGGCATGGCAGATAGCTTTGAAAAGATAGCTGCAGAAATGAAAGCTTTAGGTGCACCAACTGGGCCAGAAGCTGAAGCAGTAAAAACACTCTTCGAGCAAACGGAAAAAGAAATTCAAGACAAAATGTCTGGGATCATGGGCTTCCTCCTAGGCGATGAAGAAGTTGGTAAAATCATTACTCCTGCGTTACAAAAGTTTGGTGAAAGAATGAGCAACTTAGATCCCTTAATGGAAGAATGGTCTGGAAAAAAAAGCCAAGCAGGTGACGCCCAACCACTAAATGGTGAATTTGAAGAGTCACTGGAAAGTACAATTGATAACGAAGAAGAATGATATTAAATATATTCAATTAATTTTACCATTAGATTGCATTTCAAATAAAGGTCCTCATTTTCCAATGAGGACCTTTATTTTTCCAACTTAAAATCAATGATTAAGAAAATCGCCATCATTAATTTTCTATTTTTGAGTCTAATCGTATCTAGTTTTTCTGAGCTAAAGCTCAGCGCTCCAAAAGAAATAACTAAAGCGATAGATACACTAATTAATGAATCAATCGCTCAATCAAAAATCCCTGGGGCAGTCTTATGGATAGAAAAGGAAGGGGAATCTTATCACAAGTCTTATGGAAATAAGAGTATTACCCCTGCCATCAAAGCGATGAAGAATGATACTATTTTTGATGCTGCCTCATTGACTAAAGTAATGGCAACGGCTCCATCTATTATGGTTTTAATAGATCAAGGAAAAATATCTATTAATGACAAAGTTATAAAACACCTGCCTAATTTTAAAGGAAACCAAAAGCAAAGAATAACGATCAAGCAATTACTCACCCATACCTCCGGTCTTCCTCCAGTACTTCCTAGAAAACCAGAGTGGAAAGGTTATAGAAAGGCCATCGAACTTTGCTACTCAGCAAATGTTGTCGATACTCCAGGCCTAAAATTTAGATATAGTGATGTTAATTATATTCTTCTAGGTGAAATCGTTAACCGTATTTCAGGTATGTCTTTGAAAAAGTTCTCTGAAGAGGAAATTTTTTATCCTCTGAAAATGAAAGATACGAGCTTCTTGCCTGATCGAAAATTAATCGATAGAATTTCACCCACGACTAAAGAAAAAGGATCATTAATTCATGGGATAGTTCATGATCCTTCAGCAAGGGCAATGGGGGGAATCGCAGGACATGCAGGGCTTTTTACTACGGTTAATGATCTAGCAAAGTTCTGCAGAATGATCGTCAATGAAGGAAAAATAGGAAGCATTAGGATTTTGAAAAACCAAACCGTAGCATTAATGACAAAAAGCCACACTTCCATTACTAAACACAAAGTAAGGAGGGGTTTGGGCTGGGACATTGACTCAAAATATTCTGGTCCCAGGGGTGATATTTTTCCTAAGATTGAATCTTTTGGTCATACTGGTTGGACAGGCGGATCCGTTTGGCTTCACCCAAATACAAAAAGCTTTGTGATTCTCTTTGGTAATCGCAATCACCCAATAGAAAGACGTTCTATTAAATCAATTCAACACGATCTTGGAACATTATCAGCTAAAGCATTTGGTTTATAACCTAAGTAGTTATTTACCGTCACTCAAACGTTCCGCAAGCTGTTTAGGCAAGCCCGCCTCCAAGATTTTTTCTTGGGTTCTCTTGATGTCATATTCTATTCGTCTATTAATGACTCGCTGCGCCCCTAAATCATATATACAGTATGATGCTCTTGGATCTCCATCACGGGGCTGTCCAACACTGCCAACATTTATCTGATATTTTTTTCCTGGCTCTATTTCTAGTGATTTTCCGGAATGTTCTTCAATACGTAAGGATTTAACATAAAAAGCTGGAACATGGGTATGTCCAAAAAAACAAACTGGAGTGTATTGATATCCAAGACTTTCTAATGCATCAAACTTTGATGTTACATATCCCCAAGAAGAAGGTGAATCTAAAGTGGCATGCACGATGGTGAAATCCCTAACTTGACGTAATAATTTTAATTCTCGAAGGTATAACTTATCGTCTGAACTTAGATTATCTCTTGTCCATTGCATCGAATGCTGAGCTAGTGGATTAAGGCCTACTAGTTCTGTATCCAAAGATGCGACTTCATCGTGATTTCCTTTAACGACTGGACAATCCAGACTTCTAATAATGTCTAAACAATCACGTGGGTTTGCATTATATCCAACTATGTCTCCAATGCACACATAGTGAGTACAGTCATGATTACTTGCATCTTCAAGCACAGCATTGAGAGCCTCAATATTTGCGTGAATATCGCCAAAAATTGCAAACTTCATTTGTTATCTCATATTTAATTAGTGAAATTACTGTTAGCGTGAAGCATCACTTTTTATCAGTTTTTCATTCAAGGGTATATTAAGATTAGACTCAATTTTTTTTAACTCTATTAAATCTACCCTTCTAAAAATTTGAGGGGTTGATAAATACATATTTTTTAAAAGACCATAAGCTCGCTCTTCATTAGCGGGATCTCTTGCAATCAGCAGGGCAAATTTTCTACGATAAAAATCAGGAGCTTTTGGATTCTTTACAAGCTCCCTGTAGGCATTAACTGCCAATGAAATATTATTTTCTTCTCCGAGATAATGGGTAGCTATAGCGTCATAAATTATGTAGTTAGAGTTTTCTTTTTTAACCATTTCCTTGAGCTCATTAATAGAATTGGATTGCACTAATTTATTAACGAAGTATGCCTCCAATCTCTCCATATCTCGACGCAGAGTTAAAGTTCGAACCTTTCCACCATTATAAAGATTTGAAACGACTTTGTAAGCTTCTTCTTCCATACCAACACACTTAGCAAGTTGAGTTGCATAAGCTCTATAAATATAAGATGGAGCATCTTTGGCTTGAGATGATTTGAAATACCATTCTGATGCAAGTTTTGGGTTATTATATTTTTGAGCATAAATATCTCCTATAACCATTGGCAAACGATAGCTCTCTGGAGTCCACTTCGCTCCTTCCTTGGCAAAACTTAAACCCTTCTCCAGATAACTCGGCATAATCATCTTTTCTATTCGCCATAGCTCTAGATCATCATCAGAAAATTCAGATTTACTACGATAATACGCATACGCATTCCATGCCATATCCCAAGCCGCCAAGTCCCAGTGCTTTGCAAACCGAGGCTGAAGGGAAGTCGTTACTTTGCGGAACCGTTCAACTGAACCCCAATCCTTATCTCGAAATGCTTCATGAGCACGCAAATCATAGATACTCGCAACTAACGAACGAAATCCACCTATTGCACCAATAAAACTTGCTTGTGTGAGTTGCTCCCTAGCAGACATGTTAGGAACCCAATCACGAAATCCTTTATCTTTTAATTTTTGTTCGGTTTGAGATTCGAAAGGTATTTTCAAAAATCCAAAGACAACCAAAATGGCAAGGCTCACTAAAACCCGACCATAGGAAAACAATTTTGATTTAACTAAAATAATCAAAGTTCTTTTTTAGCAAATAGCACCCAACTTACAAAACTATAGATGAAAAGATAAAAACCAGTGAGACCAGTGAGACGAAACATCAGACTCATTGGAACAGATTGCCCACTAACAATTCCATCAACAACATTAAAAATCTGCAAGTTTGGAAAAATAATAGCGACGATACCTGCTATAAACCTTTGAAAAGCACCATGCATATCGCCTTCGGGAAAATAATAATCAAGAGCCATTGATTGGGCATGCCCTATAAAATAAATGACTAAACTAACAATAATGGTAAACAAGGTAGAACTTGCAAAGGTGGAAACAACAAGCGCAATAGCCGCGGCAACAGCTGCCTTCAGAAAAACCGCAACCACACCATTAATCAGCTCAAGTCTTAAGCCTTGTGCAAAAATGTTCTCCTTCAGTGAAGATATTTGTTCTGCGGTAGGCTGGCCACGCATTTGATTAATCTCTTCGGCAAGGATTCCATGCTGCCTAAAAAACAAAACAGCAAAGAAAAGAATCGACATTAAGACGAGACTCACTGCTACAAGAAACAAAATGCCAAGAAGTTTGCCAATTAAATACTCAAACCGAGGCACTGGTTTTGTAAGAATACTGTAAAGAGTTCTATCTTCTATATCCTTGGGAATTAGCAAAGCTGTTCCAACAATAGAGAAAATACTAGCGAAAAGGGTCATAGCCCCAAATGAAACATCCTGAAGAATTTTAAGCTCCTGCTCAAATGTGAAATTAAGGAACAACACATTAGCACCAATAATTAAAACGCTAAAGATCAACAAAAAGTAAAAGACCTTCATCCGAACCAATTGGGTGAAAGTATTCATAGCAATAGCCATGACTCGTGAGGGTGAAAAAAGTTTAAACTTTGAATTCAGCTCGTTATAAATTGGTTCGTTATTCTCAACCGTCATGACTCATTTCTAACATCTTTTGACTCCCCTCCTGTCTCTTTCAAAAAGAGCGTTTCTAAAGTCGTTCTTGGTCGGCCTGATCTAATTAAATTAACACCGTTTTCCTGATTAATAAGATCAGTAATTTTCTTCAACAAATCAGACCCTGCATTCTCCAAAACAATCTCAGTCTGGTCTTCAATTTCAATTAATGTTTTCAAGCTACCTTCACGGACAAGCTTACCTTCAAAAATAATACCAACTCTGTCACAAACTTCCTGAACTTGCTCTAAAAGGTGCGATGAAAGTATTACAGTAATTCCTTGATCCTTAAGTTGCATGATAAGGTCTCGAATCTTCCTTGATCCAGCCGGGTCAACACCTGCAGTCGGTTCATCAAGTACGACCAACTTAGGTCTTCCAACTAGAGCTTGAGCCAAACCGATTCTTTGTAACATTCCTTTAGAATATCCAGCAAGCCTTCGATCCCTCGCCCCCTCAAGCTCAACCAAATTTAGTAATTCAGAAGTTCTCTCTTTAATCACTTTTCGCTTAAGCCCGCAAAGCTTTCCATAAAAAGCAATCGTCTCGGCTCCTGTAAGATACTTATAGAAATAAGGGTTTTCTGGAAGAAATCCAACTGAACCACGGCTAGCCGTTTCAGTGCTACTCATACCAAAGACTGTGGAGCTTCCTGAAGTAGCAGATATCAGCCCAAGAAGCACTTTCATCGTTGTGCTTTTTCCTGATCCATTAGGGCCAATTAATCCATAAACCTCCCCTGGCATTACGGATAGAGACAAATTATCAACTGCCACTACTTTTTCTTTCTTGAAAGGAACAGGAAAGGTTTTGGTAAGGTTTTTAATTTGAACAGCTGTAGGCAGGTCTTTCGACATTATGATTCTCGCTAAATGAAACTTAAGTACTAGTATTTGTTAAGAACAAGCTTCAAAAAAAAAATCTGTTGAAATGAAACAAAAACCCCGTGCTCGGCAATCTAAATCCGAACACGGGGTACTCAGCTTTTCCCAACTTAGAAGAATTGATGCGAAAAACACTAATTCACCTCAATTTTAACCTTTCTAGGCTTTGAGGATTCAACTTTTGGTAATGAAACTCCTAGGATTCCATTCTCAAATTTAGCCACTATGGCACTGGATTCAGCGTCCTGAGGAACTTTGAAAGATCGTGAAAACTTCCCTAGTGAGAACTCTGTTCGATGAATTCTATCATTTTTAACTTCTTTCTCCAATTTACGTTCACCTGTGATTGTAATTTTGCCATTTTCTACACCCACCTGGATATCCTCTTTTTTAACTCCTGGAACTTCTAGATCAATTTTATATCTAGAATCATTTTCGCTGACATTAACTGCTGGAGTCCAATCTAAATCATCATTGGCCTCACTCTCACTATTTAGATATGATCTCTGACCAAAGTTCATTAAATTCGACAATTGATTAGTAACGTCATGAAATTCACTTATCGGGCTCCATTTAATTAGACTTCTCATGTTATATTTCTCCTTTATTAATTTTATTTGTTAATTGTTTATCTTTAAAATGTACTATTACTTAACAGCTAAATTCATGCCAAATGGTGACAAGTGTAATGCTATATATTTATAATGAACAAGTTATGGATGCAGTTTTGGTTTTTATCAAATGATGAAAAGTGCCATTTTGTTCCACTTCACAATTTTTTAAACCCACAAAAGGGCCATTTTGTCTCTATAATAAATCTTCCAATGAAACCCATATTCAAATTTTTTATCCAACTAATCTTTTTAACTAGTCTTCCAAAATCATCGGCTCAAGACGTCCGTTTCATTGATATTTCAAAAGACTTTGAACGTCAGGTCATTGTCGACAAAGAAAAAGATCAATATTTAGGTCATCCGACAACGACATTATTAAAGGATGGAAAAACGGTCCTCTGCGTATATCCAAAAGGACATGGTAAAGGAGCTATCGTATACAAGAAAAGTTCGGATGGTGGTAAAAGCTGGAGTGACCGAATACAAACACCAAATAACTGGGCCAGCTCCAAAGAAGTTCCAACTCTATTCCAAGTTAAAGATCAAAATGGAAAAGAACGGATCATCATGTTCTCAGGGCTGTACCCAATAAGAATGGCAACAAGCGAAAATAATGGGATAACTTGGTCAGAACTTAGCCCTATTGGAGACTTTGGTGGTATTGTGGCTATGGGAACAATGATTGAGGACTTACACAATCCTGGTCATTACCGAGCTCTTTTTCATGATGACGGAAGGTTTATAACCAAAGAACCTAAAAAACAAAACCCAGTAATTTTTACTTTGTGGAGCTCTCTATCAACTGATGGAGGAATGACTTGGGGGAAACCTCAAAACATTTATCACTCAAGTTCTATTCATCTATGCGAACCAGGTGCAATCAGATCTCCAGATAAAAAACAGCTGGCTGTTCTTTTAAGAGAGAATTCAAGACAAAAAAATTCGTATCTAATATTATCTAAGGATGAAGGAAAGACTTGGTCGAAACCCAAAGAATTGCCGATAACGCTAACAGGAGATAGACATACTGCAAAATACCTTCCGGATGGCAGGCTTTTTATTTCGTTTCGATGCAAGACCGCGATTGGTTCAAAATTAGGTGTTGATAAAAGTCCGGTACCTCATGAAGGCGACTGGGCAGCATGGATTGGAACTTATAAGGATATAATTAAGGGAAACCCTGGTCAGTATGTCATCAAAATTGCCGATAACAAAAAAGGGTGGGATACCACATATCCCGGTGTTGAATTACTAAGTGACGGGACCATTCTTACGACGACTTATGGTCACTGGGAAACAGGGGAAGCGCCATATATAATTAGCGTAAGAATAAAATCTCAAGAGATAGATGAATTAGCCAAAGAATCCAAAATCCTTAAGGTTGAGAAAAGAAGCATGAGACTCAAATAATTATAATTGTAGTTATTTCGAAAAGGAATTTTTATAACAAAATAGCTAGCTTCCTGTTGATACTTTTCTTGACCAAACTGCATTAAAACATGCAATATTTAGTTAACCGCTAAATGAAAGAATCTTACTTAAAGATAATTCTTCTGCTTTCTCTTTGTCTGAACTCACATGGAAATCAAAACGACCATGCGAAAAACATGACGATGAGCAAAGAGCTATTCAGAAATGAAATAAAAACTCTTTTCGATAGCCAATGCTTAAAATGTCATGGAGGCGATAAAACAAAGTCCTCTTTCGATCTTAGTAGCCGAGAGGGGTTAATCGAAGGCGGAGATCTGGGTATTGCCGTAATTCCTGGCAACGCCAAAGAGAGTCCTCTCATTAACTATCTAAGGCACAGCGAAGAACCCTTCATGCCACCAAAAAAAGATAAGATGCAAGAGTCATCAATTACATTAATCGAAAGATGGATAGATTTAGGAGCTGCGTACGACAGTCCACTCGTTGAAAAAACTAATGACAAAAAGGCTCCGATGAAAGTGACCGATGAAGATCGATCTTACTGGGCATACTCTCCTATAAAGAAAAGTTTCAAAAATAAAGTTGATGATTTCATCAAATCTGAAGAGGTATCTCCACCCAGAATTTTAGGAAGGCGCCTTCATTTTGATCTGATCGGCTTACCACCTGACCCTGATAAGTTAGATGGTTTTGTTAATAGTTATTCCCCTAAAAATTACAAAACGCTTGTTGATGATTTGTTATCAAACCCAAAATTTGGTGAGAAGTGGGCTAGGCACTGGTTAGACGTAGCGAGGTTCGGTGAGAGCCACGGTTTCGAGCAAGATTATGATCGTAAATTTGCATTTCACTATAGGGACTTTGTTATTCGTTCCTTTAACTCCGACATGCCATATGATGAGTTCACAAAATGGCAGATAGCAGGAGATGAATTAGCTCCTGATGACCCGATGGCAATGATGGCCACAGGTTTTTTGGGCGCAGGAGTATATCCAACACAAATTACCATAAGTGAAGCTGAGAGAATTCGATACGACGCTATGGATGACATGCTTGGGACAGTAGGGGCAGCAATGTTGGCAACGACCATTGCTTGCGCTCGCTGTCATGATCATAAATATGATCCAATTCCTACAGCAGATTATTATAATATGCTTTCGGCGTTTACTACGACTGTAAGGAGCGATGTGGATATTGATTTGGCGTCAATGAATCCAAAAGATAATGAAAGTCTTAGAAAAAAAGTTAACGAGGTCAGATTAAAATTAAAAAATTATGAAAAGATTGATCTTAAAAAATCATTTGAGAAATGGCATTCAAATCTGAAAAAAGACAACTTAATAAATAAAGCTAAAAGCCCATGGTCAATTTTAATCCCTGATCAAATTAAGTCCAAAGGAGGTGCTAAATTTTTAAAACAAGATGATGGTTCTTATTTAGTAACAGGTAATAATTCTGATTTTGATACTTATACATTTACTGCAAAAAATTCAGTGCAGAAAATAAGCGCCGTTTTAATCGAGGTATTGAAAGACGATTCATTAGTTAAAAGAGGTCCAGGAAGAGCCAGTAACGGTAATATAGCTCTTAGTGATCTTCGAGTAACTGCAAACGGAAAAACACTTAAGTTAATTAATCCAAGAGCAACTTTTGAGCAAACAAATCTGCCGATTTCTGCCGCCGTCGATGACAATCCAAAATCCGCCTGGGCACTAGATCCTGAATTTGGAAGGGACCACTCTGCGATTTTCGATATTAGTAGAGACTCAGATTCAAAAAAAGGTGATCAATTAGAAGTCAAACTCCATTTCAATAACAATAAGAAACATAACATTGGTAGATTTAGAATCTCGGTTACCGATAAAGAGGCCTCAACTCTTTCAATTAAAAATATAAATTCTGGCCCCGAAAAAATAGTTAAGGAAATCCAAGACGCCATTGTCTCAAATGGTGGGAAATTCGATAAATCAAATATAGGGAAAATATTAACACTTTATAAGCCTCTTGATAATCATTGGAATAAACTAACTGCTGAATTAAAAGAACTTGAATCAAAGCAAAAGAAAGAGATTACCAAAGTTATGATTTGTTCAAGTGGGAACAAAGTAAAACCCATGCGACATCACACTAGCAGCGGAAGTATTCCAGATTTCTATAAAAAAACTTATTTTTTGAATCGAGGTGATGTTAGGCAAAAAGGCGAAGTGGCTTCATTAGGATTTCTCCAAGTTTTGAGTAAGGGAACCGAAATAAAATCTAAGGGTAGGACTGCAATTGCAGAGTGGATTACTGATGTAAATAATGGGGCAGGGCACTTACTTGCTAGGGTTATCGTGAACCGTATTTGGCAACACTACTTTGGTAAAGGTATCGTCGCGACACCGAATGATTTCGGTTTCCAAGGAGAAAAACCTGCCCACCCTGAGCTGCTTGATTGGTTAGCCTTAGAGCTCATTGAAAACGGTTGGAGCCTAAAACATATTCATCGTCTGATCCTTGAAAGTAAAGCATATCAGTCACCCCGAGAGCCAAGAAGACTAGAGGCCGAAGCCATTCGAGATAATGCTCTAGTCGTATCTAACCTTCTGGATGAAACCATGTATGGTCCAGGCACTCTAAAAGAAAGCATGAACAGGCGAAGTATTTATTTTTTCATCAAAAGAAGTAAACTTGTACCAATTATGCAATTATTTGATTGGCCTGACTCTTTATCAAGTATGGGTAAAAGGTCAGTGACAACAACACCATCTCAAGCCTTAAGCTTCATTAATGATCCAAACATTAGGAAAATGTCTGTTGCATTTGCATCTAGATTAAAAAATTCTGATGATCCTGTAACTCTGGGATACAGAATAGCTTTTGGAAGAAAACCAACAAAAATTGAACTTCAAACCGGTATTGATTTTATTAAAAATCAAACAGATAGCTACTCTGGCAATAAAGAAAAAGCTCTCACGAATTACTGTGGAGCATTGATGAGTTCAAACGAATTTATTTACATCGAATGAAAAATATGGATCACTGCGGAAGAATACAAAACGTTTCCACCCGTCGAGCACTCTTGCAACGTGCAGGAGGAGGCATAGGTATGCTGGCATTAAATTCTCTCCTGAATCAGAGTTCAATCGGCTCACAAAATAATTCTATTAACCCATTAGCCTCAAAAAAACCTCACCACAAAGCTAAAGCTAAAAACGTAATATGGCTTTTCATAAACGGAGGACCAAGCCATGTAGACACTTGGGATTATAAGCCCGGGCTTGTAAAAGCAGACGGACAAAAACTCGATGGATTCGACAAGACAACTGGATTCTTCGATAATGCTGTAGGGCCACTACTGAAGTCTCCATTTGAATTTAAGCAACACGGACAAAGTGGCATGTGGGCATCTTCTTTGTTTCCTAATCTTTCAAAACACGTTGATAAAATGGCATTCATAAAGTCATTTCACACGCAATCTAACAACCATAGCCCTGCTCTTTTTATGGCCAATACGGGCGTTACAAGAATGAGTCACCCATGCGTTGGCAGTTGGGTAACTTATGGCCTCGGATCCGAAAATGAAAATCTTCCAGCATTCGTGGTGATGTCAGATCCTCTAAACAGAGGCCTACCAAAAGGTCATGCAGCTAATTGGAGTAGCGGCTTTCTTCCAGGAGCTTATCAGGGCACTTGGGTAAGATCAAAAGGTGAACCTATACCAAATTTGAAGAGAATAGGTGAATTAAGTGATCAGCAACAAAGAGCTCAACTTGATCTAATTGGAAAATTAAATAACGAACATCAAAAAAAATATCCAGAAGATCGAGAACTCACAGCTAGAATAAGAAGTTTTGAGCTTGCTTACAGAATGCAGCAGGAAGCCCCAGAATGCTTTGAAGTTGATAGTGAACCAGAGCATATTAAAAATTTATACGGTCTAAATGAAAAACGGTGCTCTCACTTTGCAAGGCAATGTCTAATGGCAAGGCGGATGGTTGAGCGCGGAGTTCGCTTTGTACAAATTTATTCTGGCGGTATGGAGAATGCAAGAAGTTGGGATGGCCATGGTAACATTAAAAAGAACCACTCGCAATTTGCAGGTGAAACTGATCAACCAATTGCAGGTCTTCTTTCTGACCTTGAACAGCGTGGTCTTCTAAAAGATACTTTAGTTATTTGGGGAGGTGAATTTGGTAGACTTCCAGTCTCGCAACTTTCAGGTGGTAAACCTACTGGCAGAGATCATAATCCTCATGCAGGTTGTTATTGGTTTGCAGGTGGAGGATCTAAGGGAGGGACTTCATATGGTGAAACAGATGAAATTGGTCACAAAGCGGCAGTAGATAAAGTTGAGATCCATGATATTCACGCGACTATTCTGCATCTTTTAGGTATGGAGCACAAAAAACTCACTTACCTTCATAGTGGTCGTCGCTTCAGATTGACTGACGTTGCAGGAAACGTCATTAATGATGTGGTTGCATAAGACTGAAAGTATTATTTGTAGACTTCCTTTTAGTCAGTCCCAAAACCAATACACGTAGGCATCAGGAGCAAAAAACATCTGTAAAAGAAAGATTACTAGACCAATAATCTGTAATAAAAAATAGATACTAAAGTGCCGCCATTTTGGAATAATTAAGCACAATAAAATAATAATCGGCACTACGAATACTGTAAAAATACCGAGTACTGAGAGATACCATCCTTGAATATTTACATGAAACAGTAATGACTCAGGAAACCCTCTAGTTCCAATCCCATCCGGCCATCCTTTGAGAGCAATCTGCATGTGAATGGCAACAGAATAGAAAATGATAATGGCAAGGGCGTAAGGCATACACGCGAATAAATACCATTTTTTCATCTACATTTATATTAGCGTTATTAGTATTTTGGGGAAAGTTTATTGATTGCTAATACCTGAAAAAAACTAGCTAAAATTGATGTACATAAAAATTTTCCTCATCTCATTAATAACAACAGCAACTATAAAGGCTGATGATTGGCCAGGTTGGTTTGGACCAGAAAAAGACGGAGTTTGGAGAGAAGACGGCATTTTAAAAAAATTCCCTGACGGTGGGCTGAATACTATTTGGAAAACTAAAATTGGTAGAGGTTACGCAGGTCCTGCCGTTGCTGATGGTAAAGTCTATATCATGGATAGACAAATGGATAAGGAGTCGAAATCTCCTGATAACCCTTTCTCAAGAGTAACAATACCTGGCAATGAAAGATTAATCTGTTTGGATGCTAAGAACGGTAAAATTCTTTGGAAAAAATCATACGACTGCCCATACTCAATTAGTTACTCAGCCGGACCTAGATCAACACCTCTAATTAATGAAAAGCTCATTTATACGATTGGAGCCGAGGGAAATCTGTTTTGTAGAGATACTGATAACGGAGAAGAAATTTGGTCAACAGACTTCAATACCGCTTTCAATGTAAAGACTCCGACTTGGGGCTTCTCTTCAAATCCTTTAATCTATGAAGACCTTCTGATATGTCTAGCGGGAGGCGAGGGGACAGTCGCAGTGGCATTTAATAAATCCAACGGTAAAGAAGTCTGGCGTTCACTGACTGCAAAGGAGCCTGGATACGCTCCACCAGTAATTATAAGTCATAACAAAAAAAACTTTCTGATTATATGGACACCTGATTCAGTGAATGCACTAAACCCAAGAACAGGCAAAGTAATTTGGACTGTTCCATGGCAACTTCGTTATGGACTAAGCGTGTCTACTCCGCAGTTAGCAGATAATATTCTTTTTCTTTCCTCATTCTACAATGGTTCAATGGCCTTGAAAATGATTCCAAATAAGGAACCAGAAATTATTTGGAAAACAGAAAAAGTAAGTGAAAAAAGAACTCAGCACCTTAACGGTATCATGAACACTGCCGTTATAACTGAAGGTCACATTTATGGTGCGTGTAGTTATGGTGAATTCCGTTGCTTGGATCTCGAAAGCGGCAAACGAATATGGGATTCACTCGATCCTGTCGGACTCAAGAGACCCTCTCGATGGGGAACAGTCTTTGTCACTCCACATGAAGATAGATTTTTTCTGTTCAGTGAAACGGGAGACTTAGCATTAGCTAGAATAGATTCAAAAGGCTATCACGAGATTAGTCGAACTCATTTGATAGAGCCTAATGGTATTGATATGAGACAACGAAAAATCGTTTGGTCTCACCCTGCTTATGCCATGAAGTCATGCTTCATTAGAAATGACACCGAATTAATCAGGGTATCTTTGGCAGAAAAATAGTTCTATAATTTATATCTTTGAGGGGTCAATAGCTTTGTAATTACCTCTAAATCTCTTAGATATATCCTTAAGAATAGCTTCTCCAATGCCTTTTACACTGATGCAATTGACCTTAGGTAACTGACCTCTATAAATCTGTTTAGCTTCTTGAAAAATAAGGTCTACGATAGCACTATTCCCTAACTTTTGACCACCCTTAGAAGTTCCTGGAGCCCCATCAGCAATTAGAAAAACAGAACTTGGTTTTTGAAGAAATGCTGCAACCAAGGCGAGATCCATTCTTGAACCGCCGCTAGTGCCTGCAAGTGCCTTAATAGAATCAGGCATAATCGGAAAATACGAAATACCATTATTATCTTTTCCCTTAGCGCCCCATTCCGAAGTCCTGGTTCTATCAAATGGGCCGCCCCCTTTCTTATTAATAAAATAGGCCTTCATCCAATTTTTTGCACGAGCAATGTTACTTGCGTTAGCAACAACGGGTTGAGAATCGAAACCATCACAGTCTTTACCAAAACAAATGATACTGAAACGAACATTGGGAGATAAAGAAGACATCGTTTTAACAATCTCTCTTCTCAAAGCCGCAATGCCTTCAACTCCACAATTACTATTCATACTAGTGGAAGTATCAATTACGAGAATGATTCGATTTCCACCACCACTTGTACCAAAAAATTTGGCTCCACCACTTCCATCCCCAAAACCACCAATACCAAAACCATCTCCAAATCCACTTCCAAAAGCGAGTGATTCAGTAGGAACCGTTACGTCAGGTAATATTACAGAAGAAGCATTAGTCGCCGTAATATGTGGGGAAATCGGCCTAGAAGGTGGAGACGGCTTTTCATTCGTGACCTTTTGAGCAAAAGATTTTTTTTCAATTTGTTGGGTGGAATTCTGAGCTCCGGCTTCAACAACCATTTCAATTTGTTGATTCTCAAAATTAACAAGGACTATCAACGCAAGAATGATAAACAAGATTACGTGAAGTAATACGGCAACTCCAAGGGATAAAAATTTCGAGTTCTTTTGCCCTCCTTCGTTTATAACTTCAGTTAAGCTTAAATCATGATTTTCAACTATCAGTCCAGCATCAACTTTGTTAAGTGGAGATAGTTTTTTTGTTGGAGCTGGATCCATAATTTTAATTTACTCTCAAGGGTTATAAACACTAATCTCTTTTAAATAATAACTTAAAAATCACCAATTTTATTAGGAATTTTTTTAGGATTTAAGCTAATAACTCTAAATCTTTTCTTTTTATAATCTTTTAAAGACTTACAGGAACTGGCTCCATTAATTAATTGATCGTTAGTCTCATTGGGCTTTACTCGGTGCTTAACATTTCCATCATCACTCAACACGTATAACTGCTTTGAATCTTTAATTGGAGCAATCGCCTCAGGGTTTAGCTTTGAGAATGGCATTATAGTTTTAGGATTCGTCTTTATATCTCCACTCCAAGAGTAGATTGACGAGTTGTCTTCACCAGAAATTGATCCAGCTATTATAAAATACATTTGATGGGCACTTGAATACTCTATCGATCGAATCCCTCTATTAGCCAAGTTTAAATAAATAGGAGCCCCTAGTTTAGGATCAGATTTTCTTAGTATAACATCCTCTATATTTTTCAAAGGAATGAGAATAGCACGATTTCCAGGTACTGGGTTTCTCATGCCTATATATAGATCCTTCCCATCAGCACTTATCGTCATCCCCTCAATATTTAGTCCGTATTCTTTGGGTGCGAGTTTTCTTCCTGAATCCTCTCCTGCTACACCTATATTTTTTTGTAATTTTAGATCATCTAATTTTAGCAATGCATCAATGATGTTAAGACATGGTATTCCCAAAGGCTTTAATTTGTAATTTCCATTTATTTTAAGAATTTCTGTTGCAAATAATCTATACCTACTACTTCTCCACTTACCCTTTTTACTTCGACCATGAGAAGTAATCCAATAAATGATATTCCCTACACGAGTACATGCCTCTATATCTGATTCTGGATGAGATGAATCAACAACTCCGAGAAAATCATCAAGAGAAAAACTTGAAATTGGAAGACCTGGATCATTGTATGAATAAATTCTTAGATAGTTATCCTCATCATCAGCTACTAATATTGTGTCAGAATCCAAGGCAACCGCCGCTGAAGCATCACAAGCCCCTTTAAAAAATTTAACTTCTGATAAGGCGACTATCGTCAGAAAAGACCACGTAATGAAGATACTTAAATATTTTCTGACCATAGAACTAATTTACTACTAAGTATCAACTCTTCCAATAAAGATAATACACTATTAGTAATTCTATTTATTTGATAATTTCTTTAATTCTTCAATTTGGTCTCTTATGAGAGCCGCTTTTTCAAATTCTAACTTTGAAGCCGCTTCCTGCATTTCATCCTTTAACTCACCAATAACCTGAAGCACATCAATGTCTCCATCCTTATCTGAAACAATATTCTTTGAAACCTGAGCACCTTCACTATGTATATGAAGAGACTCTTGATCTGCGCGTTTAACGCTCTCAGGAATAACGCCATGCTTTTCGTTATATTCTATCTGCCTTCTTCGCCTGTATTCAGTAATATTAACCAAACCTTCTATACTCTTTGTAAAATCATCACAAAAAAGCACAACTTTCCCATCAACATGCCTTGCAGCTCTTCCAGCAGTCTGAATAAGTGAAGTTTCACTCCTAAGATATCCCTCTTTATCTGCATCGAGTATGCACACTAGAGATACTTCTGGTAAATCCAACCCTTCTCTCAAAAGGTTAATGCCAACAAGAATATCAAATTCACCCGCCCTCAACGACCTTAGTATCTCAACTCTTTCAATGGCTCCTATATCACTGTGCAGATATCTAACCTTAAAATCTAAATCCCTTAAATAGTCTGTAAGATCCTCTGCAGTTTTTTTTGTTAGAGTCGTTACAAGAACACGGTTCCCTGAATCAGCAACCCCCCTACAAAGGTCAATAGTTTCATCTATCTGTCCTTTCAAAGGTTTAATCTCTACTAATGGGTCAAGTAGGCCTGTAGGACGAATAATTTGTTCAACTACGAGATCTTTACCTTTTTCTGAAACATTAAATTTTCCAACGCTTTGAGAAGAACCAGAAATGCGAGGCACAATTTTTGGTAACGCCTTAGATTTACCTTTTTGTTTAGCCTGACGCGGTATGTAGGTATCATTACCAACTTTACTATTTTCTATTTCAAATCGCGCAGGTGTTGCGCTCACATAAACCCTTTGACCAGTTAGACTCATGAACTCGTCGAACTTAAGTGGCCTGTTATCTAAAGCACTAGGTAGCCTAAAACCATAATCCACTAATGTTGTTTTCCTAGATTTATCACCTTCATACATTCCGCCTACTTGTGGAACAGTGGCATGAGATTCATCGATTATTGTCAAAAAATCATCAGGGAAAAAATCTAATAAGGTTGAGGGCCTTGATCCAGGATCCCTTGAACTTAGATGTCTAGAATAATTTTCTATTCCCTGGCAAAACCCCATTTCTTGCATCATTTCGATGTCGTATTCCGTTCTTTGTCTAATTCGCTGTGCCTCTATATACTTTTTATTTTTCTCAAAGTATGCGACCTGATCTTCAAGTTCTTTTCTTATCTCTTTAATAGCTTTCGTCATTTTTTCTGCTGGTGTAACAAACTGCTTGGCAGGATAAAAATTATAACTTTCAATTTTCGCTGAAACATTCCCAGTCAAAGGATCGAATATGGATAATCTATCTATTTCATCTCCAAAAAATTCGACTCTAATGGCCTCATTTTCTAAGTAAGCAGGAATAATATCAACGACATCTCCTCGAGAACGAAATTGGCCACGAGCAAATGCAACGTCATTTCTTTCATAAAGCATTTCAACAAGCTTAGTTAATAATTGATCTCTTTCCATTTGCATTCCAACATGAACAGGACACATCATTTCTTTATAATCATCTGGAGATCCTAATCCATAAATACAGGAAACACTTGCCACTACTAAGACGTCTTCTCTCGTAAGAAGAGACCCCATTGAAGAAAGCCGCAACCTCTCTATCTCATCATTAACTGAAGAGTCTTTTTCAATATATGTGTCACTCCTAGGGATGTATGCTTCGGGTTGGTAATAGTCAAAATATGAAACGAAATACTCAACGGCATTTTTTGGGAAAAAGTTTTTAAACTCTGAATAGAGTTGGGCTGCCAATGTCTTATTATGTGACATGACTAATGTTGGTTTGCCAATTTCAGCAAGGACATTAGCCATAGTAAAAGTTTTCCCAGAACCAGTAACACCAAGAAGTGTTTGGTGTTTATTGCCAGAGCATAATGACTTTACTAATTTGTCAATAGCCTGCCTTTGATCACCACGTGGCTCGTAATCAGATTGTAAATGAAAACAGGACGCCATCTTGGTTGACTAAACCCGCATTTCGATATTTAACAAAACAATTCAACTACCTATTAAATCAAAGAGATTAATTTTCAGAATTGTGATTCTCATTGGATACTTCTAAATCCCACCTGTCTCCACACCCTGAACACCGATAAGCAACCCAATCACCACCAGAGAAGCCAAATTCAGGTTCCGGCGTCATAAGATAGGCCTTTTGGCCACAATCAACACATGTAATTGTTTCTGGAATATCCATTGCCTTTATACCGATCAGCAATCAAATAAATAAATTGCTATATTTGAGGCAAAAAAGATTGTTTTCTTATTCTTTTTTAGCGCTCTCTTTTTGCGCCCTAGCTGTATCAGCAGCCGCAAATAATAAAACACCCACCGGGATAGCAAGCCCAGCTAAACAAATAAAAACCTGAAACCATTGAATACCCATTATTATGTAAACGGAAGATTAGTACGAATCTTTCATTCGTTATGGTAAATATTAAACCTTTATTAACTATTGTCGACTGAAAAGAACTTATTTATGCTTATTATAGGATTTAAAAATCCAAGCCATGGAAAAACTCACCATATCAGAGATAAAAGAAACAGCTGCAGCTAATCCAGGTAATTATGTTTTGCATGGGCAAATCTCTGGCATTCATCGCAAATTGACTAAAAATAATAAGCCGTACTTTGAGATCGAAATTGCGGATTCAACTGGGTCCTTGAAATTAAAAGCTTGGCAAGATTCAAACGCATTTACCCAATCAGAGTCGCTCCAAGGCAATGAATGGATCAAAGTGCAAGGACACTGGTCCAATAATGAGTATGGAATAGATGCTAGAGACTGGGAAATAAAAGAACTAGAACCTAAGGAGATTGAGGAAACTTTGGCAGGTGACGAGCAAACTAGGGAAAAACAAAATCAGGACTATTTATATATAGAGCAACTTTGTAATTCTCTAGGTGATCCTAGATTGCGGACTCTTTGCCTAAGCTTTCTTGATAGATTTGGTGACCGCTTTAAACGCACAGCAGGAGCAAGAAACTTGCATCATGCCAGAAGGGGAGGCTTGGTGGAACATGTAGCCCAGATGATGCGTACTGCTAAGGCACTATCCGACGCATATACAAATCTCAATAAAGACTTATTATTTGCAGGAGTCCTTTTCCATGACTGTGGGAAAATGTGGGAAAATTCGTTTCCCAATGATAGCTTTAAAATGCCCTATGATTCTAGAGCAGAACTAATGGGTCATATTTCAATAGGCGCAGAAATTGCCAACGCTCTATGGCGGGAAATTGATTCGAACACTATTGCAGAATGGAAAATTCTCGAACCTGAATCTGAAAAAGTCCGAATTCATTTGCTTCACCTTATACTCTCTCATCATGGAAAAATTGAATATGGATCACCAGTACTTCCAAAGACTCCCGAAGCACTGGCCTTACATCACATTGACAACATCGATGCAAAATTAGAAATGATTTTCCAAGGCTATGATGAACAAGAGCCACTCTCTGATGAAGTTTATAGTAGAGTCTGGGCCCTTGAATCAAACATCGTTAAACCACTAGAAAAATTTGGTAACTAATAAAGTGTAATCAAAATTGAATATTACTTAGAGTATATTCTTTTCACTTTATCATTCATTGGGGTAAATTTGTGGAATGAATTGGAAATCGGATCTACATAATTTTTACGAAACTAATCGATACGATATTTTCAATACTTTCTTATTCGTATTCTTATTCATAGCTTGCCCTTCATATATGCATGCTAAAGAGCTTCATGGAACGAAAGCTCTTACCTGGAAGGGGGATATTGCTTCAAAAATGATTGATACTGCTGATCAATTTCTTCTACAGAAAATTGATCAATCCATACAAAGAAGAAAAAAATCTTCAGATAAACCCGATAGAGAAAAACTAAAAAACATCATTGGAGTCCGAGATCAGCGTATTAGAAACCCAAAAGTTTTTCTTAGTGATATTTTAAAGAATGAACCTGCATACTCGATTCGTTTATTTAAAATACAAGCCTTTGGTGGTGTGTCAGTGGAAGGTTTTCTCATTGAGCCTAAAGGATATAAGGAAACAACCATCTTTATTTCTGATCCTGATAGCCTAGCAAATACTATTAGGCCTCAAAAACTAGCTGCTAACGGACATAGGGTATTTGTTCCAATTCTGATTGATCGTAAAACCCGGCACCGAAAAATCACTAATCGTGAATTTCTTTATCGATCAGCCTTTGAACTCGGAAGACATATAATTGGTTACGAAGTTCAAAAAGTGTCCGCGATAATAGATGCTTTAAATGATGAAGGGGAAAAATCTATAGGGATAGCAGGTGATGGTGAAGGCGGACTTATTGCGATGTATTCAGCTGCAACCGATGAGAGAATTAATAAAGCGTGGATCATAGGTTATTTTGGCGCAAGAAAACGCGTTTGGGATGAACCTGCTTATCGAAATATCTTTGGGTTGCTAAACGATTTTGGTGATGCAGAAATTGCCAATTTAATAATCCCAAGGAAACTGATTATTGACCCCTCTCCAGCACCTATCATTAAAGTGCCTAGTGGAACAGGCGGAAAACCAGGAAAAATTCCAAGCTTCACTCCCGAAGAAATGAATTTAGAAATCAAACGGGCCGGCTTATCGATTGGTAACATTAGTGAGTATCTTGATGAACCTGTAAAAGATCATAATGCACAGCTACTGCCGATTGAAAAATTAGGTGACATTCAAGTCAGAGCATTCGACGAAATCAATAGGCATAACCAAGAATTATTATCTAAAAGCGCAGATTTACGAAAACAATTCCTATCGAAGATGGAAACTTCTTCATTAGATAAATTTGAGCAAAGCATGACAACTTACAGAAAGTATTTTGGGGAAAAAGTCATCGGAATTTTTGACGATAAATTAGTTAATCCTGATCCGAAAACTAGACTCCTTAATGAAACTGACTCTTTAATAACATATGAAGTTGTTCTCGATGTATTTGGTGGATCCAATAATTTGTTTGCCTACGGAATCCTTACGGTACCAAAGAATATAAATAAAGATGGTGAAAAAAGACCAGTTGTAGTTTGTCAGCATGGACTTGAAGGACGCCCGCAATCAACAATTGGTAAAAAGGACCATCACTACTACAAGGCATTTTCAACAGAACTCGCGAAGCTCGGATTCGTAACATTTGCTCCTCAAAACATTTATATCTTTCAGGATCGATTTAGAGGACTTCAATTTAAAGCTAATTCAATAGGAAAAACTCTTTTCTCTATAATGGTTCCTCAACACCAACAGATAACGGATTGGCTCGGATCATTAAACTTTGTTGATAAAGAAAAAATCGGTTTTTATGGCTTATCCTATGGTGGGAAGTCAGCAATGAGAATCCCTCCACTCGTAAAAAACTATTGTCTTTCTATTTGCTCTGCAGATTTCAATGAATGGGTTTGGAAAAACGCGTCCACACGCTCAAGTTATAGCTACGTATGGACAGGAGAATATGAAATTTTTGAATGGGACTTAGGCAGTACGTTTAACTATTTTGAGATGGCGTCACTGATAGCACCTCGTCCTTTCATGGTCGAACGCGGCCATTTCGACGGAGTCGCTCCAGATGAAACAGTAGCATACGAGTATGCTAAGGTGAGAAATCTTTACTCTGCAAAGTTAGGAATTGGAAACAAGACCGAAATTGAATGGTTTGTTGGGCCTCACACTATCAACGGAAAAGGGACTTTTGATTTTCTTCGAAAACACCTTGATTGGCCGGATAGATAATTATTCATCTAAAAATATTAATTTATTTCTTCTGCGTACATATTTGCCTCTTGGCAAATTTATTTTTGCAGGACCCTCTTTATTTAAAAGCGTTTTAACAAGATCAACTTCCGCATTCCCAACATCAGGAACCGAAAGCCTCCTAAGCCAATTCAAAATAATTCTAGACTGCAGTGCCTTATTGGTGTCTCTCAATTTACCAACAGATAGTTTTGGTTCCAAAGCCCATGAAAAATTCGATTCTAATAAAATTTCATCGATGAATTCTGATTCTATAGACGCGAGCTTGGATGCCCTTAGGACCGTTTTGCTAATGTCTCTTTTATATATTTGATTTAAGAATGGTATCACTT
>CABXDI010000010.1 GCA_902510815.1 uncultured Verrucomicrobiota bacterium | reverse complement strand
GCGCCGCCGCGAACATAGATCGGCATCGTGGCCAGATCCACGGCGCGCTGCACGGTGCGGCCGCCGTTCTCGAGCTTGCCGGTCCACCAGTCGTACCATTTTCCTGCGGGAAGATAAACGTCTCGGGTGGTCGCGCCTTTCTTGTACACCGGTGCGATGAGCAGATCGCGACCCCAGAGATATTGATCGCCGAGTCGCCTCGCCTGCTTGTCGTCCGCATAGTGCAACCACATCGATCGCATCATGGGCATTCCCTTCGACCGCGCTTCCCAAGCAAGGGTGTAGTTGTAACTCAGCAGTTGGTAGCGCAGTTCGGTGTACTTTTTGGCGATCGGTTCGATCTTGGGATTGTTAAGCTCCGATTCCAAGGGAGGAGTGTTGCTTTCTTTCGGCCCCATTTTGTCGAGGCCCCAGCCCCACGGCAGTCGCATCTGCCAGGTTCGGCCGTGTCCGCGGAACGACGAGGTAAAGGCAGCGAACTGAAACCACCGGGCGTAGAGCTCACCCGTCAGATCCTGCGTGGGATAGAAGCCGCCGATGTCCGAGCCCCAGAAGGGTGAAAGGCTCAGCGAGTGGTTGATGCCCACGGCGATCTGCGCTTCGAGGGTTTTGAACGAAGCGTGCGTATCGCCCGACCAGATCCACCCGCCGTAACGCGCCACGCCCAGATGGCCGTTGCGATGCAGAGACCAGGGTCGGACGTTCGGTGTTTTGGAGAGTGGCCCTTCGTAATAGAGCTGATGGCGCTTCATGCGTTCGTGGAAGCTGAACCAGTCGCCCTCGTCGGGCCACCACGCATCGACGCCGGTGTCGACCAGCGCGTTGTGTTCGTTCCAATAAGAAGCAATGTGGTGGCTATCGACCGTCTCGCCGGATTTGGGCGGAATGGATCCGTGCAGTGTTTCCAGGCGGTCCCGATCCCATGGGATCATGTGGACGACGACTTTGGCATGGCGCGCGTGCAGGTCGGAGAGAATGTCCTTGGGTTCGCGCTTGAACACACCGCGATTGAATTCGAACGAAGGTTGATTCGTATTCCAGCCGCGTGGCGTGAAGCCGGTGCCGAGGTAGATTACGGCGTCGACCGGGATTTTTTTTTCACGAAAGGTGTCGAGTATGCCGACCATCTGCGCGTCATCTTCCAAGGTCCGGTGCGATTGCATGTAACCCATCGCCCAACGGGGCGGCAGGACGGCCGGTCCCGAGATCGTTGAAACGTCTTTCATGAACTTGGTCGGTTCGTGTGCATCAAAGACAAACACGTCGTAGACGTCCGTTTTCCAACCGGGTGGAGGTAAGCCGATGCGACCCTGGCGCTGCTGCCTGCGAGAAACCACGGTACCCGGTTCAATGGGGACGGCAGGTGTAAAGGTTCCGGTTTCTTTGGAAGTCAAATCAATGTCGCCCCACGGCGTGGCAACAAACAATCCCCAGCCGCCAGTGCCGGCGAGCAGCGCCACGGGATTTCGGGAGCCATAGGCCATAGTGTCATAACGAGGTTGCAAAACGTGCGCCCGACCGCTTCGATCGAACTCAACTTCGTCGTCCTGCCACTTGCCGCTCTGCTTGGGCCCGCCTTCGCCCAGACCCAGAACCGGATGGCCGTCCAAGACGAAGGACATTTTCCCATCGGGCGTAAAGGTGATCTTCTGCACGGGCTTGTTGTCCGACGTGGTCACCAGCACGGTCAGTGGCTTGGCTGTCACCTCGACGGTGAAATGGCCCACCTTTGCTTTGAGTAATTTAAAGGTCGAATCGAGTTTCCGTAACGTGATAATCGGCTTGGGATAGTCCCGCTGGATCAATGCAGGCGTGTAAGGAAACTCCTGTTTTGAATCGATCGGCCGAATCGTGACGCGAACCGCCGCTTCACCAGCGGCACGGATATCGAGCTGCGCCGCGGCAAGGCTGAAGGGTGTCGCCTTCCAGTTCCTGTCGATACCGCGAAACTGGGCCACCGACTCGGTGGGCGCCTTGGCGGCGCTGTTTTTCAGGTCTCCGTCAAGCTTCCACCAGCCGACGATGCCGTCGACGGTGGCCTTTCCATCACCCAGGGCCATCGCCTTGATTTCGCCAGAGGAAACAGCGCAGTTGTAGATCCGGACATCGTCGATGCCGCCCTTAAAAAATTCACGGGTCCCTTTATCCGAGCCGATATACGCGGGTGCTTCACCCTGTGTGTCAATCGATCCGGTGGCCTTGGTGCTGGCGCCGATTTCCTGACCGTCTGCGTAGAATTTTATCGTCTTACCGTCAAACGTCACGCTGACCAAGTGCCATTTCCCGTCGAGCAACTTGGCCGGCTCAAGCGGAACGCCATGTTCGACGTACTTCCCACGGATCCCCAAGCCGAAACAGAGACTGTGCTTCTTCTCGTACTCGCCAATCGCCATGAGGGCTCGGGCGTTCCCATCCTCTTTCCTGTAAATCTGCTGCCACGCCCAGCCGCCTTTGCCGACTCTTTCCGGTTTAATCCACGCGGAGATGGTGATCGCCTTGTCCGGTTTGAGTCCGGCGTAGTGCGAGATTTTGACGGTGTGCGAACTACCGTCGAGGATCAACGCCTTGCCTAGTTTGCCCTCAGCGTACTCCGTCGCAGCAGCCGTATCGACGACTGCAAAGAGAATAAAGAGAAGCGACGAGAAGACCGCCCCACAGTAGACAACGGCACGCATTCCTTGGGAAATCATCCGAAGACCGGTTTCAACCAGTGAGTCGTAAAGAATGCTACCCTTTTCATCGCAGGGAGTCATGAGTGCAGGCATGCAGCCTTTAAAGATCAGGCCCCCGTTGGTCGTGGTAGGTGTCATGGTTGCTAAAAGAGTTGAGTAAATTTTATACTATAACCGCTCCCAAGTGCTTTAGCCCCACACCAAAATACTGGGAGCGGTTATTTAATTTTTAACAAGCACAACACACTAAGACCCGTCATACTCATCAAAAACAAATCTTACTTAATCACAAAGTCTTTTATGGTAATAGGTTGACTTCGTCATTTTTTATTAAAAGTTGGACATATGAAAAATCCTAATGTCCTAAATCAACAAAAAATCATTTTGGAAGACATTCATTCAATACCCAATTTTCTTAGTATCTTTGATACACTTTTGGGTATTTCTTTTTTTGTAAAAGATCTGGATTTCTGTTTAATATCCGCCAACCCAAATTTCTATCAAAGACTCGGATTAAAATCACAGAAGGAACTATTGGGAAAGAATGATTTCGAACTTTTTCCCGAGCCCTTGGCCAAGAAATTCAGAAAGGACGACGAGTGGATAGTCAGGGAATCCAAGCCCATGACCGGCCTGGTCGAACTATTCCTAAACCTTCAGGGCATTCCCGCTTGGTACCTGACTAACAAGTTCCCAATCATGAACAAGGAAGATCAACCTATCGGCGTGATGGGAACGGTGCAAAGATATGACAAGAACGACCTCAGGTTGACTCGAGACGATAAAATGGAGTCCATCATCGATCAGTTGCGGACGGAGGATGTCAACACTCCGAACATCAAGCATCTCGCGACGGCAAACGGGATGTCTCACCGCCAACTCAACCGCAGGTTCAAGGAAGCCACGGGCCTAACTCCGCAGCAATTCATGATGCGCTCCCGCATCGAGCGAGCTTGCGAAGAGCTTAGGGAAACCGATCGCTCCCTCTCCGACATAGCTTATGAACTCGGGTTCTGCGACCAAAGTGCCTTCACTGCGCAATTTCGCAAGCGAATGACGTTAACTCCCAAGAAGTACCGGGAACAATACGGGTAAGCCTAATCCCCGAGTCGCCCCGCACGATCCCCGAACAACTGACTTTGTTCCATAACTGATAAAGTAATTATATATTATCGGTTTGTGAATGATTCGTCAGCAATGATGCTAACTATCAGATCACGCAATTTGTAATTATTCTCCTTTGAAGCTTTTAAAAGACGATTAATAATCTCTGAATCGGCATAATTCATCTCTCTTCCCATCGCATACTCGGAAAGTTTGGTAAGTAAATTCCTAGCAATTTTATCTTTGTCTTCCAGCATCAGTCTTTTAAGACCTTCCATGCCATCGATAGCGCGACCATCACGGTGAATTGCGTCAGATTCGACCTTAGTAGTTTCAACAAATTTACGGGTGATGCTTTCTTTCTTCACCACTTTACCTTCTTTTTTTTCTTCGGGTATTTTGGTCACGACAAACGTCTGGTAATTCTCTCGATAACGACCTAACACATCAAAATTTTCCATGGCTAAACCAAAAGGATCCATCTTACTATGACAGGAGGAACATTGCGGATTATTGCGGTGCTCATTAATATTGTCTTTAATCGTGAATGTTTCCGTAGGCGCTTTAAGAGCTCCTACTTCAAGATCGGCAGGGAGTGATAATTTATCTCCATAGATATTTTTAGCGACCCATGCGCCTCGATAAAATGGGTTAGTGAATTCGCCATTAGTGGTCATCATCAAAACACCAGCCTGTGTTAGAAGGCCACCACGACGGGATTCTTTATCAAGCATGACTTTTCGAAAGTCATTTGGAGGCGGTAACTCGCTTTCATGGCCTTTTTGATCAGATCCTTTTGGCAATTTCTCTTCTTCAGGAAGTTTCAATTCATAAATTTGATTCAACGGCTTATTGATCACAACAAAATCAGAATCAATGAAATTCAGAAGACTTAAATTCTCATTCAAGATCACCTTAAGAAACTCAATCCCTTCCTGCATCAAGAAAGGTTTCAGTTGTGAAATTTTTGCGCCGCGCCTGTCTCCAAACGTATGCGTAAGAATGTCATCGTGCGGATTGACAGTATCGACTTTATCAAGTTCGAGCCACTGCTCTGTGAAATTAGTGTAGAAACGTTGAGCTTTAGGGTCTTGCAGCATCCTTAATGCTTCAGCAGAACGAACACTTGAATCCTTCAATTTTCCCTCAGAAGCCAGCTTAATCAAACGGTCGTCGGGAAGAGAATTCCACAAAAAGTAAGACAACCTGGACGCAATCGCATAATCGTCAAGATTTAGAGAATTACCTTTGTATTTATACAAAAAATTTGGTGAGCAGAGCATGGACGTCATGGCCGCTTGCACGGCATTGAAAACATTTTCATCAGTTTCATATCTCTTTTTTGCGATATCGGTATATCGCTTTAGTTCCTTGTCACTCACAGGTCTGCGGAAGAGTTTAATGGCCAGTTTTCTAATGAATTGCTGGTATTTCTCGTGCGGGTCGTTGCCCTTCAAGCCTTCATAGTATGTTTTGTAAAAATCGGTTTTTGGTGGCCAGCTCTCATAGAAGGGGCCGGTAACTTCAGCCGAGATGAAGTGCAAGCTCGCCCTTGGCGCCTCGGATAGCTCCTTATCTTTAGGCAGCGGAGGTATACGTTCGGGCTTACTAAGATCCTTAGGTAATGGATAAAAATAATTGTTACTATAAAGGGTAAGATTATTCCCTGGCTCTAAATGGACCCTCGCCTTATCACTTAATAAAAACTCATGGGTACTGAGTGGTTCTTTACTGACCTTAGGGTTTATATTGCTTGTAATTCTCAACCATTCATTTTCTTTACCCAGATCAACTTTGAAATTGAAATCACGTTCTTGAAAATTAATGGAACGATCATAAAACGTGAAATGCCCATTGATCTTCACATCGTAGTAGCCTGCTAACCTCACATCATATGCGAATCCAAGTCCACGAGAATAGTCTTTGTAATAGAAACCCTCTGTAGTCAAACCGTCATTAGTATCCTCATAGTACGCAAAACCTTTGCTACCTAATCTGCGAACCTTAGAATTTTTATAAGTATAAACGGTTGTAGAATGTTCGGGCATACCCCCTACGACCTTCTCTGCTATTCCTGAAGCAACTCGGAAATAGCTATCCATAGCATAAGGTGACATGACAAGTTTATCTCCTTCATTGTCAAAACCGTCTCTAGTATTATCTACAGGCAAGTAATTGCTAATTTCAAATTTGGTGAAAAAAGCATCGTTTATCGTGTTCTGATATTCCGCGCTATTTAAACGCGTGAGAACGCCAGGCAGCTTTGATTTTATTGTTAGGTACTGTTTGGCCAAGAGCGCTTCATTTACTGCCATATCCTTAGTTGAAGGTTTCTTCTCAGCTTTGCGGGGTGGCATTTCATTTTCTTTTAAAACCGTTAAGATTTCATTTAATAATTCATGATTGTTCCAATCGTTATTATTAAAGGTTTCAAAATTATGACCTCCTTTAGTCTTTTCATTACCGTGACAATTGACACAGTAGTTTTTCAAGAAGGTTTTACTGCGTCCAAACTCCGTATTATTTTCAATACCATTTACAACGGAGCTTAAAGCCCACGCCATCACCGTCAGGGACAAGAGCCTCATTTAACTCTTCTTAGAGTTTGGCGGATCCACTGCTGGTGGCAAAACTTTCGATTTCGCAACCCAAATGCTGTAAAGCTGGGAGGTAAACGTTGTTACGGTTATCCGTACCATTGAACTTAATGTGTTTACCATGCTCAAATCCACCTCCAGCAACAATTACAGGGTTATTCTTGCTGCCGTGCGGGCCTTCTTCTTTACTGACACTCAGGGAGCTGGTGATCAAACAAACAGTCTGATCTAGTAAGGTTCCACCAGCTTTTGTTTTAGTCGATTTGAGTTTGTCTAGGAAACGAGCTGTCTGCATCATGTAGGCCTGGTCAGCCTCAATGTTCTTAATAAATCCTGCTTCGCTTTTAACAGCGTGAGAATCCGTATGATGACCAAGCCAATTCCATTCACCGTAAACATTGGCTACTCGAGTGATGTCGTATTTGAACGCTAGAAAGAGTAAATCTAAGTAGGTTGAACGTTCATTAAAATAGGCACACTTTAAAATCTTTTGCAGATACTCAGTAAGACCATCAGTTTTGAACTTCACATTTTCAGGAAATGGAACATCTACATGTTTTTGATTCAACCAGCGCTCAGATCTTTGGATAGACTTTTCAGATTCACGTAAACTGGAAAAGTATTCATCTAATTTGACCCGGTCTGCACCAGAAACTTTATTCATCATGCTCTTAGCGTCCTCTCTACTAGCATCCAGCATAGATTTTTTAAGTGCTAGTAATTCTGCACGCTTTTTCTTGTCTACTTTACCAAATATGGTTTCGAACAAGATTTGTCCATTCGTGATTGGGGAAATGGGCAACCCACCCTTATAGGAAATGCCATAGGAATGCCTCTGTTCAACAACCAAATTTCTAATACGCGTGTCATTGCCAATATGAGACGCCGCGATTTCATCAACTGAATCTTTAATTAACTGTGGATTTCTGTGGTCAGAATATTCAGCAAAAGCGTACATCGTACTTTCATGATCCCCGTAGTTCCTTAAATTCGTACAAAGAGTGAAATCATTCTTCAATTTTTCCAGTGGTTGGAAAGTAGAAGAGCTCTGATAGTCTTTGCCGGTTGATGTCGGGAAGTTATCAGAGCACATGCCATTGCCAATATTCATACAAAACAACCGATTCGCTTTCACAGCATCATCGCCCTTAGCTTCTTGACCAAAACTTTCTAATGCAGGCAACATCACTAAACAACCCGCTGACTTCAAAATATCTCGCCTGTGTATAAGAGGACTCTTCCTTTTCTGAATCGATTGCATATCCTTCATTCTTACTGATAATTAACGAGTTCTCAAGAAAGAAGTTCTTTTATAACCTATAATACCAGTAAAAGTGGTACACTTTTCTATTAAAGTGTTAGTGAAACCATTCGATTTTATTAAATCTAATCGATATCTTGGATCTTTTTTGCCGCATGGGACATAACCACTAATGTTGTATTTTTCCAAACTATTTCAATTCAAAGAGAGCAGTTATTAACAGGTTTTACTTAGATTTTTTTGGAGTCTTCCAATTAGGATCGGGTTCGTGGGACTCATCTATCACTGACTAAAACAATATTTAAAAATATAGGTAATCTTCACAGAACATGTGAGTCTCAGCACCATCATGCTAGAGTAATGGAAAACGTTCTTACTCCAGCCAGACAGGCTGAGAGATAACACCATTAGTGGCTATGTCCCATGCCTCCAAACGGACCCAAGATTTCCCTTTTAAATTGAGTGTTTTTTTAAAAGTTTCTTCTCCGAATGCTACAGAATTATTTAATTCAATCCGCTCGCGGTAAACTTTTTCACCATCACCCGAAACTATCTCCATGAAAGACATTGGAAAAGTCCATGTCAGAGCCACTTCGAGTTCGGCCATATCGGAGCCCTGAACTTTAAGTGTCTCGCCTGATTGCTTTCCACCAATCGTAAAAATAGGCATCAGAACTTCTCCTGTTGAAATGAAGAAGGCACCATCGCGCAATGCTTTAAGGACAGGGTCCCAACCATCTTTGAACCGTGGAATATGATCTAATCGCAAATAATTTATATTTGCATGAGCATAAAATTCCGTTGTTCGATCAACTTCAAATATATCTACTTCGCCTACAATATATTTTTTTGCTCCCCAATTTGAAGTGTCGTCAAGAAGATCTAAGACACGCCAGCCTAGGCGTGGCCTTGAAAGGTCAGCAGGCATAGCTTTCCAAGCGCCACCAAGATATCGATCAGATTTAAAAAACTCCTCATTCTTATAGCGATCAGGGTAACCAGTGGATGACTTGATTCGTGGATGAGCAGCCCACATTAAGCCTTTCTCCAATTCCATTAATTTTAAAACATCATCGGAACTGCCTAAATGATAGATCCGCCCATACTCAGGATGCTCTTCAATAAATGGCTTACCCTTGGATCTTTTCAAAACCCACATCACTGGACGTGGAAAAAAACTAATCCAATGGCCACCAAGATGTACGTTAGGTTCTTCACCCGGAAGAAGAAGAAAGTCATTCTCTGAAAGGCGAGCGCACTCATCATGCATTGCCTTAAGCAATGGAAGGGACTCTTCAGGATCGCGCCTCTTTGGGCCAAGGCGATTATGAAACTCTGCAAGATGTACAATCTCGACACCAGCCTTCTTAAAAACATCAACAAAATCTGGCTTGAACGTTTCTTTGGGATTGTCAGTTTTCGTGGGCATCACCAAGCCCACATCTATGGCCTGCCCTCCTCCGTCATTCCAACAATGAACAGCCAACAAGTTGTCACCCTTCTTCAGGGTTTTCCGGGCCTCTGGACTAATGGATACTTCGCGATATTTCTTGGAGAAACCTTTCACCGAAAAGGCCAATACACCATTGAGATAAACCTCAGTGTCCTCGTCGTATAACAACGAAAGCTTAAGCCTATCAGTTGGAACATCGTTAAGCTTAAAGCTTCTACGCAACCATATGTCTTGAGTTTGCCAATCTGTGCCCAGCCTAAGTCCCGGTGTTCCCTTCTTACCAAATCCGCCTTCTCCCTTCTTCCATGTTTGATCATTGTAGGAAAGTTTCATCCAATCCTTGGATGGTCGCCTCAAAGAATACCGCCAAACTTGCCTAGTTTGTCGCGATGTACTGACCACTTCGGCAGAGGCAGAATTCTGCCGCTTTTCGCGCAACTCAAGCAAGCGGGTCGTGTGCTCGATGTGGTAGTGGCTTGTAAATGTCTTATGCCCAGGCAACTGAGGAAAGCGATCATTGTGCGTGTAAGCTTTAACACGATCAAAAATTTTGTTTCCACGATCAAGCGAAGGCAGCCAGAAAATTCCCAACTCTTGTTGAGTGCCAGGTGGTGCATTGAACCAAGGAACCCAACGATCATCACCTTTGAGATCTTGACGAATCCCTATTCCAAATCCTGAAACCTTCTTCATAAAGTCATTCCCCCTCCACGTAAATCCAAGGTTATATGCCTCATCAAGTGGATAAAAATACCGGTGAGGCGGTGGAAAAACTGCAAGCGCTCCATTATCAGTCTCCAACGCAATCGTGCGATGACGGACCTTTACAGGCTTTGCAGGTTGGTCAATTTCATTAGTCCGATGCAGCTTGTCATCAAGTCCAATCCAAGAAACAACTTTACCTTTTGGGTCACAGGTTAAACCTGAGTGATAAAGTATGGCAGAAGCATCTTTTTGAGTTTGAACGATTGACTGAAGGTGTATCAGTTCACAACCAGCGTAGAGAGTAAAACGAAGGTTGCCAGAAAAAGCGCTGCCACTGAGTTCGTCAATATCAACAATACATCTGTTGCCCTCACTTCGCACGGCTACAGATTTAAGTTTGAGCGTCAGTGGACCCGACTTACTAAGTTTACGACTGGTTGGATCAAAAAAAATGTTCCATCCGCCGCGCTTTTTCAGATCACGTTGTCCAATAGATAGCACAGTAATTGGATCAGCGTCACGCAAGACCACGACTGGTTTACTATCACCTGAGGCTACAGCGACTGATCTAACTAAAGCTCCTTCACCCGAAATATTGAACGACAATTGCGTTGACCCTTCTAGGGTATCCCATTCCAAAACAAGTGCTTTTCCCGCCTCTTTGTTTTTCTCATCGATCCTAACCGACACTCCACAAGACGGGTCATATGACTTCGTGTTTACAGAAATTGCACCAGCAATCTGATTACAGAAAAAACATGTGATACAAAATTGGAAAACTAAAAGATTTACCTTTCTGCTAAGCATGGAGAAAAGATTAGCTGATTTATATCTGCTTGAAAGATAAAAAGGGAGTATATTCTATACCTCACTCAACGTTTCACGACTCCCTCCAAAGCTGTCCGTTTCTACACCTAATTTGTGAAGCATTGTTAGATAAAGATTAGAGATCGGTAATTCTGTATATCTCATCTCACCTCGCCAGCCAGAGTCACTACTAATGCCTGAGGTAGACTGGTTTTTCTCATTACCTTTACCATACTTCAGAAATTGACCATGCTTAAACCCAAGTTTACGTCCACCAATAAGTATAAGTGGATAATTGCGTGAAAGATGAAAGGCACTCGAAGCAGAGCCAAAAAATAACGCAGTATGATCTAGCATATTTCCTTCACCTCCAGGCTCAGGAGTATTTTTAAGACGCGTCGCAAAACGACCGAGCTCTTCATTTATAAACCTGCAATATTTTCCAAAATTCTTATATCCATCAGGATTCTTGGTCTCATGGGAAAGCTGATGTGTCAGCTTGAATCCTACTGCTCGCGCAAGATAATCACTGATGCCCACACCATTCTCTCGTCCGAACTGGTAAGTCGCTACACGTGTAGAATCAGTTTTAAAAGCAAGATAAATGAGCTCATACATCGTCTGTACAAAAGTACGAGGATCCTCGGGAGTAATGTCAAGATTCAGATGATCTACATTCACTTGAGGTAAAGGAATATTTAGCCAGCGCTTCGATCTTTCAATTTTCACTTCCGTGTCACGCACGGACTGTAAATACTCGGAGAGCGTTTCTTGATCCCGCTTCGATAGTGAACGCTTAAGAGAACGGGCATCGGCCATTAAATCGTCTAATGCGCTCTGACTAAGAGCCAGTCGGTGAGCAGCGTCAGGACCATCTTTGAGAAAAAGCATATCAAAAATTCGCTTAGGTTTGTGTTCAGCGGGAATAGGCCTGCCGTTTCTGTCATAAGACATCGTATGTGAACCCCGAGGCGATCCAGTTCCGCCATCAGTGGACATAACAAGCGAAGAGTGACGAGTATGCTTTCCAGCATGTGCAGCAAAAACCTGATCAAGCGAAATACTGTTATGATAATCTCCGTCAGCACCAGTATCAGCACCAGTCAAAAATTGATCCGCATTCGCATGCCCATGCACACGCCTAACGGCTGGATTTGATAAACCTGAAAAAACTGTCAAATCTTGGCGTAATGGCGCCAATGTTTCCATGCATTTAGTCAGTATAAAGTCTTTGCGACCTCCGTGCGGGAACCAACTCCATTCCTTAAAGGATGGATCATTTTCTAAAGGCATAGGCACACCATCAGGAAGATAAAAGCAGGCTAATCTTTTTCGTTTTTGAGGCTTGATTGCAGCTGAAGCTAAATTATTGAACGACTCGAACCAAGGCAAGGCTAGAGCCACGCCAGAACCACGCAGAAATTTTCGACGATCCAGTGAAGATATTCTCATGCTCTTTTTCCTCTTACTAATCATTTTAACTGAAATAAATCACTTTGCACTATAAGAATTATAAGATCCACAAGACCGTCGCCCCGGCTCCTTAATTTGATTGAAATCTGGTCAACTAGTGAGCGATCCCCAAAAGTCAATGGTCTACCAAGTGCATAAGCCGCCATTTTATGCGTTAAAGCTCGAGCAAATTGGTCCTGCCTTTCACTGATTAAATACTCTTTGAGCCCCTTCATGCCTCGCAATTCATGCTTATTAAACAATTTACTACTGGAATCGACAGGGTCTTCACCAATTGAATCACGCCACTTGCCAACAGCATCAAAGTTCTCAAAGGCAATTCCCCAAGGATCAATTTTGACATGGCAGGATATGCAGGCTGGGTCTTTACGATGGTCCTCCATACGCTCTTTAAGAGAGAGTTTAATTATTTCCGGATCAGCTAAATCAATTTCCGGTACAGCCGGTGGTGGAGGTGGTGGAGGATCATTAAGTAAATTTTCTAAGAGCCAAATTCCACGCTTTAATGGATGGGAATCCTTGCCGTCTGAATTCATCGCTAAAAGTCCTGCCTGAGTAAGCACACCACCTCGGCGACCTTGTGGTGGAAGCTTCACCAAACGAAATTCATTTCCTATAACCTCTGGCAGATCATAATGCTTCGCTAAACGATCATTAACCATTGTATAGTCAGAATGCAAAAAATCCATTACCGAGCGGTTACTTTTTAAAATCTCACCAAAGAAAGCAATGGGCTCCTCTTTCATTCCTTCCATGACTAGAGGATCAAAACGCGGATATAATTTTTTATCTAATTTGAGAAAATCTAGTAGCTCCAATCCTAACCATTGCCGAGTAAAGTGACGAGAAAACCTTTCAGATTTCGAATTATCTAATAATCGTTTTATCTGCTCATTTATTACAACCTGATCACGAAGTCTGCCTCTAGATGCGAGGTCCAATAATTCATCATCAGGAATGCTACTCCACAAGAAAAAAGAAAGCCGATTAGCCAATTCGAAATCTGAAATGCGTTGGTTGTCTTTATTAGTAGGATCGCCCGATAAAACAATATACAAAAACTTGGGTGAAGCCAGCACACCAGACAGGACTTCTAAAATTGCCTCCTGAAAATCATGGCACTGAGGTCTAATCTTTGAAAAAAGAGATAATTTTTGATCTAGTTCCTGACTAGATATCTCTCGACGCCAAGCCCGACGCATAAACTTGGTTAAAACTTCACGTGCATATTTTTCCTCATCATTTTTATGATTACTCTCAAAAAATATTTGGGTGTGAGATTTTGGCGGCCATTCTTCATGAACTGGTGCCGTAATTTCTAAGTAATCAATCTGTACATCTACAGGTGAACTCGAACAGTTTTGAAAAGATAAAAACTCAGCAGGGTTCGGTAATTGGCCAAGCTTATTTATATGTCTATAAGCGTTTCTAGCAATTTCACTTAACCTAACATCCCAATAATAAAACTCGGGCTTATCGGCAGGAGCATGTACCGTAATATCATGATCACTTGCTCGTACCAAGACTCGTGAATCATTACTAGCCTGATTACCAAAAAACAGTCGCAATGTCGGCAAATGGTTACTGTCTGAATTGACTCGCGAAGCACGGATGCGTACACGCATAGTGCCAGAATCTGGCAGGCCGTCACCAACATCAAAAATATATTTTTTCCCTGCGGGGATCACGACTACACCAGTAGAAATCGGTGGAACTTCAGGTCTAATTGTAATTGGCTTCCAAGCGTACTTTGCTCCACCATAACTCCATCGTGTACCAATACCTTGACCAGTTATTCGATTCTTAAAATGTGCCCCGTTTATATCTCCCCCATATTTATTGCCTTGTTTCTTCAACGCCTCTTCGAGGGAAAGTTTATTCTGCTGCATTTCCTGAAGCGTGGCTTCTACGTTAGCAACATATTTTGAGTCAATTTGCGCTGCCGCCGATTTCATTGTCACTCCATAATAAACTGGTTTGGGTTTCTCACCTCGTACAGCTGCCAAAGACAAAGCTTTGCGAGCTAACTGCCGATATTGTTGCAATTGCACCACTGTCATCTGTAACATCTCTGAACTATTCTTGAAGCCATCCTCAGACATCGACTCAGGAGGTAAATCACGAGAAATATCATGCGGTAAATCTAATAAGTCCTGAATTGCATACTTATACTCATAACGCGTCATTCGGCGAAATGACGTGTGCTCTTTTTCGCTACGCCGAACCTGAGATGCCACTTGAATCTCAGTAGACAACCAGTCCACAATTCTGGCTTTTTCATCGTCTGCTAATTGTAATTTAGCATCTTCTGGAGGCATTTCACTGTTGCTAATCACATCAAACACCTCCAACCACCAACTGACATCCTTTCCTTTCAGCAGATCCGGATTCAACGTATCAATCCTAAACTTTCCTTTCTGTTTATCCGGGCCATGGCAACCAACACAAGTTGCCTTCAAAACCGGTTCTATTGCTTTATGAAATTGCTCAAGGTTGGCTTTCGGCGCTTCAAGAGCAAAAAGCAAGCTTAGAGGAATCATTAATGAAACTAAAAAAACGGTGCAAAAAATTTTCATTAAGCTCTTATCTGCTTATTTTCGGTAGCGAGTTAATAGTTGCATAAATTGTTTGTTCGAAAACTTTACCATTTTTCGATTTTAATTTGTAGCTTAAAACAATTGGAGCTCTCACTAGAACAGTCCCTTTATCATCGGTGCGATTTAATAAAGCTTCATCACTAACATTTGGAACATTAATTTCAACCGTTCGAGAGTCTATCAATTTAACTTCTCCAAGTCTATATTTAGCAGGCCTAGGAACATTCTTTGCGTCATCCTCTCGATAAGCTTTAAAAGCTGAGGGTTGCACTGAGTCAGGTTCAAGGTCAGCGGCAAATGTCAGCCGTATCCCAGAATCTGTCACCGCCGCATCACAGATTCCAACCATATTTCCTCCGACATATCGAAAACGGTAAATAACTCCGTCAAGTGGAGCCGTCGTATCCCAGCCTTTGTGGCATGTTATGTATATTTGATTATCAATGGGATGAAGACGTGGACGCATCGCACCAGAGTCCAAATCGAAAGGAAACCGTACCGCAAACCCATTAGGATAAGGTTCAATGTCTTGTATGAAACAGTAAAAAGCTGCGCAACGGCTGTAGGATGTATGAATAACTGTACCGCTTAAAGGTCCCCACTTTTCAGGATGCGACCAACATTGACCTCCACTCGAACTGTCCACTGAGGCCGGAAGCCTCACAAGCATAGGAACCGTACGTGCATTTTCGTAGCCATATTTAGCCCCTTTCTTTGCAAGGAAAAAACCATTGTAAACTGCTTTGCCACTTGGATTATCTGTTATGGTAACCCAGTCCTTAGCACCACCAACACCCATGCCATTGGGATTGCGCAAATCAGTACCTATAAACTCCGCAGATTTGCCATCGGGGGTAAGCTTAACCACACCACCAGTCAAAGGCGACTTATAGCCTGATTGGGAAAAGTAAAAGTTTCCAAACCGGTCCGTCTGAAGGTCATAGATAAATGCATGGTAGCTTGCGCCAATCTCATTCGGTTCCTCATAAAAATTCTCATAAAAATCCGCCTCACCATTACCATTAATATCATGCAATCGGGTAATCCGATCACGGCCACGAACATAAATAATATCGTCGACTATTTTTAGCCCTAACGGTTCGTAGAGACCAGCCGCGTGACGACTCCATGTTAGAGCCTGAGGGTTATCTTTGGACCAACTGACTATCCAAACATCTCCGCTCAGAGTACTAACAGCCATGCGCCCATCACTAAAAAAATCCATTGCTGTCGTACGCATCCAACTACCCCATGGATTGGCTAATGGAACAGTCAGCTGATCCAAAGCATACCCGTCAACACTCTTTCCTAGTGCAACTGCCGTCTGTACTTTTTGTGGCCAGCGTCGCGGGCCACCCGTAGTATGCTTCTCTAAATCATATTCACCTGTTATTTCAGGCGAATCTCCAATTGCTACGGAAACAAAAATAGGAGTTTTTGATGGTGGAATAGAAAGCCAGGTTTGTCCTCTCTCTCCTTTTACTAACTTTCCACCCTGTGCCTTAAGTTTACCGCTTGTCATCAAACAGAATAGTTTCTTGTCTCCAGAACTTACCTTAAAATTCCGCCACACTAGATTACCATCTTCACTGGCTCCCGGTGACTCAAGTATATCTCGACTGCCCACTTTGTAGCTGAGGACAACGGTTTTGCCATCCAGATAAAGACCCTTGTAATTATAGTGATCACGCGTATTGGGCGTTTTTGGTTCACCGACACTCCAGCCAATAGTATCTATATTTGTATAAGATGGAGAGCTTCCCGGCCTTAGACAATATTCACCTTTGTAGCTTGTATGGTGAGTGTTATCGGTATTTGCAAGCTTTCCATACCATAGGCCACTGACACTTAATCGATGCGCATCATAGCAAATCACAGCTTCGCCCGGAAGATCAACTATGATGGCCTTCTCAGTGACATCTGAAATGTGTTCAGCATTCTTGTCCTGAATATCACCAAAAGCGACCGAATGCTGGATAAATGGACCGTAAACCATTTTTTTACCGCCTGTACCGTCAATCATTCCAGGTGCCTCTTCTACCTTTTGCACCTTTGATGCTTGTTCTTTTGCATCTGCCTCAGCAATAGCGGATAACTTATCAAAGTATTCCTCACTCGGCTCAAAGTATTGTTTGGGATTATTTTTCTTTAGAATGAATTCACGAATAAAATGAACGATTTGATATCGTTCCTTAGGCGTCAGAACAGCATCCCATCTAAACATTAATCCATTACCGTAGCTGATGGTTTTCCAAAGGGAGTAAGGGTCACTGCCAAATTTAAGCTCATCCTTGCCAAAACGTCTCGCTAGTGGATTAAGCGCCAGGTCGCCTTCTTTACCATGACAAGAAGAGCAATGCACTGAATAGAGTTGACCTCCCCTTTTCGCATCATTGCTTCCCATCGCTTTGATAAAGGCACCGTGGTCAATTGATTCGAAACCTATTACCTTATTTAAAGTAATGAAAAATGAAATGACTGTAGCGAGTCGTATAATCATTGTTATGTTATTATATTATGGCAAATCCATAGAGTCTAGAGTCCATAATCATTAATAAATGAATAACGCCTAACTGCGTTCTACAATCCTACGACTCAATGGATCCGAAAAGACTGTTCTCTGGAAGTCACTCAGGTTAGCCTATTTCCCTTTAGAACCATGCGACTATTACATTTAATTATTTCAATTATTACAGTTTTAAACATTAGTCTCACGGCAGCAGAGACTAAAATTGAAAATTCAATCAACCTTAGTGAGCTAGGTATTAAATATATTAATAAAAAAACAACCGAGCCACTCGATAATAGCATTCATATTCTACAAATTAATCTCAAATCGAAGTTAGTAAGGCCCAAGGTTGAACTTGGGCCAGACCCAGATGGCGAAGGAAAGGCGGAAGCCTCACTGAGTGATCCTAGAAAATTAGCCTCCCACCCATCTGTTCTCGCGTTCATAAACACTAATCCCTGGGACAGCTTTCCTAATAAAGAAGGGAAAAAAAATAGAAGTTGGTATCTTGGTCAACCAGTCGATATCCATGGTTTAGCCGGAACTAATAATATCATGCGGAGCAAAATAGCTCCTGGAAACACATCAGTTTGGTTTGATGAAAAGGGTAAAGTTTATTTTGGTCATAAGCTAGTTGATACTCCAAAAGAGGCCACCTCAGGGTTTCAGCTTATTGTATCAGATGGTAAACTTAGTGTTAATGAAGGAGGCCCTAGACATCCTCGTACTGCAATAGGCACTGACAAAAAAAAGGAAACCCTCTGGCTCGTTGTCGTTGATGGGCGGCAGAAAGGTTATAGCGAAGGAATGAACTTGCATGAACTTGCAACGGTTATGAAAAATCTTGGCTGTTGGGTTGCAACAAACATGGACGGCGGGGGAAGCAGTGTTATGGGATTACTCAACGAAGAGGGTAAAATGAAAATTATGAACAGACCATCCGACCGATTTTTAGGAGTATCAAGAATACGACCCTTACCGATGGTACTTACTATAAGAAAAAACTAAAATTAAAAAATTTTTACTCTAATGAAAAAAATTTCCATCTTTATCTGTGTTCTTATATTTTCTGTACTTCTGCCAACTTGGACATTTGCTAATAAGCCAAATATTATATTTATATTAACGGACGATCTTGGTTTTGGGGACGTAGGTATTCTTTTTCAAAAGCAACGCAAAGGGGTTCAACTGAAAACTCCTGAATTAGATCAAATGGCAATGAACGGGACTACACTGAACAGGCATTATTGTCCTGCCCCAATTTGCGCTCCCTCTAGAGCTTCATTGATATCCGGCATGCACCAAGGCCATTCGAATGTGCGCAATATGCAATTTGACAAGGCTATCGAAGATAACTGGAACTTTGCAAACACTCTGCAAAAAGCCGGTTACTATACAATTCATTTAGGAAAATACGGTTTACAGGGTTGGGGACAATCACCTGAAAAATGGTCTGGTTACCCCACTAAAAGAGGATTCGACTATTTTTATGGTTATGTCAGACACGTTGATGGGCATCAACATTATCCTGCAAACTTTTGGGAAATTGGTGATAATAGATCACATCAAGGTAAAAAAGAAGTATGGGAAAATAATAACGAAGTTTCTGCAGGTTTGAATAAATGCTACTCCACCGATTTATGGACTGCTAAAGCAAAAAAAATAATCATTGATCAAACAAAGGGAAATCCAGAACGCCCCTTCTTCATGTATTTGGCCTACGACACACCGCATGCCGCACTGCAACTCCCCACTGTTGCTTACCCCAATGGTAAAGGAATAAATGGAGGGTTAAAATGGTTGGGGAGGCCCGGAAAGATGATCAATACGGCTGAGGGAACAATCGATAATTATCGTGACCCTAATTATTCGGATAAGGGTTTAACTGATGTAGCAGAACGTTTTGCAACCTCTATCACTCGAATAGATCATTGCGTTGGAGACATTTTAAAAACACTCAAAGACCTTGAAATCGAAAAAAATACGATAGTGATATTCTCATCTGATAATGGTCCACACAGAGAAGCCTATATTAAGGGAGAAAAATGGAGCCCCGCTGTCTTTCAATCTGCAGGTAATTTAAAAGGTTCTAAAGGTTCATCTTATGAAGGTGGTCTCAGGGTACCTACATTTGCTTGGGGACCTTCAAGAATCAAAGCTGGTCAAAAATCAAATACACCCTCTCAATTTCACGACTGGATGGCAACTTTCTGTGACTATGCAGGTATTGATATACCCGCAAGAATTGATGGTGTTTCCTTAATGCCCACGCTGAGCCATGTAGGCAAACAAAAAAACAGCACGGTCTATTTCGAATTTAATAACCAACAAGGCCTATATCTAGATGGGTACAAAGGCATACGGATGAAAGCTACAAGTCACGAAGTTGATTTTGAGATCTTTAACACTTTAGATGATGCGCCAGAATCAACCAATCTCGCGGGAACGAGTGAAACTTTCAATAAGCTTCAAAAAAGAATGAAGAACGAAGTGCTCAGAATAAGAATGCCAAATAAACACGCCAAAAAAAGCTACGATGATAAATTAGTACCAGGGATTACAATCGATAAAAACAAATTAAATAACGGAGTAGGCGTCCATCTTTATAATGGTAAATGGGAATGGGTCCCGGAATTTACTCGATTAAATTTCGATAAAACCATGTTAGCAAAGCAAATATCCCTCAAAACCATCCCCATTAAAAAAAATACCGGTGTATTATTTTCAGGCTACCTTTTAGTTCCACATTCCGGAGAGTGGACTTTTCACTGCGAATCGCCCGGTCAATTTATTTTCAAAATACACAAAAAATTAGTTCTCGATGCAGATTATAAATATGACGGTACTGAAATCAGTACAACACTGAAGCTGAATAAGGGTATTCACCCTTACCGCATGTACTATAAAGACTCATCGTCTAAACCCGATATTAACCTTCAATGGGAATCAGGAAATCTCGCTAAAAGTCCAATCCCTGCTAAAGCCTTATTTGTTAATGATCAAAGCTTATAATAAATGAATCAAAAATTTATAACTAACCAATCAGTTCCAATTTAGATAACCATATGAAACGTATCCTATCTCTCATAAAATATGTTTTATTTTCATCGATATTTATTCACTCATCCTTGGCCAATAAAACTAATGTTATTGTTATTATGGCTGATGATATGGGTTGGGAGTGTGTCAGCGCTTATCGTAATTTGATCACCAAATATAACTACCCCAAGGCTAAATCAGATATCAAAGATCACTACTTTACCCCAAACATCGATAAATTGGCGACCAATGGCATGCGTTTTGATCATGGCTTTTCTCAACCAATCTGTACCCCTTCGAGAGTTCAAATTATGACGGGAATTTATAACCAAAGAAATTACGTCAGATTCGGTTTACTCGACCCACAGGCGATGACCTTCGGCAAGATAATGAAAAATGCAGGATATAAAACCTGTGTCGTAGGTAAGTGGCAATTAGAGGGAGGTTCTAAAAGTCCTAATAATTTTGGTTTCGATGAATACTGTCTATGGCAACTAACTCGAAGGCCAGCGCGATATCCAAATCCGGGATTGGAGGTTAATGGTCAAGAAATTGATTACCCAGGTAAATATGGTCCGGATATCGTAAGTGATTATCTTTGTGACTTTATAGAACGCAATAAGGATAAACCCTTCTTCGGTTATTATCCTATGATTCTTCCTCACTGGCCATTTGAACCAACACCCGATTCTAAAGACTGGGACTCAACTTCTAAAGGTGCAGAAAGTGGTAAACTCACTCAAAAAAACCCAAAATATTTTCGCGAAATGGTTTCTTACGTAGACAAAATTATAGGCAAACTTGTTGCTAAATTAGAACAACAAAATCTAACTGAGAGGACTATGATCATCTTTACGGGTGATAATGGAACAGCGGGTAGTGTGTCTAGTGTAATGAATGGACGGGTCATAAAGGGTGGCAAGGGCAGCACACTAGACACCGGCAATCATGTCCCTTTCATCGTGAGTTGGCCTGGAACCATTAAGTCAAATACAACCTCAAAGGCTATTGTAAATTTCAGTGATATTTTTCCAACCATAGCGGAAGTAGCCAACGCAAGTATCGAGCATAAAATCGATGGCATAAGTTTTCTACCCCATCTCAGGGGAGGCAAGGCAAAAAGACAAACAAGCTATTGCTGGTACGCACGCAATGGAGGGCCAAATGGAAAAGAGTTTGCCCATACTGGAAAATGGAAACTTTATAGCAACGGTAAATTTTTTAATGTTTATAAAGACATTACCGAAAAAAATCCCATAAAAATCGATAGCCTTAATGATAACGTACGAGGAATTCATTCAAAATTGCTAAAAGAGCTAGATCTAATGAAAGGAACACGAACCATTTTCGATCTATCAAAGTATCCTAAGGCAGATATTAACTAACTGTGACATGCGAGTAAAGAAACCAATACGAGCCATAGCAGAATCAACAA
The DNA here is from genome assembly GCA_902510815.1 of uncultured Verrucomicrobiota bacterium. Lineage (GTDB taxonomy): Bacteria > Verrucomicrobiota > Verrucomicrobiia > Verrucomicrobiales > DEV007 > EC70. Next base: position 18,021 of record CABXDI010000010.1, on the reverse strand, counting down.
GTGATCGACACATCTTGCTATGCAACGTTCCAGGGGCAGCGAGTCAAGCACAGCGAAACAAAGGCCTTATAACTTTAAGAAAACGAGATGCCTCTTTAATACTACTATGCTCCTATAGCTGAAAGGCGAATAGAGTCGAGCCTTAGCCTTGCTCGAGACAAATGGGTTTTCAATGCCTCTTTCTCTTCCTTCGCGCTGTGAATTTCAACTTCCCTGATGGGATGCCCTAAACGTTTTAACCGTTCAAGATAGTCAATGCTCTCATCTAAAGATTTTTCCATTTTCTTTAGTGCTGAACGCCGCATTTTTGAAGCTTCTTTCTCGGAAACTTTTTCAGCCGCATCAACCATTACAGGGACCATCCTTTTTAAAATATCAAGTTTAGCTTTGAGCCATTTTCTATTACCATCCTTGATCTTAGCGTCATCAAATTTTTCTTTCAGTATCTCTCCAGAATGATTAACAACGGCTTTTAATGGGGTGGGTGCAAGAAAACGATCAGCGCCCAAAGAATCAGGACACACCGTCTCGAGCAGAAAAACACACTCAGCGACCAGACCTGCTTGAGCAGCTGTCCCTGATATTTGACCAAATGAACTCGATCCTTGTTCTCCATTCAACATCAAGTCTAAACATGTCGATACAAGCGGATGGTCCCAAGTAATAAAGCTCATCTGTTCATTGCCCATTGCAGTGGCTCGATCAAAAGTAATAGACATACCGATTTCGCGCATTCCAGGAAAAGCATCTCCTGCAAAAACTGTATCGGGTTTTATGTAGTAGCAATGCTGACCGAGCTCTTCAACGGCAATGCCAAATTGATCAAAAAGATCAATCATAATTCCTTCAAGTTCAGTTTCATCATCAATCTCTTCAATAGCCGAAACTATTTTCTTTGATGCTTCGGTATTAAAAGAACTCATTTCTAACAATCGGTCCCGACCCTTTTCGAGTTGATCATCCAATTCTTTCTTAGCTTCCTGAGTACTTTCAATTATTTTTTCCCAACCTGTCTTGTCAGATGCCTCAATTTTTTTCATCTCACCTTCAAACTTGGCAAGCAATTTTGAGCCGCCTTCAATTGGAGTCTCGAACGCATCGAGTCCCTTATCATACCAATTTGCTAAAGATGCGTGATCTGTATCTTCCAAAAATGGAACATAAATTTTCACTGTTTGAGATTGTCCTATCCTATCTAGCCTTCCAATTCGCTGCTCAAGCAAAGCAGGTGTTTCAGGTAAATCGAAAAGGACCAAATTGCTGGCAAATTGAAAATTCCTTCCCTCGCTTCCTATTTCAGAAGAAATGAGAACTCTAGCACCATCTTCCTCAGCAAAATAAGCAGCACTTCTGTCTCTCTTAATAAGTTCTAAGCCTTCATGAAATAAAGTTGTCTTGATCCTTATCTTTTCGAGTAACGCCTCGTTAAGTTGCTCCGTATCTTCAATAGTTCGGCAAATGATGAGTACCTTTTCATTTTCTAGTAAACTCAACAAATCAACTAACCATTCAATTCTTGGATCCGTATCAGAACCTTCTTCCTTCTTTAGCGGACAAAGTAAAGCTTCTCGATCTGGGAACCCACCAAGATTGGCCCTACGGTTCCTAAACATAAGCCTTCCCGTTCCGTGCAAATCTAAAATTTTCTCAAGAAGTGATTCTGTATCATCAGGAACTTCTCCACCGACCCATGAATTAAGACTTTTAATTTCTGAGTCCTCTAGGCTTTCTCCATCAGTAATTTTCTTAACAATGCCTGAAACCTCAGTAGCATTTTTTGAATCTTCCAAAAATTTATCTATGTCTGAAAAGCGGTCCGGTTCAAGTAATCTTAACCTAGCAAAATGCCCTTCTGGACTTAATTGACCAGGTGTTCCGGTCAGCAGCAGTAAAGATGGTGTTTTAATAGCTAGTTTTTCAATAACCTCGTATTCATTACTAACTTTTTCTTTAGACCATTCTAGATGATGGGCTTCATCTACTATGAGCATATCCCAACCTGCATCAATAGCTTGTTTTGCCCGTATTGGATCATCAGCTAATAATCCAATACTTGCCAAAACTAATTGGTCATCTAGGAAGGGATTAACTTCTTTTTTGTTTTCTTCCTCTAAAACAACTTCATCCTCCTCACCTCCACCTTCAATAGCAGCACACCTTTCTTCGTCAAAGATCGAAAACTGCAACGCAAATCTTCTGAGGAGCTCAATAAACCATTGATGAACTAATGGCTCAGGAACAAGAACAAGAGCTCTAGAAATTTTACCTGATACAATTTGCCGATGCATTATGAGGCAGGCTTCAATGGTTTTTCCTAGCCCAACTTCATCAGCTAATAATACTCTAGGGGCATGCCGAGTACCAACTTCATTAGCAATATAAAGTTGATGAGGAATAAGATCTATTCGTGCCCCGATGAAACCCCTTTCATTTCTGCCCTTCATCTTGGATTTAGCTTCTAGCGCTCGCTGTCTTAAGTGAAATTTCCTTGATGAATTCACCCGTCCTCCGAGAAGACGTGCATCGGGTTGATGAAAACCTATACGATCACTCAATTCACTTTCGTTAACTTCTCTACCGTCGGCTGTATATTTAACGAGTCCGTCAGTTTCGCTAACTTTATCGACAATTAGATTGGTTCCATCATGTAACTCAATGGTATCGCCTATATCAAAAATAACGCGTCTTAAGGGGGCTGATTTTGATGCGTAAGTTAAGGTCTCATCTACAGCCGGAAATATAACTGTGACCGTCTCTTCATTATTTTTTAATATTAAACCCAAGCCTTTTTCGGGCTGTGATTCACTTATCCAACGTTGGCCAGGGCAAAACTCCATGAATTAATTTTAGGCCGCTGATTCTCGGCTAAATTTGATAGATTACAAGTTGAAGCTAGAAACTTATTTAAAATTGCGTAAGATTTATGTTTCACAGTACCGTTACAAACACAGTTCCAAGCTATTTAAAATCCCACATATTTTTATGTTCTATAAACGTTTTTTAACTTCGTTGGCCTTATTTTACGCCTTTTTTCAATTTTCTATCATGGGGCAAGTTCCTTCGGAGCTTAAATCCACAAAATTTTCAGATTCTAAATCCACTCCCAGCCCAGCGTGTCTTTGTGCGGCTCCGACAGGCGAAGTATTTGTGGGAGTCGATATGCTTGGATCATTGGGAAAAGGACCAGGTAAAGGGAAAATAATTCGTCTAATCGATAAAGATGGTGACGGTATCGCAGATGAACAAACGGTGTATGCAAATATTGATAACCCAAGAGGACTAATTGCCCTTGGTAAAAAATTATTAGTCCTTCATACAGTCATTCCGGAAAGTACAGGCAAGCTTACAGGGATGCATCTTTCTGTCCTTGAAGATAGCAACTGGGATGGAGTTGCAGATGGAGACCCTAAAAAATTAATTTCTGATATTAGTCCACCCAAGCACAATCAGGACCGCGGTGCCGACCATACCACTAATGGAATTCGTATGGGCATTGATGGCTGGGTTTATATTGCTGTTGGTGATTTTGGAATTCATGGAGCAAAAGGAACTGATGGAACAGAACTCACAATGCTAGGAGGAGGCGTTGTTCGCGTCAGACCAGACGGAAGTGAAATGGAAGTCTACACTCATGGTCTAAGAAATATATATGATGTCGCAATAGATCCATTTATGAATATTTTCACCAGAGGTAACACTAATGATGGCGGTGGATGGAACGTGCGATTTATTCATCATATTCAAAGTGGTGAATATGGATACCCAATGCTATTCAAAAATTTCACCAATGAGATAATTCCAGCCCTAGATGATCTCGGAGGAGGAAGTGGAACTGGTGCCATGTTCCTACAAGAACCTGGATGGCCTGAAAAGTACAACAACATTGCTATTATGTGTGACTGGGGTCGAAGCCAACTCATCATTCACAGACTTCAGCCCGATGGCGCAAGCTTTACTCAGGAACCTGAGAATTTTATACGACTCCACCAAATTACGGATGTTGATACAGACGCTTCTGGAAGGTTGTATGCTGGGGCATGGGCTGGGGCAGGTTATAAAGGAAGTCCTGATAAAGGATGGGTTGAGAGAATTGTTCCAAAAAATTGGGTCTATAAACCGTTCATAGGTACTGAAAAAAGGAAAGATAGTGAGCTAGTAAATTTATTACTTTCAGAAAGTTCAACGGCAAGGCTAGCCGCTTCCCAAGAATTAATTAATCGTCCCAATGTTGCAAAATCTGTTTTCAATTTGGCTAAAAACAAATCAGCCCCTTTGCACTCAAGAGTAGCTTCTATTTTTACCTATAAGCAAATGGTTGGTAATAAAGCAGCTTCACCACTGAGTGGGTTAATCAAAGATGAAAGTGTCCGGGAATGGGTTTTAAGGGCACTCACAGACCGTAAAACCCAACTCGCAGGAGTTAATAAAGAAATGCTCATACCTGGCCTTTCTGATCCAAACCCAAGGGTCAAAATAGCTGCCGCTGTTTCTCTTGGTCGACTCGGAGACAAGTCAGCAGCAAGTGAACTCTTAGCCGTATCAAAACCACCAGGCATTGAGGAGAAGGCTAAATCTCCCGCAGCACCCCCAGCATTTCAAACTAAAGCTTTTAAGGGTTACAAAACCGTTCCTGTTAGTGTAGATGTCTCGGATTTCAAAGAGATTTATCTGACCGTCACTGATGGGGGTGACGGTGATGGAGAAGATCATGCTGCATGGTTCAATCCAGTATTTGTAAAAAGTAATGGTGATCAAATAAAATTATCTTCATTGAAATGGAAATCTGCTAAAAGCGGTTGGGGGAAAATTGGTTTTGGGATAAGTGCGACTGGTAAGCCCTTAGCGAATGGCAAAAGAAAATCTCAACCAGACGGTTTGGGAACTCATGCAAATTCCGTAATCATCTACGATGTTCCTAAAGGCGTTAAGTTATTCAAAGCTAATGTTGGTCTAGCCAGCACTTCCAAAGCCAAAGGTAAAATACAGTTCATAGTTTCTAAAAGCGCGCCTTCAATTGCTGGAACAAGTAGCTCAAAAGAGGGACCGCATGCAAAACCAAACCCACAAATTTTATTGCCTCATGTAGCCGTCAAGGCACTCATAGATTTAAAGGCAATTGAAGCTTGTACCGATGCAGTTGATGGCCCTTATAGCAGAGGTGCTCTGTGGGCTTTAAAAATGATTCACGATGAAAAAGCTGTCGAAGGTTTGATTAATAAATATCAATCAGCTTCATCAGAAAAATCACGCCCGGGCATTTTAGCTACTCTGATTCGTTTATACCAAATTGAAGCCCCTTATGATGGATCATGGTGGTGGAGCACTAGACCTGATACGAGAGGACCTTATTACAAGCCAATCAGATGGGAAGCTTCAGAAAAAATTGCTAGCTTCGTCAAATCAATATGGGACAGCGGAAAGCATCGCGCGGTGATCGCAGCAAATAATGCAAAGACACGATCTGAAATTGAAGGCATCGATAATTCCAAAATCGCTGATTCACCAAAAAAACCTCAAGGACCAATTGTTGATCTAAGCGCCATTGCACGCACAAAAGGTCAGGTTGGAAAAATGTCTATTGAAGATGTGATCCTGGCTATAGGTGACGTAAAGGGAGACCCTAAAAAAGGGGAGATACTTTTCACAAAACAAGGTTGTATTGCATGTCATACCGTAAGCCCTGACCAAAGCCCCAAAGGTCCATACATGGGCCAAGTCGGTGCAATTCTCTCAAGGGACCAAATCGCTGAATCAATTCTAAAGCCCAACGCTTCCATCTCTCAGGGCTTTGCAACTGTCTCATTATTAACAAAAGATGAAAAATCAATGGTAGGTTTCATCACTGCCGAAACCGCTGATAGTGTAGAAATGCGAGACATCTCAGGTAAGGCCTATAGTTATAAAGTTTCGAATATTAAATACCGAACCGAGCTTAAAATTTCTATGATGCCTGCAGGTTTAGCAAACTCACTTAGTATTGAAGAATTCTCTTCTTTACTTAGTTATCTAGAATCTAAAAAAGGATAACTAATACATAAAAGAATGAGACTTTTCTTAATACTTCTACTTTCACTTTTTCTTGTCGGTTGCGGAACTCCAATGGGCAAAATTAAAGAAGGCACTGAGGTTTTACTATCTGTCTCAAAACTTGTTAGCTTTGGGAATGACTATGGAATTAAAAGGAAAACTAACGTTTTTGTTAGTTATACAAGTGGAGGCGTTCAGGGAGAACTCCAAGGAATGCTTCACAAAGTAAAAAAAGAGACTGTAATTATTATTAATGAATACGGTAATAAAGTTAGTATACCTAGGGACAATATTAGTTACATCAGTGAGTGGTAATCATTAATTCCAGAAAGAGGTATTTTATCTATAGAAAATTTGGGGGCACCTTATAATCAGGTTTTTTATTGCCAAAAAAACATTGGAAATTACAATACTAAACTCTATGAAATCACTATTCACTATATTTTCTTCGAGCGTTTTTCATCCGCTAGAAAAATGTTCTCTTTTAATATTCGCTGTCCTTACATTTACAGCCTCCCAAACTATTGCCGAGTTTGGTCCACAACAAATTGTTACCTCAACCGCTACTGACGTCATGGATGCATTTCCAGCAGATATGGATGGTGACGGTGACATTGATATTCTTGCTACCAAACCGGGTAATCCTTTTTTTGGAGGAGGAGCGGCCGTCCTTTATCGAAACAACGGGAACGGTAGTTTTACAGAGCTAACACCATTTACAAACGGGCCAACTACGCTCGTAAGTAACATCGTGGCATCTGACCTAGACAATGACGGGGACTTAGATGTGGTACTAGGTAGTTCGGGAACTCGCTCTGGGGGCGTCCGCGTTTACAGGAATAACGGCAGTCTTCGCTTCACGCGGACGTTCGATAACGAAAATGCACCATATCTTTGGGACATTCATCTAGGTGATGTGAATAAAGATAATAGGCCGGATATTATCTTTGGTCTGGGTGGAAGTTTTGATCAAATTGGAATTTATTTAAATTCTGGTAACATGTTCAATTGGGGCGGCTTGATTGCTGCCAAGACTGGCACAAGTACAGGTGATGAACCTCGTAATATTCATCTAGCCGATATTGATGGTGATGGTGATCAGGATGTTATTTCTGCTAATTATCTTAGCAATCAGATTTCTTATTACCCTAATGGGGGCGGGGTGTCTGTCGTTCGACTTACTTCCTCGTCTCAAACTCGAGGACCACGTAACGTTCGCACAGGCGATATTAATGGTGACGGCCGCCTTGACCTAATTTCAGTCTCAGTGCTTGATGGTAAAGTTGCGTGGTATAATGGTACCGGTAATGGACGTTTTGGTTCACAAAAAATAATCCACACATACTCCACAAGATCAACTGGGGGAGGGCCAGATGGTAGTGATGCCCTGGGTCCGCGAGGCCTTGACGTTGCTGACTTTGATGGTGACGGAGATCTGGATGTTTTTTCAACTTCTGAGGTTGGTAGCACAGTCTGTTTGCATGAAAATCTAGGAGGAGGCTCGTTCGGTCAGGCAGAAATTATTACCAATAGGGCAAACGGCGTCAATCTCGTCACAACAATTGACATGGATGGCGACGGCGACTTAGACGTGGTTTCATCTTCGCCCGGAGATAACAAGATCGCCTGGTATGAAACAATAATTGAGCAAGTGCCAAGTTTCCTTAGTTACACTTCTAACGGAAACTCCATAACTATCACCGACTGTGACGCTTCTAAGTCAGGGGAGCTGATTATTCCGTCAACAATAGAGGGAAAGTTAGTTACAAAAATCGGTTCTGAGGCATTTAAAGATTGCAGCAATCTGACGAGTATTATTATTCCTGATAGCGTTACCACCATCGGAGAATATGCCTTTGTTAGCTGCAGTAAGTTAAGTAACATAACGATCCCTAATAGCGTCACAAGTATTGGAGGTTGGGCTTTTGTTAGTTGCACAAGTCTTACGAGTATTAACATTCCTGATACCGTAAGAAGTATCGGCTATGCTTGCTTTGATAACTGCACAAGCCTTACGAGCATAATAATTCCAAATGGTATCACGACTATAGAAGGTGGTGTTTTCGCGAATTGTACTGCTCTGACAAGTATTGCGATTCCTAATAGTGTCACAAGTATAGGAAACGCTACCTTTTCCAGTTGTACTGCCCTAGTAAGCATCTCAATTCCCAATAGCGTCAAAAGCATTGGAGATAATGCTTTTAATCGATGTTCTTCTCTAAAAAGCATCACCATTCCCGATAGCATTACAAGCATTGAAAGTAGTACTTTCCTGCGATGCACTTCTCTAACAAGCATTACCATTCCTAATGGGGTCACAAGCATTGGAGCAAACGCTTTTGATTTTTGCACTTCTCTAACAAGCATTTCCATTCCTGATACCGTCATAAGCATCGGAAACGCTGCCTTTTTCTCTTGCGCAAAAATTACAAGTATTACAATCCCTGGCAGTGTCACGAGAATTGGAGATAAAGCCTTTTCTGGTTGCTATGAACTACAGGACTTCATTTTCTTGGGTAACGCTCCAATACTTGGTGAAGATGTTTTCGAAAGTGCGGTTGACAGAGGAAAGATTACCATTTCCTCCAACGCAGAAGGTTATGGAGAAACTTTCGGAGGAGTATCAGTAGAAATTAAGCCAGATTCTGACTCTCAAATAATTGCTAATTTACAATCGCAAATTACCACACTCCAGACTCAAATTAACCAACTCTCTCAACGACCAACTCTTGAACAATTACAGGATGCTCGTGCAAGCTCAATAATCATCAATTCAAACGATGGAGAAATTACTATTAAATTTGATATTGAGGAAAGTGAAAATCTTACTCTCTGGCAAAAGACAGGTGAAAGTATTTCGAAAACGATTCAATTAAAAGATGGCAAAAAATTCTACCGTTTTGCTATAGATAATTAATTGGGTCTAAATCTCTAATTGTCTTCTCTTTTGAAATCCCATTACCATTTACTCTAGTAGTTATTCTTTCTGAAATTAGAAAAGGGAACGGATTCTGATAACTATAATTGTTCAAATAATCAGTGCGGTATCATCACCCATTATGAAAATCATCCCTTTTCATATAGCAATCATTCTGATTTTATTTCTGACAAATATAATCAGTCATTCGCAGATGCTTCCTGGTCTAGCTGGTGGACAGATACCTAGGGGTGCAGAGCGCAACCTTCAGCCTTGGCTAACTCTGGGCAAGCAGCACAATAAAATCGATGAAAACTTCGTTCCAGGCCATTGGGTAGGCTTTGGAGTTAAAAATGCAATCCTTAGCCCAAACGGTGTAACCTTCACCGCTGAAAGTAAGCAAAATTGGTCTCAGCTATACGGGATACGACTAGAGATACTCCTGAATGAGGATCGTACATTTCATGGCGAAGTCGTTGTCCACACGGCTAAACGTGAAGCAAAATCCAGCTATCGAACCACTGCGGAGGTATCTAGCATAGCCAAATTTAGCCTCATCGGCACAAATAAAACACAATTTGTAGATTTACCTTTTTCTGCCTTTGATAAATTTTCCCCTTTTGGTGAAACGTTTCGAGAAATTAAGAAAGTTGCGATTCGTGGTAGTTACGCTGACGGCAAAAAAGGGCAGATCAATTTACCACGAGTAGATGTAATCGCAGCGCCAATATTGAAACTCTTCTCGGAGGCACGTTCACTCGCTGGAGAAAAGAACGCCAAGCTCAATTACGAATTAAAGGTTATGAACTGCACCAATCGTACGCAGTCAGTTAATCTCGCGCATCATCCTTACAGCAAACACGTGATGCGTTCTTCCATCAAACCTAATCACCTCACCTTAGAGCCAGGTGAAATTAAAAGTACAAATATTATCGTTAATGTCACTGACCGTGTCCCTCCAGGAGGCCGCGAACGTCAAAAGATTGTCGCACTTGCGAATGGCCAACTCGGCGGTGATATCGAATTAATCACAGCCCGAAAACTCCCTCATCCGTACCTAGTCCACACCCCAGAACGCTGGCAAGAAGTGCGCGAGAAAATAAACAACTATGGTTGGGCAAAAAAAGCCGCGCAGTGGTACCTCGACCACAAGACAACAGACAACCGCCCTGAATCACGTTGGCCCTACGCTGTTGCTTGGCAAATCTCTGGCGATAAAAAATATGCCGCACTCGCCAAGCCCGGTGTGCGCTTTAATGTTGGCGGAAAAGATTTAATCCAAGCCTGTGAAATCTATGATATGATCGCTGATTCTGGTGTCTTTTCCAGTGAAGACCACGCTCGTATTAGTCAGGAAATGCGCGAGCGCATGCACCACATAAACTTGTCAGGAGTTGCAAACCTTGAACTTCAAGAAGCTCGATGTGGTTTTACTTTGGCGCTAGCAACACAAGACTTTGCTTGGTTTGAGCACTTCCTATACGCCACAGACGGCGTCTACGATAACATCGCTAACGGCATCATGCCTGACGGATGGTGGTATGAAGGTTCCGTTAATTATAACGTTTGGGTATCAAGATATATATGCAACATGGCACTCGCTGCTGAACCCTTTGGAGTAAATATGATCGATCAATACTTCACTCCAGGTTACTCAAAAGAATTTCGTCGTCTCACCGATGACGTTGAAACCCGTAAGCGCGAATTTGGCGGAAAACCTTTCCAAAAGTTTGGTAAACATCCAGTCCCTCAAATCACTCTTGATCAACTTTGGGACTCGTTCATTGACCACCTCTCTCATGATGGACAGATTTATGCAGCAAACGATGGTGGTGAATGGAGCCTCACCTCCGACGAGGGTTTCGAAATTGCTTATATGATGTGGCGGAAACCAGCCTTTGCCGCGTTAGTCAAACGTCGTGGTGAAGGTGGGCGCAGTCTACTTTATGGTGTGCCTGAATTACCAAAGGACACCCCCAAAATTGGTACACGGTCCGCATTCTCTGATGGTATTGGCTTTATCACCCTACGTTCCCAAACACCAAATCGACACCCGAGTAAACAAATCGAAATGAGTCTTAAATATGGAACTCATGGCGCATATCATGGCCACTTTGACCGTACTAACTTCAACTCTATGCGACGTTATGACCGCAGTTTTTACTCCAGTGGCCATGGTCTTTGGTACTCTTACGCGAGTTTCATGTACGGCATGTTTGTACAATCATCTGTTAATCACAACATGGTGGTCGTCGACGGACGAAATCAAGAATCGGTCGAATCTCGACGATTAATGTTTCACTCTGGTTCAAAGATACAAGCCGCTGCCGTCGAGACCAATGCCAGATGGTCATGCCCGCCATATTTAGGATTACAAATGCAACGCCCAAACCGTAAGGAGGGTGAAAGCGCTATCCTTTCAGGGCGTGAACGTCTGGCTGCAGAAGATGTTTTTATGCCAATTGCTGTTGGCTCAAACGGAAAAGAACTTGAAGTCGCAGATATCAGCGACTGGACCGAACGTATTCTCCAACGCCGGCTGGCCATAGTCACAGACCATTACATCGTTCTCGCCGACTATCTAAAGGGAGAAGAAGAACATACTTTTGACAATTTTCTTCAAATCCGAGGGTTCCAAAACATCGAAGGGGACAGTGTAAGAAAACTGCGTCATACCGACCAGATGAATACCGATCCGCGCCTAGCCGACCAGCTAATCACTAATTGCCAGTGGTGGAGTAAGGATGGAACATCGAAAACTCGTTTTAGAACTATCTATGACAATAAAGCCCATCTCAACTGGCGTACCTTAAAAGGCAAAGAAGGTGATCTCTATATCGACGTCCACTCTGCTTGGCCAAAAAAGGCAGAGATCATGGTAGGAGCCGCACCAGAAGTCCGACATCGTGCTGGATGGACAAAGTACACTATTGAAGTAGATAACAAAATCGTTTCAGAAAACGAGTTCTCACCATGGATTCTTGGCCGTGAAGATATCGACCTTAAAATCTCAGATGCTGCAAAAAAAATAACGCTTAAAACTCAAAACGAAGACCGACGAAAAGGTGGAGGCTTCATTCTGGGCAAAGGCGCATCTCTTTTCTGGGGAGGAGGACAGCTCGTTCTTGCCGATGGAAGAGTGCTCAGTTTATCCCAACTGCAAAAACAAAATAAGATCACCCTTAATGGTATTCGAACTCAAGTTCATGGTAGGCCTGATACAGAAAAAATTAAATCTGGTGAAGACTATTATGGTGGACCGGTTGTCATCGCCGGTAGACCATTTCAGGAAACTCTCCCCGCCCAACCCAATGGAAATGGTGAAATCCATATTGACCTGTCGGGCTTGAATGCAAAACGCTTTATCGTCTCAATAGGCGCTGATTATCCACCAGGCCAAGTGACAAAATATCAACGCAACTCTTTTAGTACCCGAAGTCATGGAAAATCAGCTCACTTCCTGACTTTAATTGAGCCATTTGATAAAGAGAGTTCTTCAATGATCCAATATGTCAATGCGGTGTCATCAACTCAGCTTAAAGTATTGCTTAAAGATGGAACTAAGAATTTGATTTCCATTAAGGGTCTTGATAGCAAAGATACACCAAGCGTAAACTTCAAAGAAATTAAGAACGGTAAAATTACCGCTGAGGAAAAAAGTTGAGCTTAATTTTTAGCTTGTTTTAGATCCTTGATAATATCTTTTCTAACAGTCTTTAGATATTTTAATCGTTTATCGTGACTTACGAATGGTACTGACCAAAACTGCTTTGTTCTCCTCCAAATGGAATATTTCCAACCAAAAACAAACGTATAGACTCCCATAACCAAACGTAGCTTAACCGAGTTGGCATAAATTGTTAGAACCGGCAAGGCCGGAGCTCCATGCGTAACATAAGTTCTAACTATTTTATCTTTAAGTTTAGGGACTGGAAATCCATACAGTTTGGAAACAGATTTGAACTCATAGGCGAAACCAGGAGTAAAAACTTCATCAAAAAATATCTCTAGCCTTGGCGTACACCTAAACCACCAAACGGGTGAAATAAAATAAATATGAGTACACCAAGTTACCCATTCCTTGTACCGAGCCATGAGTGCATCATTCGGTCTGGCAAATTTTTCAGAATATAAATCTGCAATTTTAACTTCTGCATCTTCTCCAAGAGTTTTTATTATCTCTTTAAAAATTCCGTTATAACAAAAGGAGCTTTGATCTGGATGGGATATAACAATGAGCGCTTTCACTGGCAATCTAACGGTTATAAGCGCCTTTAGAGATCAAATAATTTTACTAAACACGAATTTAGAGACCTGTTGAGGATCTGCGAATTTCTTCTAAAGCCTCAATAGCATATCGATTTCCACTCTTAGCGGCCATTAAATACCACTGAGAAGATTCCCTTAAGTGCTTATTAACGCCTCTGCCCATTTCATATATATATCCTAAATATGTTTGAGCATGAACGTCACCGTTCTGCGCTTTAATTTTTAGCTCACCTATTCTCTCATTCATAGATTTACAGCAATTCAGGAAAACAGGTGCTCGCTTGTAACCTCCCACTGGAAGAACCCCACAAACAAGCGAGCACCATTTTTCACAGTTTCCGCTGGTTTGTAATATTGAGATTTATCAACTAGTAGCTAACGCCAAGTTGCCAATTCTTTGACGCCCTTTTGTGAGGTAATGCTAGGATGCGAATTTTTCGATGCTCTTTTGCAAAAATTTGAGAGTTTCAGGTCTCCTCCTAATCTTTACCTTTTACCCATGCTAAATTAAACCGAGCCATCCAACTTTTATTTGAGACCAAATAAATCATCTCCTGACTCGCTGTTCCATCCCTTCCTACAGCCATCCAAGTATAATTTCCAGGTCCAACTTTAAGAACCCTTTTCTTAGGCCATGATTTACCACCATCCATACTTAATTGAATGGTAATATCATCCCGTTTATCTCTCCTTCCTGGAGAGCTAAAAAGGATAAGGTCTTTATCTTTATGATACAACCTCACTAGGGCTCCCTTACAACCATACTCGTCGGGAGGACCATCGAATAACTCGTCATCTTCTCTTGTATGAACCCATGACTTACCACTATCACGACTCAGACCAACTTGTTTATTTCCTTTTCGAATATGAGTCCTCGCATTGTAATAAATAGTTCCATCATTGAGCTCACAAAGAGATGGTTCAGATGTTCCCAAAATTGGAAAAGGATCACTATGAATCCATGTTTTGCCACCATCGTCACTATACAAGGCATTACTGTATCTTTTTCCAAAATATTTTCTGCCCATGCCTTTATTAAGATACGTTCTCGAGCCATTTTTATTGATCGGGCCAACGAACACTTGGGATGGCATTAGCAAACGTCCTTTATGACTTCCATGCCTAATCGTTATTCCTGGATCGCAACAATAGGTTGTTGCCAACCACCCATTTTTATCTGGCTTGATAAATATTTTTTCTTTTACCCAAGTTTTACCATTATCTTTACTCCTATAAAGAATTTGTGCAGGTTTGAGACCACCAGCAAAGACCATTATATGACCATTATTTTCATCAACAGTTACATTTGCTAATTCACTCCACCCCACGTGTTCACCCTTGTACCTGCCATCATCGGACATATCAGCATCAATTTTTACTCTTTCTCCCACTACAATTGGTTCGCTCCAAGTAACTCCCCCGTCTTCACTTCGCTTAACCTCGATTCGTTTATTTTCTCTTTCTTCTTTGAATAATAGTACCGTACCATCTATAGCGACTGCTAAATGCGCCATAACGGGTATTTCCTCTTCCCAAACTTCACACAAAGGATCCTCAGCCAAAATATTTCTAGTGAGAGAAAAAAAGAAAACCAAAAATATTAAACATGCTATGAATACATTTTTCATTTTATAATTTGTGCACGTTTATCTGGATTTCTCAGCGATTTCCTGCGGAATTTGAATACGATTATATTGTTTCTTAATAGATCTTAAAAATTGATTCCACTTCCTTCCCGGTTTGCCATTAGTCATTAAAAAATGAGGGCAGTTTTTGTGTTCTGGCTTTAAACCTTTCCTTGGCCAATGATAATGAGGAACTACATTTTTGAGTGGAATGTCATATTGTTGCATTAGAGAAGCACATAGTTTCGCTGTCCTTGCAAGGGTCTCTTGTCTGCTATTTCCGCGATGTTCGCACATCTCAATACCAATAGAATAATTATTTCCAGGTCCATTAAAATCAGCATGTTCACCTTGTTCATTAGTCGGTAAATGCTGAAGAACAACATCATCCTGGATTGTAAAATGCCAGGTTAGATAGCCGATTCTGTTTCCATTTCTTCTTTTGGGGGCTCTTAGTTTACCTCTCTCAAGAGCTCGAGCATGATCCCAAGCATCCCCATCATAATTTTGAGTCGAGTGCACAGTGATAAACCTCGGCTTCATTGGTCTCTTATACTTTCTTCCGTATCGGCCTTTGGGTATATAGCGTTTGATTACTCTAATCTCTCGAAACATTTGATCAGGATTCACGAGCCCATTCACTGATCCCTTTATCGCTACAGGAGAATTATTAGTCGTAGTACAATTGGCTACGGTCAATAGAACAACCAAGACCAATAATAAATTTTTTATATTTAAGATAAGTAAAGCCTTACGAGACATTAATAGTGCTGATGATAACTCCGTAATTAAATTGAGCCCAAGCTTTTTTACAATCTATCTAATACTGTTTTTTATGATTTTGCTCTTATTAAGCCATTTTACGTTTCGATCAAAAAGGGTTCCATACATTTTATGAGAAACTGCTGCTTGTTCTTTAATGGTAATAATTTCTTGATCATATACAGAGCGCATCTCTTCTAAAGATTCATTATTTTGTGGATCTTTAGATGCGTTTATCAATTCCAACCTATCCTCCTCGAGATTAAAGAGTTCCTCTTTAGGCTTCATACCCTCACCATAAAACCAGTAAATATATTTCCACTTTTTACCAACAATTCCTAAATATTGTGATTCCACTGGCCCCCAACAATTCATAATAGCAATGGATTCACGTATATCAATTTGGTGTCCATTTAGTAAGGGCATCAAACTCAACCCATCAATTTGAGAAGATCCTTTTGTTCCTGCTAATTCTAATATAGTTGGTGCGATATCAATGTTAGCTGTTAATGCATTTATTCTACGTCTATTCTTTTTCGTTTTGGTTCTAGGGTCATAAATAATCATAGGGACTCTAACAGACTCCTCATAAGGCAGAACTTTGGAACCGTAGCCATGAGAGCCGCAAAGAAACCCATTGTCCGATGTATAAATAATAACTGTATTATCAGCTACCCCATTTTCTTTTAAAGACTCAACAACCATTCCCACCGCTTGATCTATACCATATACAAGCTGGTGGTATTTTCTCATTACTTCATCATAATTATCCTTATATCCCCATGATTCCCACCGCTCCCACTGACGCCCTTGTTTACTTTGTTCACTCAGATGTTTGGAATACTCTCTACCAAAATTAGCAGGCTTCCTAAAAACTTTATCTTTGTATATTTCATCAAATCTAGAGTCTGGAGTATCAGGCATATGAGGTGCTTTAAAACTTATTGAAAGGCAAAATGGCTTTCCAGTTTTAGAAGCCTCCTTAATAAATTCACTTCCAAAAGCCCCGTACGACATTGTCGAATGAGGATACTTATCTGCATATTTCCTCATCGTCTTGTTTTTTGCTGTTACATAGCTGGTTTGCCCCGGGCCTCCACCCCACTTATCAAAAAGGCTTTGGGGTAATTCCAATTTCAAATTGATTCCAAACTTTCCCGCAAATGCAGTTATATATCCTGCTCTCTTTAAAATGTTTGGATAACTATTCTTTATATCTTCTGTGCTAAGCTTTCCCTTAGAAAAATTGCAGCCATGCTGGTACTCATATTTTCCTGTAAGGATACTAGCACGACTGGCCATACAAATTGCCGTGGTATCATAATGGTTATCAAAAGTCAGGCCCCTTTGAGATAAGCGATCTAGGTTTGGTGTTAATGCATCACTGTTTCCATAACATCCCATTGAAATTATGGCTTGGTCATCCGCTAATAGAAAAACAATATTGGGCCTCCCGTAGGTGTAATTTAGAGAAATAAAAGCGAGAATAAAAACCTTAAATAAAAATAAAAAATTCGGCATTTTATATTTTTTACTCCCATAAACAGTTATTTACTATTTAGAAAATATTAATTTTAAAGGGGATATCTAAAAAAAATCACTTTTTTAAATAGTTTTAGTTAACACTGACCCCTCTTTGGTAGTATAAAAACACCATGCTAAAAATATCTTTGGGCTTTTTCACGGCCATCTCACTCATAATTAGTTCCGCCGCCGCGAATGCGGCTTTCAAATTCGAAAAAGGTGACAATGTTTGCCTCATTGGTAATAGTCTGCCAGACCGCTTCAATCACGATGGTTGGTTCGAGACAGTCTTACAAAGTGAATTAAAGGGACAAGAAGTCCTTTTCCGTAATCTCGGTTTCACGGGTGATACTGTAAAAGAAAGACCAAGGAACCAAGGTTTTCCTTCCCCTGAAACCTATCTCAAACTTTGTGAAGCAGATGTAATCTTTGTCTTCTTTGGATACAATGAATCATTCAAAGGAGAGAAGGGTCTTGAATCTTTCATGAATGACCTTTCAGCCATGCTCGATAATTATAAGAAGCTGAAGCCCAATGGTAAATCCGAGCCACGCTTCGTTTTGTTTTCACCCATCGCTCATGAAAACTTGAATAGTCCAAATCTTCCTGACGGCGAAGCAAATAATGTTCGCCTTGCTCAATACACTAAAGCAATTCAAGCAGTAGCCGAAAAAAATAATGCTGGATTCGTTGATTTATTTACTACAACAAAAGCTGCATACGCCGATTCAAAAGACGCTCTTACAATTAATGGAGTTCACCTCAATGAACTAGGTAATAGACACGTTGCACAAATAGCAACCAAAGCTCTTTTAGGGAAGACAGTAACGGCAGACAAAGAACTTGAAAAACTTCGTGGTGATGTCGTAGATAAAAATTGGCATTGGTACAATAGAT
>CABXDI010000009.1 GCA_902510815.1 uncultured Verrucomicrobiota bacterium | reverse complement strand
TTACTGAAATATTTGATTCTAATCCGAGTCCTTTTTTTGGATTGATAATATGAGAGTATTTCTTTCCATTAATTGTTATTGATTGCTCAATACTTCCCGAAGTTGATACTGCGGCGTTGGATAGTTTTACGTTAAATTCTCCTATTGGGGAATTGCCATAAGGTCTTATCTTGACCTTCCAGAATTTTTTACCAGGGGGAGGGGAGCCAACAATAACATCACCACCTGCTGAGATGCTACAGCTATTAAAATTATTTTTTTTTCAGATGGCGCATCATTTTATCTGCTGCCAATCCTTTAGCTATTCCACCAAAATCAAGACGGGTTAGTTTGTTAGTTTTTGTTAGTGTTTTATTTTTTTTATCAATTAAAAGATTGTTAGTACTGCTAGCCTCTATAGCAGATGCAAGATCTTCGCCGTTGGGTGAGGTGCCAGTTCTTTTGGATAATCGCCATAAACGGGTTAGAGCTCCTGAAGCGGGTTCGAAAGCATAATTTGTTTTTGTATGAAATTGCTTAGAAGTGATTAGCAGATCTAGTAGATCTAGACTTAATTTGAACGGAATATTTGCTTCAAATTCATTAAATTTACTGACTTCACTTTCAGCAGAGTAATCAGAAAATTTATTATCTATTTTGTCGGCAAGTGTAAAAGCGGATAAGGCTACTTCGTTAACTTCTTGAGCCGGCTTTTTAGAATGAATTAATAATTTAAATTCTGTACCCATGCACGCATGAGTATATGAGTAAATTTTGGCATTTGAATTTTCACTGAAACCGATTGCAGTCAATAAAATGAGACTTAATCTTAGAATTGCCCTATTCAAGAGTTTCATGGTCAATTCCTGTGCTCCAGATAATTTCTATCTCTTCAGCTGAAGGGATTTCTAATGGACGAACTATTCGAAAGCCTAACCACTGAGTATCTGTATGATACCAAATACTTTTAGGTAGTTGAGGGTCTTGAATTTTCCAAGATTTGGAAGAACCTAATCTTGCAGCGCTTCGAAGAGCATCAGGGAAATCATTCCAAGATCCTCCACGAACGGCTCTAGGGTATAAATCTTTTCCTCGAACCCATGGGTCTTTACTGAAATCTTTTGAGTATCCTTTTTTATTAATGCTATCAAGAGTCCACTCGGCTACGTTTCCATGCATGTCATGGATGCCCCAAGGGTTAGGAAGTTTCTTGCCTACTTTTTGGTATTTGAAATTTGAGTTATCAATAAACCATCCGTATTTATGAAGATTTTTCTCGTCATCACCAAAGGAGTATCGTGTGTTAGTGCCTGCGCGACAGGCATATTCCCACTCTGACTCAGTGGGTAATCTATAGAAGTGGCCAGTTTGAGCGCTAAGCCACTTGCAGTACTGAAGAGCAGCGTGCTGAGTCATGCTTATGGCGGGATAATCATCCTTGCCCATTCCAAAAGTCATTTCGACATATGGTTTTGTGGGTCGAGAAACTAAGTCGATATCAGTATCTTCAGGGCTAGGAAACTGCTTAGTGCCATCCTTTTTTCTTCTACCTCCATCAATCATAAACTTTTCATACTCGTTCCAACTTACTTCATGTTTACCGATCCAGAATGGAGAGATTTCAATTTTTCTTAAAGGTCCTTCTATTGTTTTGTGCCCTTTTTCAATTTTTGGTGATCCCATCGTAAAGGATCCTCCTGGCACTGCTACCATTTCAAACTTTGAACTAGAGGCTGGAATCATAGAAACATAATTCTGCATATCTTGTTCTAGCTTTATTTTCTGACTAGCAACAATTTTGTTGTGAATCCTTTTTGATAGGTCACTACTAACGTTGCTTTCATTGGGCCACTTGGCTCCGGATTCGACCCATTTTTTTAGTTTATCAACTTCATCTTGCTTTAACTTTTTTAGAATTGGGGCAATGTCCCTCTTGAAGTTAATGGCTGAGGGCATTGTTAAAACTACCCCTGCATCCCATATTGCGCCTTCGTTAACCCAGTCTCTTAATATTTTTTTTTCTGATTTAGTGAGCCTAACTTCCTTGGATGGCGGCATCACTTCAGGATCTTGGTCATCGAGTTCAATTAACTCTATAAAGATGCTTTCGTCAGCTTTGCCGGGTATGATAACACCTTC
The DNA here is from genome assembly GCA_902510815.1 of uncultured Verrucomicrobiota bacterium. Taxonomy (GTDB): domain Bacteria; phylum Verrucomicrobiota; class Verrucomicrobiia; order Verrucomicrobiales; family DEV007; genus EC70. Next base: position 43,617 of record CABXDI010000009.1, on the reverse strand, counting down.
CGCTAAAGCAGCGGTTCTCGTCTCTATTTTATAATCAGATTTTTTATAGCCCTCGCGATGACATTTAAGGCAATGCTTTTCCAGTATCGGCTGAACTTCTTTTACGAAATCAACTGCTCCACAGCTAATAGTAATAGTTGCTAATAATATATATAGAATCCTCAGCATTGAGGCTAGATTAGTGTAACGGTTTTAATTATCTTTGTTGACTAAGTCAACTTAGTCTGGCCGGGCATAGGTACTCCACCAGGGTCAAATTCATCGCTCCATTTCAAATCGTCTGGAGCAAGGTCCTCTTTGGAATTAAGGGCATCCTCCCAGGTTACTTTTTTACCTGTATAAGCTGCCATTCTTCCTAGAATAGCTAGCATTGTGCTATGAGCCATCCACTCTCCATCATTTTTAGCGTCTCCATTTCGGATAGATTCGAATAGTTCATTATGTTCAGTTTGATACATATCATTATTAAGGTCGGCTCCAGCTCTCCAATTTTCATCGCCCCTGATAACACAATTTCCACGTACTATGAGGGCCGTGCCCTTGGTTCCGTTAATATAGTCATGGTTTTCACCGTAGCAATCACGTTGCTGGCGTGAGCCAAGATGACAGACAACGTTGTTTGGATATTCATAAGCAATATGAAAATGGTCATAGATGTTTCCTCCTTCAGCAGCAATCTGACGTCCACCTGTAGCAACTGCACTTATTGGATCGATATCATCTGTGGCCCAACCAATTTTGTCTACACTATGCACGGCTTGTTCTACTAAGCTGTCTCCTGATAACCATCCGAAATTGTACCAGTTCTGAACCTGCCAAGCAACATCGCCAGTGCCTTCAGGTCGACGATTCGCGGGGGGCATCGGTTTTACTGGGCCGGTATAATATGTTGCAAACATATTAGTTATTTCTCCAATTGAGCCTGCGTGAATTTTTTCAAATAGGGCCCTTCTTGCATAGTGGTATCTCCAGCAAAATCCACAAACTAGTGTTAATTTTTTTTCTTTTGCGATCTTAGCTGACTCAATTACTGACCTAACTCCGGTCGCATCGACGGCTACTGGCTTTTCACAAAAAACATGTTTGCCTGCTTCGACGGCTTCACGCAGCATCATTGGTCTGAATCCAGGAGGGGTTGTTAATATTACAACATCTGATTCGGCGATAACTTTTTTGTAGGCATCTATCCCTATAAACTTTTTTGGATCTCCGACTTTTTCTGGATGTCTTTTTTTCAGATTGCTTATAGCCCCATTAGCATTGTTCTCTGAAACGTCAGCAACAGTAGTTAGTGTAATGTCTTGGTCTGCAGTCAGAGCTTGGTTAGCAGCACCAGTACCTCTTCCTCCACATCCTATTAAACCCAACTTTAGAGGACTTTTATTAGGGGAAGCGTTAGAAATGAAAGGTGTATTTATAGAAGCTGAACTCACCAAGGCAGCAGTTCCTGATAGAATTTTCCTTCTATTGAGATTTGTTTTATTGTCGGAATTAGAATTTTTAGCCATTTATACAGAATTTATCTAATTATATATACTTTCGTAGGAGTTTATGCCAATCGATTTTCACATGATGTGAAATAGAGTTATATTAGATTTTTAATAAATTAACCTAATAAATTTCGATATTTATCGTTTTGAAGGAGATAAAAAATAATAATTCAATGTCTTCTAGCCCTAGGAACATAGATCCATCAGCTGTTTTATTAAGAGCAGCTATGTCTGATTTTGAGATTCCTTTGACTAAATACGCTGTAAGTATACTCGGTGATCTGGAAGAGGCTAGGGATGTAGTCCAAGAAACATTTTTAAAACTCTATAAACAAGACCCCAATCGAGTAGGGCTTAAAGTTAAGGCTTGGCTTTTTACTGTTTGCAGGAATCGGTGTTATGATGTTTTGAAAAAGAATAATAGAATTTCAAACCTTGAAGAGGATCAAGTTTCTGAGATCCCTTCCAAGGATAAGGATCCAGTAGAGATAATAAAATTTTTTGAGGGCAGAGATGCAATAAATAAAAATATTAAAATTCTATACTCATTAATTGAGGAATTGCCAGCTAGACAGAAAGAAGTCATGAGGTTGAAGTTTCAAGCTGATCTCACATATAAGGAGATCGCAGAGGCTCTAGATATTTCCATAAGCAATGTGGGTTTTATTGTACACAGTGCTCTAAAAAATTTAAGAGAAGCGATGAATGATAAGTTTAACGATTAGATGATTTACTATTATGATTAATCAAGATGATCCCCGGTTGACTGCCTATGCATTAAATGAAATAGATGAAAGTGAAGAGGCATCAATTTTGGTAGATATAAATAATGTTAGTGGTTACTCTGCTCACATTGATGTAATCAGAGATGAGGCATGCTTATTAAGTGAAGCATTTGATCTTGAACCTAATTACGGTTTAACAGAAGAGCAGAAAAATAAAATATTTAAAGAAACTGGATTGCTCGCTGTTACAAAATCAGGGGATGTCTTGCCGGATAATTTAATGTTGTTTGATAAAGAATACTCAAAATATAAAAACACTAGTAATGTGGCAGAGATTGTCAATAATGGGATTAATAAGAAGGCTGTTTTCACGAGCTTAGTTGCCGCTGCAGCTGTTATTGTTTTAACCATGGTATTGCTTAATAGGCAGAATGTTATACAACATGAGGTTTCTCATAAATTATCAGTCAATGAAGCTTTACTTTCAGTTGAAATAATAGATGAAAAATCCCAGAGCCCTAAGAAAAAGGAAATGTGGATTAGGCGTCAAATTGCAGCTAATTCGGTTGCCGCAGATCATCCATTTCGGTATGGGAAGCCGTTGATTAACTCGGTTGAATCAGATAAGTTAGCCTTTCTTCAAAGGAATAAATTTAAAGACCCCTCGACTTTTGACAATCGATTATCCTTTTTCTCTCCTAATATTGGGACCCAATCCTATGAGGAGCTTAGGCGTTTAATTTTAGCAGGTAAGATGCCCACTAGTGAGGGTATAAATGTTTGCGAGCTAATTAATGCGTTTGATTACAATTATAATGAACCTAAAACAGGTGATGTTTTTTCAGTGTCTACTGAATTTACTTCCTGTCCATGGGATCCAGAAAGATTATTGCTTTGCATAGGAGTTAGAGTTTTGGATCGAGGTAAATCTCAATCAGAAGAGATGTTACGAGTAAGTAACGTTAAAATGGCAGTTGAATTTAATCCTGCTAGAATTTCAGGGTATAGACCCATCGGTGAATCTGAGGCCTCTTCGAAACACTTCGAAGAACTTGATCAGAATATTTTGTTAGAAGGGCAATCTGTTACTGTCATGTATGAAATTATTCCTGAGGCAAATAAAGAGTTAAAGCTAAGCAACAAAAAATCAGAAGTTGCCTCTATTCGAATTAACTATGGTGACCCGATTAGTGGGGAACTAAGAAGCATGCTTTCTAGCGTATCAGATAGTAACATTAAATCATTCGAAGAATCTAGTGATGATACTCGTTTTGCAGCCTCAGTTGCGGGTTACGGTTTGATCTTAGAGAATAAGAATCATTCGACTAAAGCAACTTATGATTTGGTGCTGGAATTGGCAAATAATGCTTTGGGTAAGGATAAAAACGGGAAAAGGTCAGAGTTTATTGACTGGGTGATGCAGACAAGGGCGATGAATAAAATAAAATGATATGATGTTATTATTTTATTATAACTTTTTCTCGCTAAGAATACTCTATTGAGATATTTTTTGCGTTTGTATAACCCCATACCGCTAGAATTTGATCGAATTACATAATCATACCTCTTCAGATATTTTTATTCCTGATGATGTTATTATAGAAGATGCTCTTGCAAGGACTAGTCACCTTGCGATAGGGGCACATTCTGATGATATCGAAATTATGGCTTATCACGGAATCGTGGACTGTTATGGTTATAGGAAAAAGGATAAATGGTTTGGTGGGGTTACGGTAACCGATGGTAGAGGTAGCTCTAGGGTGGGGCCTTACTCAGAATGTTCTGATGATGAAATGATCGAGATCAGAAAGGTTGAACAAAGGCAGGCTGCAATGGTGGGTAAATATGGGGCCATGATACAACTTGGATATAACAGTTCTGAAATTATGGGTAATACTGGGCAGGAGAACTTAAAAGGTGATTTATCTAAGATCTTTGATCAGAGTTGTCCCAATATAGTCTATACACATAATCCGGCAGATAAGCATGACACTCATATAGCGGTTTTATCTGCAGCGATTCAAGTAATGCGGGAATTGCCAGAAGAGAAAAAACCAAAACAAGTCCTTGGTTGTGAAGTTTGGAGAGATTTAGACTGGATGCCAGATGAAGATAAGGTCTTACTTGATGTTAGTTATAGAGAGAACCTTGCTAATGCTTTAGTAAGTATTTTTGATAGTCAGATAACAGGCGGCAAACGTTATGACCGAGCTGCAGTAGGAAGAAGGTATGCTAATGCAACTTTCTTTCATGCAGAGGGTAATGATAAGGCAGAGCAGCTAACTTTTGCAATGGATTTGACTCCTGTTATTTATGATCAATCCATCAACTTTTGTGATTACGTGATGGACTATTTGGATAAATTTAAAATTGAGGTCAAAGCTAATATTGATCATTTTTTCAATTAATTTAAGTAATATGGAAGTTATTATTTTGCCATCAATAGAGGACTGCGCAAAGCTTGGAGCTAGATATATCTCAGATTTGGTAATATCAAAATCTAACGCGGTTCTTGGCTTGGCTACTGGAAGTACACCCATACCTGTCTATGCCGAGCTTGTGAGATTGCATAATGAAGATGGGATAAGTTTTTCTAATGTTACAAGCTATAATTTGGATGAGTACATCGGTCTTCCATCCGATCATCAATGTTCTTATAGATATTTTATGGATGAAAACTTTTTTAATTTAGTCGATATTGATCAAGGATTTACCCATGTTCCTAACGGTATGGCTGATGATATACCCGATGAATGTTATAAGTATGAAAATTTAATAAAACAGAGTGGAGGTATTGATTTACAAATTTTAGGAATTGGTTCAGATGGCCACATAGGTTTTAATGAGCCAGGTTCATCATTGGGCTCTAGGACAAGAATCAAGACCCTTGCTCGCGAGACTATTAAGGACAATGCAAGATTTTTCGATGATGAAGAACAAGTACCAAGGCATTGTATTACTATGGGAGTAGGAACAATTCTTGATGCTAGATCAGTGCTATTGTTTGCTTTTGGGGAAGGTAAAGCAGATATTGTTGCTAAATCAATTGAAGGTCCAATAACCGCAATGATTCCTGCAAGCGTATTGCAGATGCATCAAAATGTAACTGTTATTTTGGATGAAAAAGCAGCTTCAAAGTTAAGTCGAATAGACTACTATCGTGACGTCTTTGCTAATAAGCCTGAATCTTTTTAGAATTCGCATAAACGCTACAAAGGTCTTTTATCTTTTTAGTTATTCATATAACACCCTGACAACAAGCTAGTTATCTAATAAAAAAACGCACTATTGATAGTGAACACTTATGTGCTATGTTTGTTTAGGATGGAAATTGATAAGATAACAGAAAAATTGAGAGAAGCGTTGAGTTGTTCTCAGAAAGAGGCTTTGTCCAATGGCTCGCCTGAAGTATCAACAATGCACTTATTCAAATGTATAACACTTCAGGTTGGGGGAATTGCTGAACCTATTTTTCATAAATTAGGCGTTAGTTTAGATAAAATTAAGTTACTTATTAATAATTCTTTATCTCTTGGGCCAAGAGTTAAAGGAACGCATCAAGATCCAGTAATGAGTTCTGACCTAGTTTCAGTTTTAAACTATGCAGATCAAGTAAAACTTACAATGGGAGATAATTATCTCAGTGTTGAACATGTGTTGATTGCATTTTCTCAAATTAAAACTCCAGTTCAAGATTTATATAATGAATTGAATTTAGATAAAAATAAATTGTTAAGAACCCTCAATGAAATTCGAGGATCCAACAAAGTGGATAATCCAGATCCTGAGGCGACTTTGCAGTCGCTTGAGAAGTACGGTCAAGATCTGACGAGTCTTGCAAGAAAAGGGAAAATTGATCCGGTTATTGGACGTAATGATGAAATTAGGAGGATTATGCAAGTTCTTTCTAGAAGAACTAAAAATAATCCTGTTCTAATTGGTGAACCTGGAACAGGAAAGACTGCTATTGTCGAAGGGCTTGCTCGAAGAATTGTTTCAGGTGATGTTCCTGAGTCACTAAAAAATAAAAGGCTCATTTCAATGGACCTTGGAGGCATGCTTGCTGGGGCCAAATACCGTGGAGAATTTGAGGAACGATTAAAAGCATTTCTTAAAGAGGTTACTGAATCCGATGGTGAAGTAATTTTATTTATTGATGAGTTACATACCATTGTGGGAGCTGGCGCTTCAGAAGGAGCTGTAGATGCATCAAATCTATTAAAGCCTCAGCTTGCGAGAGGAGAGTTAAGAACAATAGGAGCGACGACTCTTGATGAGTATAGAGAAAATATAGAAAAGGACTCTGCTTTAGAAAGAAGATTTCAACCTGTTACAGTTTTAGAGCCAAGTGTTGAGGACACAATTGCCATCTTGAGGGGCTTAAGGGAAAGATATGAAGTGCATCATGGAGTAAAAATTAAAGACTCTGCAATCGTTGAGGCAGCTATGCTTTCAGATCGATATATTTCACATAGGTTTTTACCTGATAAGGCTGTTGATTTAATAGACGAAGCAGCCTCAAGGTTGAAAATAGAATTGGATTCAGTTCCAACTGAAATTGACCAGTTAGAAAGATCTATTAATCAATTAGAAATGGAGAGACAGGCGCTTTCAAAAGAAACTGACAAATTAAGTAAGGGTAGGGCTAAGGATATTGACGATGAGATGGCTAACTTAAACGAAAGAGTGTCAACTCTAAGAGCTCAGTGGCAGAACGAAAAAAAGGTTATTAACGAATCTAGGGATCTGCAGATTAGAATGGAGGAATTAAAAAATGATCTCGATGAAGCTCAACGGTTAGGTGACCTTTCTAAGGCTAGTGAAATTCAGTATGGAATTTTGCCTCATTTAGAAGTTCAAATTAAAGACCTATCTAAAGAGCTATTTATAATACAGGGGGAAGGTAGGAAGCTCTTAAAGGAAGAGGTCACCATTGATGATATTGCATCCGTTGTTGCGGCTTGGACAGGTATTCCTGTTAGCCGCCTCCAAGAGGAAGAGAAAGAGAAACTTTTAAAAATGGAAGAGAGGCTAGCTGAAAGAGTTATTGGCCAGAAATGCGCCATTAAATCAGTGTCTAATGCAATTAGGAGGGGTCGAGCAGGTCTTGGGGATGAAAACCGTCCTTTAGGATCATTTTTATTTCTTGGACCAACAGGTGTGGGTAAAACTGAGCTTAGTAAGGCGTTAGCAGAATTTCTCTTTGATGATGAAACGGCGTTAACTAGGATTGATATGAGTGAGTATATGGAAAAGCATAGTGTTGCTCGATTGATAGGAGCGCCGCCCGGATATGTCGGTTATGAGGCAGGTGGTCAACTTAGTGAAGTTATTAGAAGGAAACCATACTCAGTGATTCTTTTGGACGAGGTAGAAAAAGCACATCCCGACATTTTTAATGTGCTTTTACAGGTGCTTGATGATGGTAGAATTACTGATGGGCAAGGGAGGACTGTTGATTTTAGAAATACGCTTCTAATTATGACTAGTAACCTTGGAAGTGTTGAAATTTTAAATGAAATGGATTCTGGTAAGAGAGAACTACAAGTTAACGAAGTTTTAAATGGATACTTTCGCCCTGAATTTTTGAATCGCATAGACGAGAAAATCATATTCGACCGGCTTACTGAAACGGATATCTCTGAAATTGTAGTGCTTCAGATTGAAGATCTAAAACGAAAGTTGTTAGAGAAATCATTAACTATTGAGTTTAGTGATGAGGCTATTAAGCAAATTTCATCTGAGGGTTATAACCCAATATATGGAGCTAGGCCACTTAAGAGGACAATTCAAAAAAATATATTAGACCCTTTAAGTCGCTCCATGATTAATGAAGATTTTAAAAGTGGGGATGCTATCATGGTTTCTGGAGGAAGTGGAGAATTAGAATTCAATAAGAAGTGAAATGGACTTAGAGTGATTTAAAACGCGCTCTAAACCTGATTATTATTTACACTGATTAGGAGTCAGTCTTATAAACTATAGTTAGTTATATAATGTCTAATAATAAACCATATATTTTAGCTGAATCGAATTGGCTTGATGTTAAGTCAGAGAATTATGATTTAGCTATTCTTCCTTGGGGGGCAACAGAAGCTCATAATTTTCACTTACCGTATGCAACAGATAATATTCAATTAGAAGCAATAGCAAATGAGTCTGCTAGGATTGCTTGGGAAGGAGGGGCCAAAGTAGCTGTGCTTCCATGTGTTCCTTTTGGAGTTAATACAGGCCAATTAGATATAAAATTATGTATTAATATGAATACATCTACTCAAACGGCAGTGCTTTATGATATTATTGATTCACTACAAGGACAGGGCATCAAAAAACTTGTAGTCCTGAACGGACATGGTGGGAATAATTTTAAGCAGCAATTAAGGGAGTTGCAGTCGAAATTTAAGAATATTTTCTTATCAACTGTCGACTGGTTTAAAGTTATTGACCCTAAAAGTATATTTGATGATCCAGGAGATCATGCTGATGAAGTTGAAACTAGTCTAATGATGCATATTGCACCTAGTCTAGTATCCGACCTAGGTCAGGCCGGAGACGGTTCAATTAATGAATCACGGATAACCGCGATTAATGAAGGTTGGGCATGGGCTCAAAGAGAATGGCTAAAAGCGACAAACGACACGGGTTCTGGTAATCCTGATAAGGCGTCACCCGAAAAGGGGGAGCGATTACTTAAAGAGTTGTCTAAAAAACTAGCGAGCTTCTATATCGAGTTATATCAAGCCGATATTACGGATTTGTACAAGCAATGATTAGCGATTTTGATTTGTAAAAAACTGTTTGGGTGTGTCTTTTTATTACAACTGAATTTTCTTCCCATCTTTTTTTGCTGGCGGAATAGGAGCCACTTTTTTACCAGGTTTTAGGTTTGGAATTTTTAATCCAGGACTTTCAAAATTAAATCCCTCAAAGCTTAGTCCCGATTCGTTAAGTTTTTCTAATTGGGTTTTAGCCCTATTGGGAAGTTTGTTGATTTGTTCGGTTGTATTGGCTGGGCCTTCGAAAATCTTTTTTCCATTAAGGTCTTTAGTCGTTATGGTTGTTTTGCCATCACTTTTCTGAATTTCTATCGTCCCTTCACCGTCACGGTAAATCATCTTTTGGCTGCTAGATCCGAACAATTGACCTATACCAGGCAGATTGTCAAAACCTTGTAAGTCAAACATTCCCTGGAGGTTTTTTCGCATTTGCTCCTGCATTTCTTTAATTTGTTGATCCAAGTTTTGATCATTACCAAAGGGTAAAATATCAAAATTTATTCCCCCAAGCTCCCCAAAATCGAATTGGTCTTTGAATAAATTATTTCCTTTTTCTTCCGTCTCTTCTAAATAATCAGGGCGCTCTGTAAGATTAACTTTAAAGGTCTTCTTGGCTCCTTTTTGTATAACTGCAAGTTCTGCAATGTCTCCACTTTGTTGTTTGCTTATCAATTGACTCAAGGCTGAAGGGGAAGTGATTTGAGAGCCATTGAATTCGAAAATAATGTCATGTTTTTTGATTCCAGATTTAGAGGCTGGACTGTCTGGGATGACCAGTTTAACGGCAGCTCCAGTTCCTTCTGGAAGATCAAGTTGATTAGCAAGAATCGGTTCAACTTTGGCAGTTACAACTCCTAACCAAGCTTGCTTAGTTTCATCAGCCAATGATGATGAGACGCAATAAATGCTTACAATTATTAAATTTATGTGGTTATAAAATTTTCGAACAGTTTGATTATGGTTCATTTTATTTATTAGGTGTGAGTTAGTCAGTTTTGATAGGCACATAAAAAAGCCGTTGGCTTGGAATGTTCATTTCAATTAGAGATCCATCGGCTTTGTTTTTCCAAATGAATGAATCTGAAAATTTATACCTTACTGGTTGATAAGGTCTTTTATCTTCAGATAAAAAAATCTCATCTTCAGAAACTCCTTCGAAGGTGTTTTTCGCCTTCATAGGGACGAATAGATTTTTATCACCTTCATTCTTAGTGGAAATTGATTTTAAATTGTTTCTATTTGAATCATTAAGGAAAGCAAAGAATACGCCTATGAAGGCTATAAGAATAGCCGCGGCAGTTACGGAATTTTGGGTAAATACTAAATGAATAATCTTTTTATTTTTGGTTTTTGAATCTTTTATTTCCGTTTTTAAATCAAAAATACCATTAATTTTTTCACAAAATTCGCGCTCTAGATTTGAGGGTTTTAGCTCATTAAGGCTGTTCTCTATTTCTTTTAGTTCTTTATCCATAGACTATCTATATTATTAAGCGTTCATCAAAGAGTATTTGGTTTAAGAGTTTTTCGTAATGCATCAAGTGCGTATCGATATCTAGATGCGGCCGTATTAGCAGGAATGTTAAGAGTCTTTGAAATCTCTAAGAAGGTCAATTCGCCCCAAATTTTAAGTGATATAACGTCTCTAAATTTTTCTGGTAGTTTTTTTAGGGCCTTTGTAATTTCTTCGGCCCTTTCTTTTTTAATTATAGATGAAGATTCAAACCAATTTAATAGTTGTTCAGATTCCCTGAAGACTTGATCAGAATGCTGTTCTCTAGCTTGTCTTCTAATTGATTTTCTCGCATGATCGATTGCTGTATTTCTAATTGCTGTAAAGGCTAATGGAAGTTGAGGCGGTGAAAACCCTTCTGTTTTATTTGAATATGATTTCCATAATCTCAAAATTGCTTCTTGTAGGACATCTTGAGCATCTTGTTCGTTGTTAGTTTTGCTTCTAGCAAATAATAGAAGTCGTGTACCATTGTCATGAAACCACTTCTTCCAGTCAGTTGCTAGGTTGTCATTCGTCATATTTGAGATATATAAAAATGAATACTCTATATATATAGCGTCACGAACTTATTTTTTCGTTAGTTATTTCTATAGCTAATTGGGTGTTACAATGTGATAATACAAAAAATAGACATAAATGAATAAGGTAACTCTTTTGGTATTAGCTGCTGGTATGGGAAGCAGATATGGGGGGCTCAAACAAATGGATGCTGTTGGGCCTAATGGTGAGACTGTAATAGACTACTCAGTGTTTGATGCGATTAGATCAGGTTTTAGTAAAGTTGTTTTCATTATACGCGAAGAATTTAGTCAGGATTTTAAGTCAATTGTCGGTGAAAAATTTAAAGATAAAATTGATGTTAGCTATGTATATCAGAGTTTGGACTCGCTTCCGCTAGGTTTCGAGTTGTCTCCTGAAAGAGTTAAGCCATGGGGTACTGGGCATGCTATTCTTTCGGCAAAAAACGAGATAAATGAACCTTTTGCAGTCATTAATGCGGACGACTTTTATGGAAAAGAAGCATACCAGAAGATTTTTGAATTTTTATCAGATGTGCCAATAGATTGTTCTCCATCCGAATTTTGTATGGTTGGATACCCTTTAAAAAATACCCTATCTGATAATGGGTCAGTTTCAAGAGGGGTCTGCTTAATAAGCGACAACTGCAAATTGGTATCTGTGAATGAATTGACTAAGATTTATAAATCAGATGGTGTGATACTCAACGACTCTGAAGATGATGCATTCTCTGAACTAACAGGTGAGGAAATTGTTTCGATGAATATGTGGGGCTTTAGTCCGCAAATTTTTAAACAACTGGAGTATCTATTTGTTCAATTTTTGTCTGCTAATAAGCACGACATTAAATCAGAATTCTATATTCCTTTCGCAGTTGATGATCTTATCAAATCTAATTCCGCTACAGTTGAAGTTCTTAATACTCGTAGTAAGTGGTTTGGTGTTACATATAAAGATGATAAGGATCAGGTTGAGACGGCAATTTGCTCTCTAATATCAAAGGGAGAATACCCTTCTAGGGTCATATAGTAATTTTAATATTTAATTTCTGTTAAATTATTTTTCTCAATATTTTAGGTATCTCTGCATAAAAATATAAAAACCATAAAATAATCTTGCTATTAATTATAAAAACCATAAAATTAATATATACCACAAGTTGCAGGGAGGTAATTAAACCAAGCGACAAGATGTTAAAGTTTTATACAAATAGAATTACTAGGGCTTTTACTTTAGTAGAATCATTAGTCTCATTATCAATAATCTCAGGGATTGCTTCTGTAGGATATGTTGGCTTTATAGAAATTAAAGCATCCTCAAAGGGTGTTAAACTTGAGCAGGATGTTGCTGTTGTTAATAATGCTCTCAATATATATAAGGCTCATGGGGGTGTCATAGATTCAAGGGAGTCTTTTCAGAATATATTAGATAAACTTAAAACGGTTCCCTCTGACGAATCTATCAAAGAAATAATCGGTCTTCGTGACTCAATGATAGATCAACGATTGAGTGTCGTTATGCAATCCGATAAAGGTGCAAAAAGCAGCGAGCCTCGAGCTTTATGGGATTTTCATAAAAAAAAGTTTAAAATTTCTAGGAGCGGCAAGAAAGGCATTAAAGCATTTATTATAGATCCAGAACTACTGATACATAATAAAGTCAAAGAGAATAGAAATTCTAATTTAAAGTTAGCAAAACACAGTAAATGGGTATGGGATTATAAAGACCATATTTCTGATTTAGGTGAAAATATTTTACCTGTAAGCCTTTTAAGTTCTGATAGTTTAACAGATCGAGAATCTGATGGGTATCAAGGAGCCTTAAAATTGAATATGCCCTCGTTAAACATCGTAGGAGGAAAATATCCGCTCTTAGATTTTGAAAAATTTAGTCTTTCTATAAGTAATCCAAATCCTAAGGATTCTTCAAGAATATTTTATACTACCAATGGAAATCAATGGTTGCCTTATTCGGGTGAATCCATAACTGTTAATCCTGGAGATACTATAGCTGCTATGTCCGCAAGTTTGGAGCCAAGATCATGGCTCGATAGTGGAACAAGTGTAAATACCTACAAAGCCAATCCCGTTGAATTAGAGCTACGACTATCTGCTCGTGATAATCCTGTTGATTATAGAATGATGGGAGGTCAAATGGTTAAAGATTCTAACTTAGGAAGAGTTGGATCTGAGATTTTTGTATCGCTTCACAATAACGATCAAATTCCAAAGCGATTTATTGATCCAGAAAAATTTAACATTGTCTGGTCTTTAGATGACACGAGAGATTTTAATTTCCGAGAGGGGAATGTTGTGAACAATTTCTCTAAAGTTTATGGAGAAACAAGTATAAGTCATTCTATCTCTAATTGGGAAGGTAAGAACAACTTGTCTGTAAATGTTGTTGCAAAGTCATTAGAGCCATTAATTTTTAATGATTCTAAAATATCGAGTGTTTTAATTGGTATTAATAAGTTGCGGCTTGAAGAACCTATTAGTGATGTCTCAAAGAATGGTGATATAGGGAATGGTACAGGAATTTCATTAATTCCCTTGAATAAAAGTGGAGTATTACCTGAGGGATGGAGGATCTATTATACAACAAATGGGATTGATCCAGGGACTGATCAATTCGGAGAGCCCTTATATGGGGATTTGTATACTTCTCCAATTATTCTAGAGAGTTCAGACGTAGACGTTTTTCGAATTAAAGCTCGAGTTTATGGGCCCGAAGGTTACTCAAATTGGTTTAGTCCGAGTATGCCAAAAATGTTTTCATTTAACCGCTGGAATGTGCCTGAATGGGACGGTTATATTGGGGGTGTTTTTCATAAAAGAACCGTAGCAAGCTATTTTAATATTCGTCAGCACAAGATTAGAGGATGTGTTGATCCTACGTTTAATCCGGAACAGGGTTTAAACGGAATCGGCAGAGCTATTGCGTTACAGAAAGATGGTAAGGTTATTGTTGGCGGAGAGTTTACAACTGCGAACGGCATAAAAAGCAATCGAATTGTTAGATTCGATTCCAATGGAAAGGTGGACAAAACCTTCTCTACGGGAGATGGTTTTGATGATGATGTTTTGGCGATAGCTGTACAGCCAGATGGTAAAATTGTGGTTGGTGGGAAATTTCAAAAATTTAACGGTGAATACAGAATGGGGCTGGCCCGATTGAATAATGATGGTTCAATTGATCAAAATTTTAATGTTGGAAGAGGGGTTCATACTGATCAAAATGGTTGGGTCCATGGCCTGGCGATTCAAAAAAAAGGGTGGTCTAATACTGTAAGTGAGCCAAAGGATCCGTTTAAGATAATTGTTGCTGGGTGTTTTACACGTTACGACAATTTTCCTGCTTTTAGTTTGGCTAGGATTCATCTTAATGGACAGTTGGATATGTCCTTCGATACCTCTTTGGGGGTCCAAGGTATTGTTCACGGTGTATGTGTACAGGATGATGGAGGGATTATAATTGGCGGTAATTTTGAAAAATATGATGGCATTAAAAGGAAGAACGTTGCACGTGTAAAGGCTGGATCGGGTGAGATTGATCGAAGTTTTGATCCAGGATCAGGGACAAGTTCACCAGTGTACACCGTTAATTCATATAGAAATGGAAAAATATTTATTGGCGGATCATTTAAACGATTTAATGAAATTGATGTATCAAGTGTTGCGAGATTACTTGTGAATGGTTCTTACGATGAGTCCTTTCATTTTAATAATGAGGTTGGATATAAAAATTGGACGGTTCACTCCTCATGTATTGATGCAGGTGAAAATATTTATATTGGTGGTGAAATAATTGTTAATGAGGAATCCGTTGACTGTAGGCCATTTATAAAATTAGGAGTTAATGGAAAAATTTCTAACGATTATATACCTGAAAAACTTCGAAACGGTTCTGCGGTTTATGCAATCACTGAAAGATCAAATGGTAGATCTATTATCACTGGAAAATTTCCTGAATTCTATACTAAGAAGACCGAGAATATAGCACGCATTAACACTAAGACTGGATCACTTGATCAGTCATTCGATATTGGAGTCGGAGCTGATGGGAAAGTCAACGTGGTAAAGAATTTATCTGATGGGAATTCAATTGTTGCTGGAAAATTTACTAGTATTAATAATGTAGGTAGAAATTATATTGCGAAAGTGTCTCCTGTTGGGGAGGTTTTGAATTTTATATCTAAAGTAGAAGGGGGAGAAGTTACTGCTGTAGCAGAGCAGCCTGATGGAAAGATAGTAATTGGTGGTGCATTTACCAGTGTAGAAGGAAATTATAATCTTAAGGGGATTGCACGACTTAATCCTGATGGCAGCGTAGATGAAACATTTGTTCTACCTGGCGAAATTTCAAGAAGGTGGGTTCAAGGTCACCCGTGGAAAAGTTGGATAGGTTCATGGCAAACAGACTCGTCATCGGGTTTTGATGGTTCAATTGAATCCATTAAAATACTTGCCGATAAAAGCATTCTTGTTTGCGGAGGGTTTAGACATTTCGGCAATTTTTCACAGCCTTGCATAGCTCTTTTGAATGGAAATGGTACATTGAATAATAGAATCTCTTTATCTAAAGGAAATATTCCATCATCTGGAGTTGCACATGATTCTCTAATTTTAAAGGACGGAAGTATATATATAGTGGGGGATTTTCCAGGTAAGATAATGCGCTTTAATAAAGAGGGTCAATTGGATTCAGGATTTTACCCAGATAGCATTGACTCTGTAATCAGATCAGTGGCGCTTGGTAGAGGAGGAAAGATTATCATCGCTGGAAAATTTAACAAAGTAGGTGGAAGGAATTTGAGCGCTGTTGCATTTCTTAATCAGGATGGAACGTGCGATGTTTCATTTCAGCCTAGATTTAAGCCGGATGGTGATGTTTTCAAAGTGTTAGGATTACCATCAGGAGGCGCTGTGCTTGTAGGCGGTTTTACAAAGTATGGCGATATTCACAGTAGAGGAATTGTTAAGCTTAAAGATAATGGAGAAATTGATGATTCGTTCGGTGATAGCGATTTGGAAGTAACATCGATCCTGACTAGTGAATGATATTGGATGTGTATAGGGAATTAATAATTAATCAAATTTTTATAAGAAATATATTATTGTAATGGAAGGGCTTAATGAAAGTACACCTTTGGGCGAAAGATTAATCCAATTAGCAGAGGGGGCTGGTATTTCTGATTTTTATATAACGCCGTGGGAACCTATCGCTTATAGGAGAAACGGTGATCTTGTTTTTGACGAATTTATTTATCAACCTGAGCAAGAACTTAAAATTGTTTCTGGTTGTGCTGATTATGCAATGGTTGTTGGTGAGTATCGATTTAGAGTTAATAGAATGGTCAGTAGAGGTCGTTATAGGTGGGTTTTAAGATTGCTTCCAACTGAAATTCCTAATTGCGATGAAATATCAGTTCCACCTGCAGCGGTAAAAGCATTTCTTCAAGCAAAGAATGGCTTGTTTCTTATATGTGGGGCTACGGGTTCAGGTAAAACTACTACGATTGCTTCACTCAATCTGCACAGAGCAAAGCGTAGGAGAGAGCACTTCATTACTTTTGAGGATCCTATCGAATACATTTATCCGACTAATGATATCCCTTCGCTAGTATCTCAAAGAGAGATAGGTGAAGATGATGATGATTTCGCAGAAGCGTTAAGAGGTTCATTGCGACAGGCGCCAGACGTAATAATGGTTGGTGAAATTCGTGACAGCGAGACTGCGGAAATTGCGCTTCAAGCTGCTGAGACTGGTCATGTAGTGGTTGCAACTTTACATACATCTAGTGCAGCACAAACTGTTCAAAGATTCTTAAAGTTAATACCAGCAGAGAGAGTTGAAAGCGCCCAGAGTACTTTGGCCGATATTTTAAGGATGATACTTTGCCAAAGGTTACTTTTTGATGAGCAAAGAGGAAAAAGGTTTGCTACGCATGAGATGCTGCTGCAATACGATTCGGTTTCAAATTTAATTAGGAGAGGTGAGTTTAAGAAGCTGGATCAGGAATTAGAAACTGGAACGAAGAGAGGAATGTGCAGTTTTGATTCGAGTATGAGTAATAGAATCTCAGAGGGGTGGGAGCCTGTTAATAGAAAAGATACAGGGTTCACATTTAATGAAGTTGAGGAATTTTTACAGTTAGAAGAGGAAATTGGAATTGAAATAACAAGATGAAATTATTGGACGTTACAAAAGTTTTGAGTATGGCTGCCTTTAGGCCTGATCCTGACGATAGTTCTTTTACTTGGGAGAAGAGGTTTAAAAAAAAGAAGTCGCTCTTTCTTAGTATTGCACGGGAAGGCGTTACTTGGAAATCAATGGATAAGAACGGCCTTTTTTCAGATAGTGAATTTGTGCCGGGATCTCTTAAAGATATTCTTGAAGAGATGGCATCAGAATTTTTTGAATTATCAGATGGGGGTTGGTGTTGTGTATCTATTAACCAAAGGTACGTTATTAGCTTAGAGACCAACTTAATGAGAAAAGACTCTGGGTTTGATGTTTTAAGGTCAACTCCTAGGGCGGTTTTGGGTTCTAAGGCTGAGCGAGGTAAAAGGTATTCTCTAAAACATAATCCTGAGTCAAATAGCAGCGTTTTGTTGTCGGTTGATGAAGAATATATCAAAGAGGTTGAATCTTTGTTTGGCCGATTCGGTTTAAATGTAGGCCGAATTTGTTGCGGTGTTTTCTCTATGTTATCGGAATCACTGGAGCAGATAGAAAAAGCACGTGAGGAGTTTAAGAATAACAAGCCAGAAAATAAGTTAGGGAATATTTTAAATGTAATATCATGTTATGGCTCTATATGCATTCTCAGAATGGAAGAGGAGAAGTGGGTGGAAATGAGATCTAGAGTTTCCCTTCATAAAGGAAAAGACCTTGAGTCTTTAAAAAAGATTATTCTTCCTATTGTTGAGGATATGAGAAGTGAAGACCAGATAGTCTTCAGTGGTGATGAGTCGAGTGGTTATATAAAAGAAATATTATCTGAAGTTTCTCCTGATATGAAAATTAACGACATCAGTAGCGTTAACTCTCTTTGGAATTTAATGAGTAAAAAATAGAATGAGTCAGCGAGAAAAACTTTTAGATGATTTGAAAACGGAGCGTCAAGACCTGACTAAGCCGTTGCCAAAAATTTTAATTATTGTTCCATTTTTATTTTTTATCTCTTTGGTGGGGGCAATTTTTTTAAATGCTTTATTCTTTTTAAAAATAAAAGAAGCGGATTCCTTATCTGCAGATTGGCAACAAAGAGCTGAAACCGAGGCTTTTCAGAAGGTTCAAACTGAAAAGACTATTGATCTTATCAAGAAGGAAGAACAAAAAGCGCAAGAGATTCATAAATGGGTTGAGGGGGCAATGCAGATACAACCTTTGGCATTAAGCGTGTCTAGAAGTATGGGGCCAAAGAGTTCGATAGAAGAGTTGTTATTATATAGAGAAAAAAATAATCCAAACCAAATTTTGATTCAATTAAGCTTTGTAAACGGAGGACAGAAACAATTAGATGATACACTTTCTGCAATAAATGCAGTTGGATACAGGGCCTATTCTGCAAATCAAAGTTCAGAACAGGGAGGTAAGGTCAATTACCAGGCAACACTTATTTTACAGAATAATGCCTCAATAAAGAAAGGATTAACGGCTAATTATGAATAATAAACATATAGCATGTGCAGTTATTGGGGGGCTAATCATCTTAATGATTCAGTGGATAAATATATCTTATGAAAAATTGAAACTAGCAAATGGGTCAGAGATTATTTCGAGATCTTCTTATGATAGCGCAGTGATTGCTAGGACTGCTGAACAAAGAAAGATGGTTATACTCAAAAGAAAGACTGAAGTAGGGAGAAGATACTTAAGTCAATGGGACCCTTATATTAATCAAATTAAAAGTGCTCAGTTTGGAGAAGCATTTATTAATATGAAAATTAAACAAGCAAAGGTAATTACGATTTCTCAGACTTTTGATACCATTGAACGTGAAAATTCTCTAGCGATTCCTCAAATGCTGAATGTTCACATTGTTTTGGAGGATGATTACGTAAAAGTTTTTAACTGGTTGGCAAAACTTGAGTCGAGTGTGCCTTCTGCACGTGTTTCAAGTTGTAAATTAACCAAAGGGCAATCGGGGAATGACCTTAAGATGGACCTTGCGATAGACTTACCAATTGTTAATGAAAAAGGGGGTAAAGTTACTAAGATATGAAAAGTTTTGTAATGTTCAATTTACCATTTTTATTGATCATATTGGTTGTTTTTTCAAATTATTCTAATGGTGAAGATTTATTTTCATCAGGCCATACGAATGATGAAAATGAAAGTTTGGGGATTTCACCAAAAGAAAAAAAAGAACAAATATTGGCTTTCATCATTAGTGATGAAGAGAGAAACCCATTTGTTATATCCAAAAATGACGTCGATATAGAAGATGGTACTAATAGTTCTTATTCCGAGGAAACGAAAATTCGTACAATTTTGGAATCTCTCGTTGTTAATGGAATATCAAGAGGCACTAATTCTTATAAAGTTCAACTAGGTAGTATAATTTTAGAGGAAGGAAAAATTTTGCCTAGGTTAATTAGAGATCAGACGGATGACTTGAAAGTTACAGAGATTACATCATCAAAAGTACAGATAACATGGGTGGGGGATGAAGAAGCTGATAAGCCTCGAGTTATGACAATTCCAATTGAATTAGAGCCAAAAGTCGGAGTAGTACTGCCTTCAGTATTATCTAAAGATCCTCCTTTAGATTCAAAGCTTATATATATAAATAATAAATCGAAGGAAGGTAGAGATGACAGGTAGTTATCTTAATAACCAAGAGGAGCCATCAAAAAACGCTCGTGCATTTTCTTTAACGGAGGTAATGATTGCGTCCTCTATAGCAGCATGTTTGATCACAGGTGTAGCTTTGATAATGAGTTCTATTGGATCCAATTTACAAAACCAGAAATCTAATTCTATTAAGGTTAATATTGGGCATAAGTTAGCTAAGGCATACTACAATATAAACAGTGAATCTGTTAACAGCTACAATGCTCCTAATTATGGTCGTGCAGCGTCTGCAGATAGACTTAAATCAAAATTTAATGACGATATCTCTGATTCTTCTGCAGTCTTTTGCTTGGGTAGGGATGAAGTAAACACAATAAGGCCAGTTTACATACCTCTTGATAACGATATAGATTCAAGAATGTTAGACTCTCCGGAGGCATTCAGAAAGCATTTGGCCAGTGTAATGACGCAAAGCCAATCGGTCTTTAAGTCATGGAGGGGAGTGTCTCAATTTAAGAATGGATCAATATTCATATTATCAAATAGTGGGTTTGATGGATTTATCGCGGTCCGAGCTGTTTATGATATTGATTTTCATAGGACGACATCACCTGAGGGGACTTATGCAAGTGTGAAACGATATTCTTGGAATCAACTCACTGACTACTATGATATTTTTTACCCAGCAGTCATTCTTGATAAATCATTTTCCTCTATCTTTTCATTTTATGAAAAAAGAACTAGGCGAATACTTGAAGAGCAAGAATTTGAAAAATTTAAAATGGCCAGAGAAATGCCGTTTTATTTTATATGGTGGCCAGATCCAACATTTAAATTTGGCAATAGTTCACTGCTTGCATATTCACATTTAAGCGAAATAAGTTCAGAAGATTCTAATAATAATCATGAATTAAGTTATGGAAAATTAGCATATAGGAGTAATTATTTTTTCACAGTGCCACTGTCTCCATCGCTATGATTTTTTTTATTTATGCGTTTTAAGGAATATAAAGATCGTTCTAGGGTTTCAGGAGCTACAATACTCATGGGCTTGATGGTGATGGCTTTCGGGACAATTGGTCTAACTGCCTGGGTTTCTATTCTTTCAGCGAGGTCAGAACAAGTAAGAAATTATGAGTTTCAAATTTCACATAGAATATCAAAGCTTAATACTGAATCAATAATTAAGCAGTCAATCTATAATAACTGTTTAAATTCAGATAAGAGGACTTTCAAACTCTATAGAGTTCCTAATAAAAATGATGTTGCCATAGTAAGGGGAACTAGCGGGTCAACGTTTTTGTCTAAAGTAAGTCCAGAAAAGTACCTAAGAATAGGTCAAGGAAACGGAGGTGGATTCCAGTCATCAGTCCTCGCGTCAATTTTTACAAAAAGAAGAAATTCAGGAAACATTAACTTGGTAGAAGGACCTAATCATTTTCTTAAAAATTATTATCTTAGAAGTCGGTCTCCTATTTTAAGTGGTGATTTATTGGTAATGCATAGGCCAATAAATTCATGGAATTTAAATCGAAAATTGTCTGGTAATATTCATGTCTATGGAAATTCCATGCTATGGAATTTATCGGAATTGAAAATAGGTGATAAAATAAGAACTGCGAGCTATGCAATCCCTGGAATTAGTAATGATGTAAGCGTGAAGCCTTTGAAAAACCTGCAAGATGAATTTATTGCACCGTTAAACTTTCCTATTAAGGCGCATACTACTGGAATTGATGCAGAAGGCTCCTCATACTCAGGCGTTTTAGATGTCATAGATCCTGGAAAATTTGCATCCTGGTCAGTTAAGAGTGCTGTAGAGGAATTAGCAAATGTTAGGGTAAATGGTAGTGCTGTTTATAACAGAGGTAGAGGAGTAATGAGTGATGGTAGCGGTATTGTTAATGTAGATCTTGGATCGCCCTTTCTAACTAATGTGATTATAGGTGGAAACGTAAAAGAATTACATTTTAATGGTCAGTCAGGATTTGTTTTTAGTCGAGCTGATCAATTGCCTGCAGTTGTTATTATTATGGATGATTCAAGTGGATCTTCTTTTAATCTTAGCAAGATATTCTTTCACGGTAAAAACATGAGAAGACTTGTTGTATGTGTAAAGAAGCGTATCGATTTGGCTATGTACCCTGTAGATTATGCTTTTACTGATAAAAGCGGTAACACTGTGTGGAGAATGATTTTGATTGCAGAAAATACGCACCTAGTTGCAGCCAACGATGATATTGCTTTCGGAGATTTTAATTTGATAGGGGGAATATCTACTGATCGATCATTTGAATGGTCTAATAACATAGAAAAACAATTAGTTATAAAAAGAGAGGCATCCCCTGGATTTCTTGAATACCTTGCTCCTAGGACAGCTTGGCTCGAAAGTTTTAGAAAAAAAAAATAGGCATGAGGTTTGGAATAAAAAATATAAACTGCCGTGCATATAGTTTGGTTGAAGTTCTATCGGCAAGCGGAATTCTTTTGATGGGTATTGGTGCAGTTCTTTCTTTAAGTCATGGGACGCTTTCACAAGAAGAGGTTACGAGACAGTTAGCTCGAGGTTATTGCTTCCAAGAGAATGCAGCCAAGTTGTATTACCTTGGACTTGAGCCTGAAGAAATCATTGATTTATTACCATTGGACACAACAGAATTAGAATTGAATTTCACTGATTCTTATATGGTTAGAGTTAATGATGTTGAAGTTGAAGCTTCCTCAGTGAGTGTAAAAATTAAGGGCTCTAATTCATTTACGATGAATAATAATTTGTCATTAAATAGCCATGAGAAGAATCCCGGAAGGGATTTACCTCCAATCGAAGTCTATCGGCCTACTACTAGGCTTGATTAAAAATTTTATAGTTATGCTTAAGAAAGTTGCATTAGCAAATACGAATACAGGACGGACTAGTTTTCTAATAGTCGATACAGATGATGACGATAAAGCTATTTCGGGATCAGGAAGGGCGGCAAATGAGAGGGCTAAAGTGTCTACAATTAATGGATTGGATGAATTTGTTCACAGACTTACAACTAGGAAAGGTGATGTAGAAGATAGATCTGTCCTTTTTACAGGAGTTGCTCGTTGTCTTGATCGTAATATTGCAATGTCCAAAAGTTTTGAATTGCAGGCAAATAGGGTAAAATCTCCCACATATAGAGGTATCATTGCGGAAGTCTCATATCAAATTTTGATTGGCGAAAAAGTAAGCGATGCGCTCAATAAATTTCCGACTGAGTTTGGTCCTGAAATTATTGCATTAGTAAGGGCTGGAGAGGAATCTGGAAGACTTCCAGAGATTTTTGCTGAAATTGGTAAATCTTCAAAGAAGACATTGAAAATATTAAAGAAACTTAAGAAGGGTATGATTTATCCTGGAATCGTTATCACTATGGGAATTGGTGTTGTTATTACGATGAGCTATACTCTAGTTCCTGCTGTTTCTAAGCTTTATGGTGATCTTGGTGCTAACCTTCCTAGTGCAACAATCATGATGATGAAAATATCAGATTTGTTGATAGCTAAGCCTTACGTCTTATTATTTCCCATTGCGATTTTTTCAATGCTAATGAAGAACTGGTCAAAAATTACTAAGCAACCATTTTTACAAAAAGTGTTCGCATCGCTACCAATAGTCGGAGGGATTGTAAGAAAATCTTCATCTGCAGTTTCGTTTCGTTGTCTTTCTCTCCTCCTTGAATCGGGAGTAAGAATAAATAAAAGTTTAGAGATTACATCCGCTAGTGCCCCTCACATTTATCACAAAGAATTTTTTTCCAGAGTTCGCAGTCACGTCAATGATGGATTGGGTTTTTCCGAGAGCTTTTTAATGGAATCGCATTGGTTAGGTGAGGATGGTAGAAATGTTTGTGGAGTTATGGAGATTGCTTCTGAGACTGGGTCTGCAACAGATATGCTTGAAGAGATTGCTGATGATTATGAAGAGGAATTGGATACAGTGGCTAATCAAATCGATAAGGTGTTAGAGCCAGTGACCATAGTTATTCTTGGAGCTTTGGTTGGTTTTTTGATTTATGCTATATATTCACCTATCTTCAACTTAGGGCAGCATATGTTACCCAACTCCTCTGAGGGCAATGCGCCTTCTTCTCAATCTCAGGTTGATTATTAGTACGGTTTTTAAGTTCCTAGTTTATTTCCTATTGTAGTTAATCAAGATACCTTAAAGATTAGTATAACTATAATTAAAAACCATAAAAACCATAAATAAAACTTGCAACATATTCATAATTGCCATAATTTATATAAAGGCAATAAAAAGCCACACGAAACAAACTTAACTAAAAAGAAAAAATATGAAGACGAACATCGTCAAAAACGTTAAGGCTGGCTTCAGCCTTGTAGAAATGCTTGTTGTGATTGCTGTTATAGGAATCATTGCAGCTATCGCTGTACCGACAATTGGAAACATTACAGATCAAGCAAATAATAGTAAGGCCAAGCGCAACGCTCAAAATCTTGCTTCTGTTTGTGCCTCGGCGGTAGCAGCTGGAGCAGACCTAGGTACTTCAACTAATGTTAGTGCCATCGTAAATCAACTTGTTAGCCCTGGTTTAACAGGAAGCAAAGATTCGGGCTTTGACAGTACCGTTTTCAAAGTGCCAAGTCTTTCAAATGAAGAAAAGATGGCGGCAACGCAGCATCTTAGTTATGACGCACAAGCAAAAATGATTGTTTATGCTCCTAAGTAAAAAAAATTGATAATAGTGATATTTTAGGGGTCTCTCGATTTTGTGATTGAGAGACCCTTCTTATAACTGAACTGCCGCTAATTTTTTGAAAAGTATGAAGATAAATAATTCCATTAATAATATTCGAGAGAATGGATTCTCTCTTGTTGAATTATTGTTAGTACTTGGAATTATTTCTATAATGGCAAGTATAGTTATTAGCTCTTTTACTAATGCTGCTCAGGATTCTAGAAATGTTTTAGCAAGGCAACAACAAGCAACTCTACAATCGGCCTTAAATAATTGGGTTGCAGGTCAAATTGGTGGTTTTGAGAGTCCCGATCCATTAAACCCTGGATTGGTTTTTCATCGGTCTGTAGCCTATGTTAGAAATAAGTATAACTATGCTGATAATTATTGGACTGAATCACCGAGTTCTCCCAGAGCATCTAGATCAAAGCTTGGAAATATTGGTCGATTAGAGCTGATTTCAAAATATCTGGATGCAGATAGTTATCAGCATTTTGTACAATCATCAGAAGATGAATATCCGGATATAATTTTGACTCAAGCAATGAAAAAAACTGGTCAATATTTGACTCTTTCTGATTGGGACCAAAATCAAAGTGCTAAAGCAGTTACATATCCTAAAGTTAAACTTTTCCCATAACCATGAAGGATAATAAATTTTTCAAAATTTCTAATCTTCGTTTGAGAGCTTTTTCACTTGTGGAAGTTCTTGCTGCAGTAGCTATAATTGGAATTATTACGTTTTTGGCTATGCCAAACATAGTCGCGGTAAAGCAGGATTCTGAAACTAATCTAGCAATTTCAAGAGCTGAAGCGTTGAATATAGCTTTGGTTACATTGCTACAGTCAAATGGCCGTGAGAATGTTGCTGAGTATTGGAAAAAGAGTACTACAAATCAAGATAGGTATGCATTACTGGCATCATATTTAGCTTTTGCTCCGGCTAACGTAGATCAATACATGCCTCTTGGGTATAGAATAGACATCCCAAATAGTATTGAGCCATTGGTTAAAGTGTCGCTTAGTGGTCCTCGGGGAGAGATTATTTATTAGTCTATTTAAGTTCTGAGAAGATATGAAAAATGCGCGCTTAGAGGGTTTTAGTATTTTAGAGCTATTGATCGTCCTTTCTATGATCGGAATAATAACAAGCATAGCCATTCCTCAGTTGGGCGGATTGCTTCCTAGTTCAAAAGATGTTCTAGCACGTGATTTTGTTGAGAATATTAATAGATCTTTAAAGAAGCATAATCAGTCATCTTATAGGATTAAGTATCCAAAAAATGATTCAATTGCAGGAGATGAAATTCAGATTGTAAGGACTTTGCAGTGGCGAGATGATGTGAATCCTTCTCCCGGAAGCCCTTACATGAGACAAGATTGGCACCCTGTAGTGAGTGCTGATGTTTCTGAATATAGAATAAAGTGGAACGGGTATTCTTTTGAATTAATTTACCCTTCTACTCGAGGAATAGGGATACGATTATCACTAGATGGATCTGATTATGGTTTAAACTACCAGTTTCGAAAAGGATACGAGCCAATAGGGAAATAATAGATTATGTACGAGTTTGAAAGTTGCGAACGATTCTCAAAAACTGAGGCTGTAGATTTCATCAAGTCAGATGAAATTAATTATAAAGTATCTTCAATCGGGGAGGGGGGGGGAGATGAAGTGAATTCAGAAAATAAGGAGGCTCCCATTGATAAAATTGCTTACCAGAATGGAATCGTTCCTCTGGATATTAAGAGAGACTCCTGTACCGCTGATGCGGAGAACATACTTCGGAAACTTGGGAGAGTTCCATCTGGAGATTCTCCATGGGTTCCTGTAGGTAGTCTGGGGCCACTAATTATAATTGCTCATTATGATCCTGAGAATGGAGATACTTGGGGAATTCCAGATATTCTTTGTGTCAAAGCAGTTATTAAAAGGGATAAGTATCGTTGTCTTTTAGATGACTTGCAGTCACGTCTTGATCATAATCCCTTATCAGCGATTAGTGCTTTGGGTGATTTTAATCTTCCAGCTGATGGGCAGAATCCAATTACCATTATGCAATGGTTTATTGATAACTATCCATTATCTTTTGATGATAAGCTACAATGGAACAACCTGATCAAAGAAAATGAAGGTAATGAAATTTCGGTTCCGAAGGATTATAAAGGATTGCCGCGACACTACGGAGTTGCCTTTTTTAAGCTTATCAAGAATATAGAATGCTTTAATCCAGAAGAAGCTCCCGCACAAAGTTCATTTCCAGAACAGCTCCTTGAAAAGCATGTTGTGTATCCAATACATATTTCTGATAATTTTCTCTATCTTTTAAGTGAGAATACTAATATTCATAAATTTGAAGATGAATGGTTGTCTGAAGGGCATGACTCTATAGAGATCATTCCTGTACTTGCAGATCCAGATTCGATCCGATCTGCAATTGCAAAAAGTAGAGGAATGGCTTTTAAGTCTTCGGGTTTTTTAGAAGAGGGTGAACTGTATTATTCCGAAGATCAAAATTTAGTGGAAATAGATCCAGTAGAAACCGCTAATATTAATCCTTTAAACCCTAATACATCCCCAGAAGAGGTTCTTAAGTGGATTCTCTTTAGAGCGATTTCAGAGAGGGGTTCAGACCTTCATATAGAGAAATATTTTAACACTGCTAGGTTTAGAGCGCGAGTAGATGGTAGTCTTAAAACAATTCACTCTTGTTCGGAGGAACAATTACCAAGGTTTATTGCCCTTTTTAAGAACTATTCAAATATGAGTCATCAACATCAAAATCTTCAAGATGCAAGATTTGGAATGAAAATTGGCCAAAAACGAATTGACGTTCGTGTTTCAGCGATGCCATGTCGAAAAGAGAATCAGAAGTTAACAATGAGATTCCTAGATAAACAAGATGGCATTAAGGAGCTTAGTGAGCTTAATTTATCAGAGAGACAATCAGGAATTGTAGGTTCTACTATGAATAGAGATCAGGGATTGGTGCTTGTAACAGGGCCCACTGGATCAGGGAAAACTACAACTCTATATGCATTCATTAATTCTATAAATGCAGATGATATTAATATTCATACAATAGAAGATCCGATTGAATATGAAATAGAAGGTATTAATCAAACTCAAACTGATGGATTTCATGGAATCGATTTTGCTACAGGCTTGCGAGCATTGCTGCGGGCTGATCCAGATGTTATTTTAGTTGGAGAGTCAAGGGATGAAGAGACAGCGACAGCAGCAATTAACTCTGCTCTTACGGGGCACCTTGTATTAACTACTCTTCATGCCAATGATTCTTTAAGGGCTGTTTCTAGGCTTATTTCAATGGGCGTTGAACCATATTTACTTGGAGATGCACTTGCTATGAGTCAGGCACAAAGGTTAGTAAAAAAATTATGTGGATATTGCAAGAGAGCGGTTCCCGTTAATGATCGAGTTCAGGAATTGTTTCATAGGAACGGTCTTATTCAGGAGCCAACCAATGATCCAATTTTTATTGCTGAGGGATGTGAAGAATGTGGTGGTACTGGGTTTTTAGGTAGAGTTGCTATTATGGAAATGTGTCCAGTAGACCAGACTATCGCTGAAATGGTATCATGCGGAGCTTCAATGTCTGAGATGAGAAAGGAGGCTGCTAAGCAAGGTGTTTTATCACTTTATCAAGAGGGATTGATTCAAGTTATTTTAGGAAATACCACAATTGAAGAAATAGCTAAACTTTCTCATTTTGGTTCGATGTCATGAGCTAGATGTCATTATTGTTTTGATCAAGGACGAGTTAATGTAAATATTCCATGATCTCCATGTTCGGCTTTATAAGTAGCTTCAATTTTTTTACTGGTTGCTTTCCCTTTGTGGCTAAATTTTCCGCCGAGTGCTCCGAGGTTTTGAGTGCCTTCAAAAGTCCATAAAGCATCCTTTTTTGAGACTTCGCATGATGTTCTAAATCCACCGCTCAAAACTTTTGCCCAAGTCGCCCAATAATAGAATTCGTATACGTTATCATCCTTTTCTTTAATGATACATTTAAGTTTTCCATTATGACCAGTAGGCATGCTTTTCCAGGTTCCTGTCCAAGCACCTAAAATCCCAGAATGAGGTTCTTTAGTTTCTATTCTTACTTGATCCCATTGTTTTTGGTATCTAGCGCAACTAGAAAGAAAAATGATAAATAATAAGATTAAGCTACGATATGATATGTATTTCAGCATTTGATGGAACTTTATATCTTCGAATTGAGATTATATATACATATATCAAAATTGTTAAAAATTTTATCATTTTTTTCTGGTTCAAGTTTTAATTAGTTATTAAAGTTAATTTAATAAGACGTAAGTAATTCGTTATCAATTAGTGATGATTGTTTATTGGTCCTTGATTTATGGAAAATGAAGATAAGAAAGGATAAAAAATGTCTGAGAAAGATGAAAAACATAAGATAGATGACAGACTAGATAGTTTTGAACAGAGGCTTAATGCTCTCGAAGCAAAATTAGAAATGGAAAGAGAAGATCTGGAGAAATTAAAGGAAGTTGCAGATCAAGATCACAGAAGGCTTGAAAAGATATCTCATAAGAGCCCTCCGCCGCCATCTTCAGTCTCTCCTGTTGGGCTTTAATTGAAAGTAATTTTCAATTTACTTTATAGGCACCCTTAAGAAGCGGTGCTTTATATTTTTTGTGTTCTTTATGAATGCTAGTCTAGTGACCGAAGCATTATATCATAAACTCTATCGACCATTCCTTTACTCTTATCCAAAAGCCCTGCTGAGAGTAGTGCATTATCAGCAAGCTGTTCAGCGATCATTTTTGCAAGTTCGGGTTGGTTTTCTCTTGATGATTCAAGTTTTTTAATTAGTTCATGATTTGGATTCAATTCAATCTCTACATTTTCTGAATCTGAAAACTCAGGGTTCATTTGCTTCATCATTTGCTTCATCTGAGGGCTCATAGTGCCTCCAGGGATTAATGCTGCTGCGGGGCTGTCAATTAGCCGGCTACTGCATTTCACCTCAGTTACTTTTTCACCTAAAGTTTCTTTCATCCACTCACAAAGTGAAGTCATTGAAGACTCGTCTAATCCTTTTTCATTGCTTTCAATTTCTCCTAGTTCTAGACCAGCTCTATCAATTGATACTAATTCCTTCTCTTCGTAACTCGGCAGGTTGCCTACGAGATATTCGTCAATTGGTTCGTAAAGGAATAAAACCTCAATACTTCTTGCTTTAAATGCTTCTAAGTATGGAGCAGCTTCTATGCTCTCTCTGTCTGATGATATTTGGAAATAAATTTTATCCTGTGATTCTTTCATTCTACTTAAATAATCATCAAGACTTGTCAGTTTTCCTTCGTCAGTCATTGATGATTCGAATCTTAGTAATTTTGAGAGGTCTTGGCGATGGTCGGTATCCGTGATCACTCCTTCCTTTATGAAGTTACGAAACTGATCATAGAATGCTGTGAAGCCTTCACTGTCAGCATTAGACTCTCTATCTAAAAGTTTGATAAATCTTTTTGTAATAAGTCTATTTAGTTTACGTATTAACGCACTATCTTGCATCGTTTCGCGAGAAATGTTGAGAGGTAGATCCTCGCTATCAATGACCCCTTTGAGGAACCTTAACCAATCTGGAAGTAGGCCCTTTGGCTGTCCGTCTATTAAAACTTTATTGCAATAAAGAGCTACGCCAGGATCAGTTTGTCCAAAGCCGAGTTTTTCTGGGTTTTCATTTGGTACAAATAGTAAAGAATTAATCATTAACGGAGCATCAGCACTGAAATGAAGTTTATATTTTGGTTCATCAAAAGCCTTAGCTGCAAACTTATAGAATTCATTGTATTCCTCGTCAGTAATTTCAGACTTAGACTTCATCCACAATGCTTCAATGTTATTAACTCTTTCTCCATTTAGGATTATTGGGTAAGGCACAAAGCTAGAGTAACTTTCAAGGACTTCTTTTACTTTTTGCTCTTTGGAAAATTCTTCGTGTTCATCAAGTAGTTTTATCGTAATACATGTTCCTCTTTCTTGATTTTCAGTATTGGTGATTTCATATCCTGTTTTTCCGTCACTTTGCCATTTACGGCTAGATGTCTCTTCTTTCCATGATTTGGTATTAACTGAAACATTATCACTGACCATAAAAGCACTATAAAATCCAACCCCGAATTGTCCGATAAGGTTGGTTTCCTTTTGTTCGGACTCTGATATTGTTTTCACAAAATTCTTTGAGCCTGAGTGAGCAATAGTGCCAAGATTTTCAACAAGCTCCTCCTCAGTCATGCCAATGCCATGATCAGTTATGGTGATTGTTTTATTTTCTTCGTCAGTATCAATAACGATTTTTAGCTCTAAATCAGGATCAGAAATTTTGTTACCAGTGAGCTCAGTGTGTTTTACCTTTTCTAATGCGTCTGAGGCATTGGAGACGAGCTCTCTGATAAAAATTTCCTTATCAGTGTATAGAGAGTTTATTACGATATCGAGTAGCTGTTGTACTTCAGCTTGAAATTCCTGCTTTTTGTTTTCTTTACCCATTTTTCGAGACTTTAATTTTTAAGTTTATCTTGTCAATCCTTCAAAAGTAAGATTTACGAATTAGTTCTAGAAATATCTTCTATCCAAGACATAGGAGGTAAGGAATATGGTCTAAAGGTTTCTATTACTCCAGTCTGCTCATTATAGAAAAGGGCTTTATGCATTCCAATACTACCTGCTTGAGTTGAGTCAATTAAGGCTGCAGAGTCATTAGCACTCATTTGAAAGAGTACTCGCATTTCAAATTCACTAAGAGCCTTTCTGCTTAAAGATCTACCAATATTATTGTAATTATCTATTGAAACTATAATATGAATACCTAAAGCAGGGCCTTCCGTTATAATTTCATTGAGAATCATGGCCGGATTTGAATCTTTTGCGGAACTGTCGAAAGAATATGCGAGGTCTTCATCGTAACGAAGCTTTTTGAACTTTTGTAATCCGTTAATAATTATGAAAAGGGGCGATGATTTTGTGCTCACCGACGCGGTTCGTTTTTTTATCTCGCGGTCCAAATATTGGACGATATCGCCCAGTTCTGTATGATAGTTACTGTCAGAATTTTTTTCTAAAAGAGATAATGTTTTCTCAATGTGCTCTCTTTCAGGGGTTCCTTCAGGTTCACCACCTATATAAATAATTTTCCCATCTTCTTTTAGGTGTTTCTTATTTAATGTAACCATTGCGATAGTGAGCATTGCCAGAATAGCATCATCTCTTTGTCCTACAATCATCATGTGATTACCGCTTTGTCTTAGGAACGAGGCTCTCGTTGGGCCTTTTATAGAATTCGGAGAACCTAGCCAAATTAGGGGAGCTTGATCACTAACTGTTAGATCGCCATTTATTAATTTCTTCAGCTCAATATTTTCCATAATATCAGCTGGCGAGTTGCCTTCAAAAACAATTGGGTTACCGGACCTATTGCCTTTTTCTAAATTAATTTCATTAATCTGATCGAGATATGAGTAACGCTGTTCTTCAGATAACCACACTGTCTGGAAAGGACTGTTGCTTTCTACAGAGCCGGCTGAGTCATTGTAGATTCCTTCACCAGGTCTAGTCAGTAGACGTGGTGCCGGATTTCCCTCATCCATAATTAAATACGCGTCGGCTTCATTACACATGAGGGCAATTCGGATTACCATTTGCCCAAGAGTCGCTCGAGCTAGTGAATAAGCTCCTCCAAGCGTTTGTGAACCCAGTAGTACATGGATTCCAAATGCCCTTCCTTGTCTGACAATTCTGTCTAGAAGAACAGAAGCTTGTTGTGCGATCTTGTCATCTTCGACAAAGAATTCTTGAAACTCATCAATGATTAGTAGAGACCTAGGCATTGTCTCATTTGTAATACGCTTGTAGCTAGCGATATCCTGAGCTCCAGCTTTTCTAAAAGCTTCGCCTCTGTCTTTTAATTCAGTATCTAATTTTTGAAGTACACTTAATCCAAACTCTCGATCACTTTCAATGGCAACGACTCTTGCGTGTGGAAGTTTCTTGGATCCGTAGCATTTAAATTCAACACCTTTTTTAAAATCGACTAGATAGAATTCAACTTCACTAGGACTGAAATGTAAGGCGATGTTTGTTATAACGACATGAAGTAACGTCGATTTTCCAGAACCTGTTTTACCTGCGAGAAGAGCATGCTGACGAGTGCCTTTACCAAAGCTGAGGTTTTGTAATTTGGTTGCACCCGCCCTTCCAATTGGAATCGTTAATTCATCTGAACTTTCGTTTTGCCAGTAATTATTATTGTTAGGAATAATCTGCTCAAATGGAACTTCTATTCGGTTTGAATCTGAGCTTTCGTTTCCTACAAGTTTTATCCACTCTATAGATTTTTCATTGGCAGGTGGAGAATCAAATCTTAGAGTTATTCCTTTTTTTAATCCATTAGCAAGTTGAAGTGCATTATCATTTTTTGATTCGTTAATGCAGATACTAGTTTCCTTCATGTCATTTTGTAAGAAGGATTCGGGTGTTTGTTGCCGCTTATCCCAATGTATAATCGTGTAAATGCCGCAACGAGCTCCGTTCGCGGCGATGCTCATTAAACCCCTTGCCGCAGCATCGGAAAAGTTTGTGGGAAAATCAGCTACAATCAAGAAATGATACTTTTCTGATATGTTTCCTGCATATTGGTTATATGCAGTAATGGATTCATATTCGTTGCGGAGGTACATTTGAATCACCTTCTCCATATGTTCATTCAGTTCTAATATCCTTGTTTCAATATGCTCACGTTGCGTCCATATTTTTTTATTAATAATGCTGTCTTCATAATCAGCAAGATGTGTTAGACGAGCAAAATTTTGTCCAAGACCTACAGGGTCAATGATACTGAAACTTAGTTTTCCAGGCGGAGATACACTCAATAATCTTAAAATTATATTGTTGATTGAAGATATAATTTGTTCATTTCCTGATGAATCAGTTTCAAATAAAAGTGACCCTTCCTCCGGAAAGATCAGATTTAATGGAGTCTCTATTGTTCCATCCTTTGGTAATGATAGATCAGTGTCTGAGGGTAGTACGTTTGCTAATAATGTGGGATCGATTTTGAGTGTTCCAAAATTTACGTAGTTAGGAAACTCAAGAGGAGCGCTCCAATTCTTTAGGAATTCATCATTCCATTCAAAAAAACACTCATTAGTAACTAGTGTATTTTTATGGCAGAAGTCGTAAACCTCTTTAGTTGAATTTGCCCACTTTAACTTTAATTCGTTCCAGGCTTTATTGCGAGATTCTTTAGATTCATTGATCAAAGAGTCACGTGATTTTAATAGTTCATTTTTTCTGTCTTCGAAAAATTGATCAGATTTTAATATTGCTTCGTTTTTGCGAGTTTTGTTACTTTCAACTTTTGCCTGTTTGTTCTTTTGTGTTCTTTCTAGTAAAGATTTTTTCTTTTCTAAAAATTGTTCAGGTTTCCCATGACTTGTTCTTTTATTTTCTTCGGCTTGTGAACCTAAGTCTTCATTTAAACCTTTGATTTTTTTGTTTAACTCTTCTTCCGCTATTTTTGTCTGAATTGTCCTCCAAATTTCTCTGCCGTTGATGCAAATCGAATACATTTCAGCAGACTTTGCACGATGCTTCTCTATTTCATAATAGGACTCTAAGCAGATGTGTTTGTATTTGTATTTGAAAATGAAGAGCAAAGAATATACGAAAGTGCATATTGATAGTGGTAGATAATGGTCATGGTAATTCCATTTAAGTATGTAATGGCCTATTAGAGAAATTCCACTTACAGACAGTGGGTAAAGCCAGTGTAAAGGGGTGCAACGTAAAAATTTGGGAATTTTACTATTTTCAAATTTATCAAGTGCTTCACTTGTTTTGTATATAGAGTCCTTAAGTTCCTCGGAAGAACTGATGATGTCTGGTTTTTCTGGGCAATTATAGATTTTTTGCGATTTTTTATTAAGTTTTCTTCTTATTAAAGGATAACCTCTAAAGATTCGGTTTATCCTTAGATTTAAAGATTTGTTTTCTACAGATACTTTTTCCAAAATACTTTCAACAGATGCCTGATGTTGATGTATTTCTGAAATCCGGTCCTCATGGTTTCTTTTAAACGTTAGAGTTTTGAATTGAATCTCTGAAATGCTCTTATTCTTTTTGGCTTCGTAGTTTTTATTGAGCCTTTCAATTGAATGACTATACGCTCGTTCGATCCATTTATTGCGTTGCTTGTAAAAGTCTTCGGTGTCGCTATTAATACGATGAAATTTTGACTGAATTTCAGCCAATGAATTTTTATAATCAGAGTCAATTGATTCTAGAGATTCATCATGTTCACGCCTTGCTCTCACTGAAACCAATCGGTACTGACTTTGAATTGCTTCTTCCTGTTCGACTGTTTCTTTAATGACCGACTCCAGTGAGCTAATCATTTTTATAGTTTCACTTATACCTGATGGGCTATCACTCACAATCTTTTCGGATTTTGTTCAAAATTTTGTCTAATTCGTCTATAATATTAGAACAGGATGAGAGCGTGTCGGGAATTGGGGAAATGTAGGTCTCTTGAAAATCCTTAGATTTTATATCATTCCACTGGGTTTTACATTCTTCCCACTCTACATTTAAATCACGAACAGCTCTACTTATGGTGCCTTTGCTTGATCTTACGGACATATAAAATTCGAATTTTTAACGGATTTAATTGCTGCCTTAATCATCGGTTTCTGGTGCCTTGGCGACTTCTCCTTTAGATATTTCAGCATATGATTCAAGGGTTTCAATTGTCTTGTCTATTTGGAATATGGCTTTCGGGTATTTTGTGGATAAAAGATCACGATAGGTGTCAAGGCGACGAGCTAAGGGTTCGACAATACTATCATAATCCCTCGCCCATTTCTGAATAGTTCTAATTTTCCCATCAATTTCATCAACCTTCTGAGTTGCTCTTCTTACGTTCATTTGTGCTTCGGTGTTTGTGTTGTGCATTGTAGAAAGGCGCGTGCTGTACAATTCTTGTTCTGCTTGATCAAGTTTCTTTTCCCATTGGCGTTTCATGCTCCTCCAATAATTAACCTGTTCATCGAGGATCCAGTTTCTTGTCCGCTTCACTTCGTCACCCACATCGTCTAGTGCGTTAGTCATTCTCTCTATAAAGATTACCAGACTTGTTCTAAATGATTTTATTGAATCTAATGATCCAACCTTGGCTTGATTTGCCATGATGGTCTAACTCTGGTCTAAATATTCTTCAATTCGTCTTGCTTTGCGCAATAGAAAAGGGGAGTGGGCTTGAGACGTTTCAATGAATTTCCGTAACGATTTCATCATTCCTTCAAATTCTTCTGCAAACTTAGTGTGTTCTTGATCTTTCCAAGTATTGCTTAATGCTGAAAAGCGTGCTTGGAGAGAGGATGTTCTTGTCGATACATCTTCGTTAAAGCGCTTAAGTTCCTCCGCAAAACGGCGAACTTCTTCTGGATCCATTATTGCTTGAGCCATATAATTGTTCTTTTAAATTTAGATTGTAATGTTAAAAGATTTGGATTTCCAAGCCTTCTTGCCTGTTAAGGCTTATTTAATTGAATTGACGTAGAATATAAAGAATAGAAAACAACAGATAAAAGTATTACTCTAATATGATTGTAACCCTTTCTCCTGCTAAGACTTTAGATTTTGATGGCAAGTGCTTAACTAGCACTTACTCAAGTCCCGAATTTGTTTCTGACTCTAAAATTTTAATTAATCGATTAAAAAAGATTAGTCAGGATGATTTATGTTCACTTATGAGCATAAGCGAAAAACTTGCCAAATTGAATTACGATAGGTATAGGTCATGGTCCTTACCGTTTGATGTCAATAATTCAAGGCAAGCGTTACTAGCATTCAAAGGTGACGTTTATACAGGGTTTAATTTAGAAAGTTGGAAGGCAAGTGATTTTAATTTTGCACAAAACCGCCTACGTATTCTTAGTGGCCTATATGGTATACTCAAGCCGTTAGATTTGATACAGGCCTATCGGTTAGAAATGGGCACAGCTCTTGATAATAAAAGGGGGAAAAATCTGTATGATTTTTGGGGGAAGAAATTAACTAATTCAATAAATGCATGTATTAAGGAAACAAAAAGTAAAGCTCTCGTTAATCTAGCGTCGAATGAATATGCAAACGCTATAGAGTTAAAATCAATTAATGCTGAAGTTATTACGCCTACTTTCAAAGACCATAAGAACGGTAAGTATAAGTTCATTAGTTTTTATGCAAAAAAGGCAAGAGGAATGATGGCTGATTTTATTATTCAAAATAAGGTTAGGGAGCCTTCCAAGCTGTTGTCTTTTAATTGCGGTGGATACTACTATTGTCCTGAACAATCATCTCCAAATCTTCCGGTTTTTTTGAGGGATTAATTATGCACTTCCTGGTTCTTTAGAGCTTGATTAATTCTCTCCAAATAATTTTCAAGAGAGTGGTCATCAATTGCATTTGGTAACCTTTTGATTATTTCTTTAATGTGTGCTTTTGGAGTTTTTCCAGATGGGTCGAGATACATAAGTAATCTTCTCCATGCGCTGATGCCTTTTTGTATAGCGCCAGAAGGATCTATGTAATGTAGTTCACCGACATGATCGAATGTAGAAAGCCTTG
Source organism: uncultured Verrucomicrobiota bacterium (assembly GCA_902510815.1). GTDB lineage: Bacteria > Verrucomicrobiota > Verrucomicrobiia > Verrucomicrobiales > DEV007 > EC70. The sequence continues at coordinate 6,407 of CABXDI010000009.1, read as the reverse complement.
GGGGTGTTCGTGGGACAATGTCATGTCTATTTACGATACGAAAGCTTATTCCTTTTGAAATGTAGTTATAAAGTTGTTTAAACTTTTTACATCCCACTCTTGGTGCTCCAAAAGTATATATTGAATATGGCTTTAATTCTTCATGAAGGAGGTGTGCTGCAAAAATGTTGGCAATGGCCCCTCCAAGACTGTGCCCAGTAATAAAAAGTGGTCTTTTTTTATTTTGTGTGATTTTAATTTTAGTTATTAAATCATCCTTGATTTGTGAGATTCCCAAATTAAAACCTCTATGAACTCGATCGTTAGACCCAAACGGTCCAGGAGAAAATAAAGCGTCTATGTTTTCTTGCCAGGTGTCAAAATCAAATTCACTTCCAGTGAATGAGATCACAGTTACTTGTTCCGAAGATGCGATAAAGCCTTTACAGTTTAGATTAGAGAATTTTTTTACCTCAGACATTCCAAATTCTTCAATCAATTGATGAGCAATTAGTTCCTTTGGTAAATATGCAGCCTTTGAGAGTAAGCAGCAGTTATATGCATTTTGAAGATTAAACCCTTTACCTTTTAATGAAAATTCTAGCATTGCTTTTCCTAGGGTTTAGGAGGTGATGGGTTGGCAGGGGCATCAGGTCCGCCTAGAAGTTCAACCATTGCTTTTCCCATTCCCGAACCGATTAACCAATAGGTTTCTGCGTTACAGCACCAGTGATATCTGATGGGTCTGGGTGAAACGGAGCCATCACGAAAGAAGCCCCTCGTTTCAACGTATTTTGAAGAAGATTTAAATTGTGGAAGTTCGGTGACTGATTTCTGAGCTTGCATTATCATTAATCGTCTATCGATAGATTGTCCCCATCCTCCAAAGCCACTCCCTGCTACTACAAAAGGGAGTGAATGGGCATTTAAATCTTTTCTGATATCATTAATGAAATTTGTGAGGTTTTCTTTGTACTCTTTAGAATCATTTAAGCTGCAACCATCATTCCATCCTTGATGCCAGCCAAGACCTGCAAGTTCTAATTCAACTCCATTTAGACTGGGGAAGTATTTTTCAACATGGTTTAAAACGTCCTTAGTCTTTTTGACTAAGTGCTCATATTGCGATCCAATTAAGTCACCACGCGGTTTGTCACCTTTTGCTCCAGAACTAGGAGGTCTCCAAGGCCCAGCTAGGCTAGTTCCTCCTGGTCCGAATTTTAATAAAATGATTCGTTCTTTTAGGAAGTCTCCGACCTCCCACCCGAAGCCAAGTTCTGGACCGATAGAACCTCGTCCCGCATAGCCTCCAACAGTGAGTTTGCCGTTTTTATTAATCCAACTAATCCAGACATCATCTCTGATGACCCAATTGCCTGCACTAGTAATTAAATTTTTATAATCTTTTGATGCCTCAGGATCATTGACTAGAGTTTCAAGTGTTCCCTTTTGGCCAGGTTTTCCTTTTATTAAACCATGCCCTTCCATGTTAGATTGTCCAGCTAGTATGAACACTTTGACTTTTTCGCTGCCCTTTCGAGAGGGGTTTGCAAGCGTATTAATTGGTAGGTTTTGAACTAATATTAAAGCTAGAAATATGAGTAATTTCGGCATTTGCTGTTTTTATTTTAATTTTGATTATAGGACTGGCTAATTGATTATAATAATTCTGCTCGTTTTTTTATCAATTTACATTTTATTATAATGCTAGGTGGATAACGCATACATCATATTAATCATTATTGTGGTCCTGATTACGGTTGTTGTGATTTATGCAATAAACCGATCAAGTTCTAAAGATGAAATACGGAAGAAGCTCATGGAGTCAGAGTTTCCCGAAAATTGGAAAGAGGTACTCAAAGAAGATTTTCCTCTATACAATAAGATGCCTGAGCAAATTAGAGATAAATTGCATTCCTATATAAATGTTTTTATGGAAGAAAAAAGTTTTGAAGCTTGTGGCTCGTTGGATGAATTAACAGAAGAAATGTGTGTTACGATTGCTGGTCAGGCGTGTTTACTTTTAGTCAATGGAAGGTGTGGGGTTTATGATAAACTAACCACAATCTTAGTTTATGAAGATATGTACAGCGCAGGTGCACAGCAAAATCAAGATGGGACAGTAGGCAAAGGAGGTACTAGATTAGGGGAATCCTGGGAAAAAGGTACAGTAATCCTGTCGTGGAAACATTCGTTGAGAGGGCCAGCAATTGCTAATGATGGTCAAAATCTTGTTATTCATGAATTTGCTCATCAACTAGATCAATGGGATGGGGTAGCTGATGGTGCGCCATTAAGGGCATTTGTTAATGAGCATAAGGATTGGTCTAAAAATTTTCAGGAAGCTTTTGAAAAACATGCTAAGCGGCTAAAAGCTGGTAGAAAACTTGTTATTGATTCCTACGGAGCTACAAACCCTGCTGAATTTTTTGCTGTATCTACGGAAACTTTTTTCGAAAAACCTAAGAAGCTTCTAAATCGATATCCAGCTATTTATAAAGAGCTTAAAAGTTTCTATATGCTAGATCCTCTGGAGTGGTAAAAGAATATAAATCTCCACTTGTTTAAGTTTTCTTGGCTATTGTTCAGTCCTAATAATTAGATTTCATATAATAATATTTTTAAAAAAAAATTCAAAATTCACTTAATATTGACCACATATTCTCATATTTGATAAAAAAAAGGGATTCAAATATGATAATTTTATAAAAAATGATTTGATATATCTAAATTATTAAATATTTTAAAATATCTAATAAAACAAAATATTGAAGTGGCAAAACTATTAGCAGATTGGGTCAGAGATGATATTTCGGACGTTAAAGGGCGATCAGTACGGTGGCTGTCGGAGCGCCATTTTTTTCGTGACCCTATGCGACCTATACAGTCCGATAGGGATTTTTTCTTTTCACCTGCTGATGGTGTAATTATTTATCAGAAATTGGTTAGAGGTGATGACCCAGTAATAGAGGTCAAAGGAAAGAATTATTCGCTTAAAGAAGCTGTTAGAGACCCAGATTATCCATCTGTAATGAGTTTGGTTATTGGTATCTTTATGACATTTTATGATGTTCACGTTAACCGAATTCCTTATCCGGGTGTACTAAATTATCGGGAGCTGGAGCCAATTGAAAGCCATAATCGACCAATGTTGGCTATGGAAAATGCCTTAATAGATGATCTCTCTGTTGATCACGATAATGCAGACTATTTACATTCTAACCAAAGAGTTCTTAACAAGGTATCAGCAATGGATTTGGGGCTAAGTTATTATATCCTCCAGTTTGCTGATTATGATGTTGATTCGATTACTCCTTTCGATTTAAAGCCTCACCGAGCTTATGAGCAGAATGAAAGGTTTTCTCAAATCCGTTATGGGTCTCAAGTAGATCTAATAATTCCTTTAACGAACGCTATGAGATTTGATTTTTTACTAGAAGAGGGGACCCACGTTGAAGCGGGAGTTGACCCATTACTTGAAATTAAACGTCCTTTCGAATTATAATGATTGATTCAAAATCACCAAAAATAAGTGCCTTAACTAGAGATAAAACCTCTGTTCAAAACCCCTTTGTTCATTCGGCTCCGCCTTCTAAGGCTTGGAATCTTAGTCACCTTGATGTGCCCACGTATTTAATGTGTCCGCCACTTTCGTATAATACTTCGACTCCTAATAATATATGGATGGAAGATTTGGACGATCTCGAACGCAAGGTGGATGATAAGAAAGCGGCTAGACAATTTCAGGCATTATACCAATTTTTATCTTCCAGAGGAGTTGTTCAGTTGCTGCCTGTTCCGTCTAATTGTGGTCTACAGGATCTCGTTTTCACAGCTAATTTAGGTATCGTGTTAGAACATTTGCCAGCTAGGGACACTGTGGTTATCTCAAATTATGACTCAAGGCCAAGAATTGGTGAGACCGAAGTTGGAGTCAGATTTTTTCAATCAATGGGGTATAAAACAATTGTTCCAAGCACCAAGTTTGAAGGCGAGGCAGAGCTTAAGCATCTCTATGATAATGTTTATATTGGAGGATATGGCTTGCGATCTCAGAGGGAGACGTATGATCAATTTGAGGAGCAGTTTGATATGAAGATTATTAAAGTTCGCGAATCGGATCCATATCTATATCATCTTGATTGTTCAATTTTTCCACTAACATATGAAAAAACAATTGTTTGTACTGATCTATTATCAACAAGTGAAATTAAGAAAATTGAAGCAGTGACTGAGATTATTGATGTTTCACGAGATGAGGCTCTTCCTGGATTGTGTAATTCGGTGAGGTTAGGTAACTATTTGCTTAATGGATCTCATATTCATGAGCTTAAGAAAGGAACAGAGAATTACCGTCTGGAATTAGCAAAGAATCGGAAGCTTGAGGATATAGCCGCGGATAATGGCTTTGAACTAGCCTTATTCAATTTGAGCGAATATCAAAAAGGGGGGGCTGCATTGTCATGTATGGTGATGCACTTGAATAGAGTTTCGTATCAATATCGTTTAATATAAATAATTATTTAACCTCGGAGGTTTAAATGTTGCCATGAATTCGAGTGCCACCTTTTTCGGAAAAGTGATCCCTGTAATATGCTGTAAAGCATTGCAAGGGCCCAGATCAGTGAAGATCCTAGATCTTTAAAAAAGATTACCGAAATAGCTCCTCCTCCTCCAAGTATTATAATGCTTATTATGATTGTAGCCTTTGAGGTCCACTTAGTGTCGCCTGTTCCCTGCAGGGCATGAAGGTAGGTGACATTCATTGCATCAAACCATTGAGCAATACTAATAAAAATAATTGAGCTGCAGGCGATGCTGATAATTTCACTCTGGTCTGTGAAAAAAGAAACCAAGGGGTACCGGAAAAGAAATAGAATCAAGCCTGAGGAAACCATAAATAAAGAATTGATGCGAAAGCATATTTTAGCGTGCTGCTTGGCATGTTTTACTGACCCTTCTCCGATTGAATTGGCGACTAGTGCGATTAGGGTGGTTGCAACACCTTCGGCAGGCATAAATATAAATTGCCATAAACGCGTAAGAATTGCTGCAGAAGCTAAGGCGTTTTCCCCGTAATATGAAATAAGGACTCCGATAAGAACGCCCCAAGATAGAGCATCGACGGCGCCTTGAGTTCCTGCCGGCAGTCCAGTTGACCAAAGCTTCTTCATGCCCATTAAGCTTTTAGGCGGTCGATTGGTCATCATTTTGTTATTTGATCTAGAGAGGCAGAAGTGAAGAAAAATCAGAGCAAATTCGATGGTTGTTGCGATTACTGTTCCCCATGCGGCTCCATTAAATCCTAATTTAGGAATGATTGAATTGCCAAAGACTAACCAATAGGTAAATGCAATGTTGAGAATTAATCCTATAATGCTGCAGATCAATACTACCGAGGGGTTTTTAGTACCAATGTAATAGTTAGCAATGGCGTTAGTTGCTAGGACTCCAGGTAGTGAAAGGAGGCTGATCTTAAAATACCTAGACTCAAGATTGCCTAAAGAATCAATTTGGTTGCCGGCAAACAATTCAAAAATTACACCTGCTGGCCAGAGGCAAATTGATAATATGCCAATCAAAAAAGCGGATATTAGTCCTATCCATGCATATTGACCGCATTTGTTATTTTCACCGGCGCCATAACTTTGACCTATCTGTGCTGTGACTATACCAAGAAATGAGTATGCAAAGCTGACGATAACAAAAATGCTTATTGAGGGAAAGGTGATTGCTGCGAGTTCTGTGCCACCTAATTTGCCGACTACCCATGCGTCAGTTGCATGCATCATGGCAAACGTGCAGTTCAATAATATTATAGGCATGGCCAACTTGAGAGTTGCCATATATGAAGGGGGAGAGTGGCTTATGTTTGATTGTTTATCTGATCGCTTCACTCAATCGTTTTCCATTTTTGTTAAGCGAATCTCATCTATAACTAGGCTTTAACGCAAGTTAGATTGTTTAGATATATTAATAATTTTGATTTATTTATAAAATATAGAATTAATTAAAATTATGGAAAATATATTTGAAGAACTAAAACTTAACATTATATTATAATAACCATAATTTTAATTCATATGAGAAAGTTTTTATCAATAAGCCTAGTTTTGGTGGTATTTTGCCACGCTGCATGCAAAAAAGTTGAAAATACAGAGTCAAATAATGCCCCTAATAACTTAAATTCTGTAAAGTTATTAAGTTGGTCTAAGTACTTTGACCCAGATGTTCTTAATCAATTTACTAAAGACACTGGAATAGAGGTTGAATACATAATTTATAACGATCCGGATGAGGTTGAAGCCAGGCTTGCTTCCGAACCAGGCAAATTTGATGTGGTGATAGCTGATGACCTTTCTATCAATAGGCTATCAGAGTTAAGATTGATTCAACGGATTGATACTGAACTTGTGCCAAATTTAATA